>JAAELP010000123.1 GCA_024226535.1 Planctomycetota bacterium | reverse complement strand
CGCGTGCCGATCCGTCGTTGGATCGCCGGGCCGATGAAACCGGCGATCGCCACGGGGCCGCTGAGATAGAGGAACTGGAATCCGGTGGTCATCGCATCATCGCCCCGCACCTCCTGGAGGTAGAGCGTCGTGGCGAAGATCAGCACGCACCAGCACGCGTTGCTGAGGCTGCCGCCGAGCAGATAGCCGGCGAAGTCACGGTTCCCGAGCAGGCGAGGATCGATCAGCGGGGCGGCCTTTCTCATCGCGAGGGGAACGAACAGGATCAGTGCGAGGAGACCGCCCGCGAGCACCGGGATCCACGTCGTCGCCGGTCGGTCCGGAATCCACGCGATGCCGATGGAGAGGCCGCCGATTCCGAGCGTGAGCAACGCGATCCCCGTGAAGTCGATGCGGCCCTCGGCCGCGTCCGGGTTCCGACTCTCCCGCGCGAAGACGAGGATCAGGATGAAGGCGACGACGGAGAAGGGCAGGTTGATGAAGAACACCCACCGCCAGTCGATCAGTTCGGTGAAGACGCCGCCCACCACCGGGCCGATCGCCATGCCGATGGTGGCGATGCCGGTGAGGATCGACATCATCCGCGGCAGGTCGGAGCGATCGGTGCTGGCGCCGACCACCGCGGTCGAGAGCGGGAAGAGCAGCCCGCCCCCGATGCCGAGCGCGAGTCTCGACACGATGAGCATGGTCACGGATCCGGCGAACCCGACCCAGAGCGATGCGGCGCCGAACAGCACGATGCCCAGCAGCAGCAGTCGGCGGCGACCGTACCGGTCTCCCAGCGGGCCCGCGATCGCGAGCACGATCGAGAAGGTCAGGACGTAGCCGGTGATCACCCACTGGAGACTGTCGGCGGAGACGTCGAAATCCCGCGCCATGCTCGGGAGGGTGATCGCCGTCGCGGTGTAGTCGACGACCACCAGCATCTGAGCGATGCCGGCGGCGAGAAGGAGAAGCAGGTTCGCCAGGCCGCCACGGCGTGCGGATGGCGAGGGGGCGCCGGCGTCGGCGGCCGCCGGGGTCAAGCGGTCGCTTCCACGGCTCGACCGTCCTCGAGTCGCACCACCCGGTCGGCGTAGTCGGCGACGTTGGGATCGTGGGTCACCATGACGATGGTCAGCCCGGCGTCATGGCGCTTCTTCAGGAGGTCGAGGATGTCGCGTCCGGTCGCGGCATCGAGGTTGCCCGTGGGTTCGTCGGCGAGCAGGATGCCGGGTTCGCTCGCGAGGGCGCGGGCGATGGCGGTCCGCTGGCGTTCACCGCCCGACAGCTGGCTGGGCTTGTGTCGGAGCCGGTGTCCGAGTCCGAACTCCTCGAGCGTCGCCTTCGAGGCGGCGGCTTCCGGGCCCGACTGGAGTCGGATCCGTTCGCCGATCACCTGTCCGATCTGGAGGAGCACCACGCCGAGTGCGGCGCCGAGCACCCCGAAGACCGCCGCGATCACCGCCATCTTCGGGTCGGTCGCGACGTCCGCGTCCGGAAGGACGCCTTCGCCCGCGAAGAAGCCGATCGCGGCGCCGACGCCACCACCCACCAGCGCGGCGAGCAGGGGAAGGGTCGCGGCGATCCAGCGATTCGGAACGAGGCACGGCAGCATCGCGTTCTCGAGGACGCTCAGTTCGGGCAGCAGGTGATAGAACTGGAACACGAACCCGACGCTGCGATTCCGGTAGTGGTTCAGTTCGGTGTTGTTGAACCGGCTGACGTCGCGACCTTCGTGCCGGATCGCGTCTCGAACGGTTCCACGGTCCGGCCGGTCGAGACCGCCGAGCAGATGCAGGAGCGTGCTCTTGCCGCTGCCGCTCGCACCGAGGATCGCGACCCACTCGCCGCGTCGGACTTCGATCGACGCGTCTTCGAGCACCCGGACCGGGACGCGCCCGAGTCGATAGGTCTTCCGGACGCCGGCGGCTTCCAGCACGACCGGCGCGGGATCCGCGTCGGGGGTCGACTTCGAGGATTTGATCTTCGGTTCCTCGTTCATTCGTAGCGAAGGGCTCGTACCGGATCGGTGTCCGCGGCCTTGGCCGCCGGGATGGCGGCACCGAGGACGCTGAAGACGATCGCACCGGCCATGGTGAGGGTGGCGCTGAACCAGTCGACCTGGTTCGGGATGGAGTTGAAGTAGTAGACGGCGGGGGCCCACATCAGGAAGCCTCGATGCAGGAGCAGGGCGGTGCCCACGCCTCCGAGCACCAGCACGCCCACGATCGAGAGCAGGGTCCGGAGCATCGCGCCCCGGATCACGGCCTGGATCACCACGCCGAGCATCGACGCCGCGAGGGCGTACGCCACGATCCACGTCCAGGTCGGTGCGGGTTCGCCCATGGCCTCGTGGATGCCGTTGATGTTGTTCACCACGACCCAGCCGAGCAGCGCACCGAGGACGGCACCCGCGAGCCCGATCACCAGCCCGTAGGCGAGGAACACGCCGAGCACCCCGGGGCGCGACGCGCCGACGGCCCGGAGGATCCCGATGTCGCGGGTCTTCTCGTGGACGATCGCCCAGAAGATCGAGAGCACCAGTCCGGCGCACACCAGATAGACGATCGAGAAGAGGATGCGCATCAGTTCACGCTCCTTCTCGACCGGCCCGATCATGTCCCGAAGCTGTTCGCGCCAGGTGCGGATCCCCACGAAGGCCTCGTCCGGAGGGCGGATGGTGACGCCGGTCTCGTCGGCGATCTTCGCGGCGAAGGACGCGTAGGCTTCGCGCACCGCGTCGCGGAGCGCCTCGGGCGTGACGCCGTCCGCCGCCCGCACCAGGATCATCTGCACCCGGGCGGGATACGTGCCGATCTTCGAGAGTTCGCCGGTCTCGTCGAGCAGCGCCTGGTCGTAGATCGGCGCCGCGTCGAGCCCCAGCATCCGCTGCCCGGTCTCGATGCCGATCATCGCCCGGCGGGAATCGATCTGGTAGACGCCGGACTGGAACTCGTTGGCGACGGAGAATCGACGGTTGTCCGGTTTCTCGATCCGACCGCTGGTCGAGATCGGGATCAGCGTGATCTCGACGTCACGGAGCGGCAGCCAGAACGCCGGCGCCCGCACCTCGTAGTCGCCGGATGGGCCGCGGGCCTTCGTCGCCGAGTCGATCTCCACGCCGAGCACGACCTTCGGGGAGTCGCCTTCGGTGAGCGGATCGAGCTGCGGCAGTCCCTCGAGATCGGGAAGTTCGATGCGGTCGAACTCCTTCGCGAACTCCTCCACTTCGGGCGGGATGCCGTCCCAGACGAGGCTCGGTCCGAAGTCGACGACGCGATCGAAGCTCTCGGGATCGATGCCCCAGACCTGCACGCCTTCGGTGCGATTGCCGTAGGGGAGTTTCAGCAGACCGAAACTCTCGACCACCGGCGTCGCGGCGTCCGCTTCCGGACGGGATTCGATCTCTTCGACGAGCAGGTCGTAGTGGGGGATGCCCGGATCCGCGTAGCGGACGATCACGTCGCCCATGAGGGTCCGACCGGAGTTCAGGAGCATGTCGAGGAACCCGGACATGACGCTGACCACGATGATCACCAGTCCGACGCACAACGCGACCGCCGCCACCGCGATGAGCGGGATGATCCGGCTGGCGAGATAGCGGTTGGCGAGGAGCGGCTGGTACACGGGGGTCGATCGAGGGTGGTTCGGGGCGGGGTTCTGGGCGGAGCGGCATCATCCCCGATTTGGCGGATTCCTGCCGGAGACGTCGAACGCGTCGATCAGCTCGGGGGGGACACCGATGTCGACGATCTCGATCCGGCCTCGGAGATCCTCGGATCCCCGCGACAGGAGGCCGACCTTCGGCGCGACCATCGTGGCGGTGACGTCGGCGGGAAGACAGGTGCCGAGCACCGAACCGGTGTCGGCGTCGAGTCCGCTCGGGACGTCGATCGCGACCACGCGGGCGGGGCGGCCGCGGACCGCGTCGACCAGCGCCGCGGCGGGGCCTGCGAGCGGTCGAGCGAGGCCGGTTCCGAACAGGGCATCGACCACCAGGGCGTCTTCGAGCGTCTGCGCGATCGTCGGATCCTGCAGGTCGGACGCCGGTCGGACGGTGATTCCGAAGGCGATGGCGATCGCTCGATTCGTCGCCGCGTCGCCGGGTTCCACGGGCGGTGCGAGTTCGATCACCTCGACGGAGACGTCGTGCCGCCGGAGGAGGCGGGCGATCGCCCAGCCGTCGCCGCCGTTGTTGCCGGGTCCGCAGAGGACGACCACGCGTTCGACGCCGGTGTCGGCGAGCTCGCGCTCGATCAACGCGGTGGATCCGATCGCGGCGTGTTCCATCAGGAGCAGGCCGGGAATCCCGCACCGGGTCGTCGCGGCGGCGTCGAGTCGGGCCGCGGCGGCTCGATCGAGCAGCGGGCCCGCGTGGAGCGCGAGGCGGGGCCCGGGCTGGGAGTTGGCGTCGGAGGAGCTCCGGGACCGGTCTGGCATGGACGAAGTGTAGACCCCGTGCCGGCGTCGACACCGACCGTGGTGGTCCCTCGTACCATGGAGCGTCCATGTCTCCCGCGACGGTCGCCATCACCCTGATTCTCGCCGTGCTCGCGACCGCGACCGCCGTCTACTGGGGTTTCGTGCTGGGGCGTTTGATCCGGTTGGCCCGCCACACGCCGCTCCTCGAGGACGGACTCGGACTTCCGGTGGTCGACGATCTCGTGTCGGTGATCGTGCCGGCGCACGACGAAGCGCGGGTGATCGAGCGGATGGTCGCCTCGATGCGGGCCCAGCGCGACGCCCGGATCGAACTCGTGGTCGTGCTCGACCGATGCACCGACGACACGCTCGCGCGACTCGAGGCCGCCGCGGAGGACGACCCGCGCATCCGTCCGATCGTCAACGAAACGTGTCCGGACGACTGGGCGGGGAAGTGCCACGCCGCCTCGGTCGGGGCCGCGGCCGCGCGGGGCGACTGGCTGCTCTTCACGGATGCGGACGTGCGATTCGACGTCGACGTGATCCGGGCGGCGGTCGCGATCGCCGATGCCGAGTCCATCGACCTGCTCAGCGCCTACACCAGGCTGACCTCCGGTCACTGGTGGGAGGCCGTGGTCCAGCCGCCCGCGGCGATCACCCTGCTCCGCATGTTCCCCCCGGATCGCACCAACCACGTCGAACGGCCGCGTTCCTTCGCGAACGGTCAGTTCATGCTGTTCGGGCGGGCGTTCTACGATCGACTCGGCGGTCACACGGCGGTCAAGGACGATCTGCTCGAAGACCTCGCCTTCGCGAAGGCCGTGCACCGACTCGACGGAAGGGTCCGCGTGGTCGACTCCGGCGACATGATCCAGACCAGCATGTACGAGTCGCTCCAGGATCTCCTCGGCGGGTGGCGTCGGATCTTCATCGAGTCGTGCCACCGGAACATCGGCCGGATGAATCGAAACGTGGTCCGGGTCGCGGGCGCGGGCCTCGGGCCGGTGTGCGCGGTCGGAAGTCTCGCCGTCGGGATCGTGGTCGCATCGCTGGGCGGGACGCTGCTCGGCGTGCTCGCGATCCTCGCGGGCGTCGCCGGTCTCGCGTTCTCGGGCGCCGCGCTCTACGTGGTCTTCGGCCGGGGCGGCATGCCTCGGATCGGCATTCTCGGCTGGCCGATCGGCTGCCTGCTGGTCGCGGGAGCGATCCGCGGCGGGGCGGTCGATCTGGCGCGGGGCAGACCGGTCCGCTGGGGCGGTCGCGCGTACGTCATCGAACCTGAACGGCCCGTCCGGGCCTGAGTCGTCGCGGGGCCGCGGGTCCCGTGCTTCCTCTCACTCCACGCTGGAACCCCTCGTGAAGATCCTGCTCACCAACGACGACGGCATCGAAGCCCCCGGAATCCGCGCCCTGCATCGAGCGCTCGCGGGCCTCGGCGACATCACCACGATCGCGCCGTACACCGTCCAGTCCGCGACCAGTCACGGCGTGACGTTCAACGAACCCATGATGATCCACACCACCACGATGGACGACGGTTCGACCGGGCATGCGGTGGACGGACGCCCCGCGGACTGCGTGAAGGTCGCGCTTCGCTCGCTCTGGGCGGAGCTGCACGGGGAGGGGACCCTGCCCGACATCACGATCTCCGGAATGAACAGCGGGGCGAACGTCGGCATCAACGTGATCTACTCCGGCACGGTCGCGGCCGCGGTGGAGAGCGCGTTCCTCGGCGTCCCGTCGATCGCGGTGAGCCTGCATCTCGGTGATCGCGACTCGATCTGCTACGACCGGGCCGCGGAGATCGCGCGGGTCGCGATCGACCGGATCCTCGTCCACCCGCTCGATCCCCATGCGGTGGTCAACGTCAACGTGCCGCGGACCGAGACACCGGACGCCCCGATGCCGCCGATCAAGGTCTGCGCCATGAACACCGCCGCGGGTTCGGGGGGCTATGAGAAGCGGACCAGTCCCTACGGCCAGACGTACTACTGGGCGGCGGGCAGCGGGATGGAGTTCATGCACACCCATCCCGACACCGACGTGGAGGCACTGATGAACCGGTATCTCACCGTCACGCCGCTCGAATTCGATCTCACCGACCACCCCCGGGTGCAGACCTGGCGGGAGCGACTGGAGGACTGATCGTCGTCCGTCGGTTCGAGCGACGTCAGTTCAGGAGCAGCTGGAGTTCGATCGTGACGGTCTGATCGCCGGTGAGCAGCTTGAGTCTCGCACCCTTGGCCCGCCAGCGATAGAGCATGTCGATCAGGCGTTCGTCGAGATTCGGTTCCTGGCTTCGCACCAGCAGCGAAGCACGTTTGGGCTTTCCGGTCCGGTCGAACTCGACCCGTGCGACCGGGTTGTACTTGGGTCGATAGCTCAGCCACGCGGTGACCGGAATCCTCGGCCGGCGGGTCGTGATGTCGAGTCCCTGCGCGGCGAGCGGCTTGCCCTGCTTCCATTCCGACGCCGGCACCTTGATCACGCTGGTGGCTTCGGCGTCCTTGTCCGCGTCGTTGCCGGATTCCGGGGCGGGTTCTCCGGGACCGTCACCGTCCCCGGTGGCGTCACCCTTGGTGTCGCCCTCGTCGCCATCCGTCTCGGGCGTGGGAGTCGGGGTGGGTTCCGGTGCGGGGCCGGGTTCGGGGTCCGTCGAGGGAACGGGCTTCGAATCGGGCTCCGGGTCGGACTGCTCGTCGACCGGGGGGGCCTCGGTCGGTTCCTCCGGAGCGTCATCGGTCGTGGTGGTCTCCTCGTCCGGCTGGGTCGATGGGTCCGGCGTCGCTTCGGCGTCCGAGGTGGTCGCCTCGTCGATGGTCTCGGATTCGACCGGTTCCGGATCCACGGTCGGACGGGTCTTCGGTTCGGTCACGATCTCCGGATCGAGGATCACCTCCGCGTCGGTGGTCTCCGGTGCCGGTGCGGTCGCGGTCGGGGCGGCGCTCGATGGGAGGTTGGCGGTCGGAATCGCCGGCGTCGGTCGGGCGGTGCGGGGGCGGCTCGGTGGCGGCGTGCCGCCACCGCCCGAGACGGGGGACGCCAGCATCGCCGCCTGCTCGACTTCGGAAAGCCGCGCGAGATGTTCCTGGTACTCCTCGTACCCGATCCAGGTCAGGGTCTCGGCCTCGCTCTGCTCGATGCCCAGCGGTTCCTGCTCCGGAGCCGGTTCGCGTTCGTCCTCGAGCTCGTGCTCGAGGGAGCGGTCACGACCGTCCGCGGTCGCGGCGCGCAGCAGTAGGAGGGCGACGCCCAGATGCAGCAGCACCGAAAGGACGAAGGCCGTCGGTTCCGAGATGGAGGTTCGTCCGCGGGTTCGCACTACGGAATGGTAGTCGGAGCACTCCGGATCGCGATCCGGCGGTGCGGCCTCGTTCAGGAATCGCCGTTCCCGGTCGTTTCCGCGGATATCGGTCGGCCGACCATGCGGATCGGGATCTCCGCGATTCGGAGCTGGTTCCAGAGCTCGAGGAGCACGGGGATCCGGTCGCTCGGGCCCACCTCGTCGGAGACCGCGAGGTAGAGCACGGTCTCCGGGTCCTCCTCGAGCGTCTTCCGGAGTTCCGGCACGACCGCGTCGAGGGTGATCGTCTCCCGATCGAGGAACATCCCACCTTCGCCGTCGAGACTCAGGGTGCGGGCCGGCGGAGGGGCCGCGTCGGCGATCACCGCACCGGCTTCGAGCGGCTTCAACTCGAGCGGCACCAGCTCGATCCGCTCCATCAGGACCATCGCGTAGATGAAGAAGGTGAGCAGCAGGAAGATCACGTCGATCAGCGGCGTGAGTTCCACCCGGAACGGGGGCTCGCTTCGACGCAGCCGGACCCGACGAACCCGCGGGGCCGCGTCGTCGGTGCCGGTGGACTCGACGGGATGGGCGATCGAGTCGCTCACGCTTCGAGTTGCAGCGAGGCGATCGCGGTCGCCACGTCGTCATGGAACTCGAACAGCTTGTCGAGCCCGGTCACGAGGATGACGCCCCAGACCTGGTCGCCGACCGAGCAGACCCGGAGTCGGGCGCCCGCCGCGGCGAGCCGCTTCCGAAGCCGGAGCAGCTGGGCGATGTTCGAGGAGTTGAGGTAGTCGACGTCCGCGAGGTTGACGACCATGTCGGGCATGTCGCGGCCACCCTGCTCGGAATCCTCGACGATCGCCATGAGCGAGGTCATGTCCTCGCTGAAGGTCGGTTCCTCGCCGGTCTCGGCGAGGACGATGCTTTCGGACCATTCATTCAGACTCATTCGGACGCTTCCTTCAGGAGGGTGGGCTTGATCAGTTGGTCGCCGTCGTCGCGTCCGGGTCGTCCTCGACCTCGGGATCCGCGGGGGTCGTCGCGCAGTCGATGAGTCGGTCCTCGGTCTTCAACTTGACCACTCGGACGCCCTGCGTGTTCCGGCCCAGTCTCGACACGTCCGCCGCGGAGGTGCGGATCATCATGCCGCCCGAGGAGATGAACATGAGGCTGTCGGAATCCGTGACGGACCGGACCGTCACGACCGGGCCGTTCCGGCCGGCGGTCTTGATGTCGATCCGTCCCTTGCCGCCCCGGCTCTGCGGGCGGGCGCCGTCTTCGGCCTGGACGAGGTATTCGGTGAGCGAGGTCCGCTTTCCGTAGCCGTTCTCGGTCACGGTGAGCAGGTCGGTGTCGTCCTCGGCCCGGACCAGGCCGACGACGCTGTCCGCGTCGGCGAGGTCGATGCCCTTCACGCCCGCCGCGGCACGCCCCATGACCCGGGCGTCGTTCTCGTCGAAGCGGATGGCCATGCCCCGCGAGGTCGCGAGGAGGACGTGGTCGTCGCCTCGGGTGAGCACCACGCCGACGAGATGGTCCTCGTCGTTGAGATTGAGGGCGATGATCCCGCTTCGATTGACGTTCCGGAAGTCCTTGAGCGAGGTCCGCTTGACCCGTCCGGCACCGGTCGCGAAGAAGAGGTAGTCCTCGCTCTTCTCGAAGTCGCTGATCGGCAGGAAGAACCGGACCGATTCGCCGTCCTTGAGATCGAGGACGTTCGCGATCGATCGTCCCTTGCTGGTCCGGCTCGCCTCGGGGATCTGCCAGACCCGGATCTTGAAGACCCGTCCGGTGTCCGTGAAGCAGAGGAGGTCGTGGTGGGTGCTCGCGGTGAAGATGTGTTCGGTGAAGTCGCCTTCGCGGGCGTCGCCACCCTTGATGCCGACGCCGCCTCTTCCCTGCTGGCGATAGGTGTCGACGGGCAGTCGCTTGATCCAGCCGCTGTGGGTGATGGTGACCACCACGCGATGCTCCTGGATCAGCTCCTCCATCTCGAAGCCATCGACTTCGCCGTCCTCGATGTCGGTCCGCCGGGCGTCGGCGAACTTCTCGCGGATCTCGAGGCAGTCCTCGCGGATCAGCTGCCGCACCTTCTCGTCGTCGGCGAGGATCGCCTCGTAGCCTTCGATCTCCTCGTGGATCGATCGAAGTTCCCCGGCGAGCTTCTCGATCTCGAGTCCGGTGAGCTGGATGAGTCGGAGGGCGCCGATCGCCTCGGCCTGCACGCGGGTGAGCAGGGCGCCGATCTCGCCGTCGATCTCGGCGTTCGCCGCGTCGAGCAGTCGCTGGGGGATCAGCGGTGCGTAGGCATGGTCGGCGGGGATCTGGAAGCGGCGCTCCATCAGTCGGTTGATCGCCTCGTCCCGGGTCCGGCTGGCGCGGATCAGGCGGATCACCTCGTCGATGTCGCAGACCGCGTAGATCAGGCCTTCGAGCTTGTGGGCCTGCTGGCGGGCCTGCCGCAGCAGGAACTCGGTCCGGCGACGGATCACCTCGCGTCGATGTTCGATCCAGTAGTCGATCAGGGCCCGCAGATCGAGCGTCCGCGGCTGGCTGTTGACCAGCGCGATGTTGATGATCGAGAACGTCGACTGCAGCGGGGTGAACTGGTAGAGCTGTCGCTCCACGACGTCGGGGTTCCCGCCCTTCTTCAGGACGACCAGGATGCGAGTGCGGGCATCGCGGCCGGAGTGGTTCCGGACGTCGGAGATCTCGGTGATCTTCCCGGTCTTCGCGGTCTCGACGATCTTCTCGATGAGGCTGCTCTGGTTGACCTGGTAGGGGATCTCGTCGATCACGAGCACGTCGCGACCGTTCTGGATCTCCTGCCGCACGCGTCCCCGCACCGTGATGCGGCCGCGCCCCGTGGTGTAGGCCTGGACGATGCCCTGTCGACCGACGATCACGCCGCCGGTCGGGAAGTCGGGGCCGGGGACGGTCTGGAGAAGCTCCGAGAGCGGCAGTTCGGGATCGTCGAGCACGCGGATCACCGCATCACAGATCTCGCCCGCGTTGTGCGGCGGCATCGAACTCGCCATGCCGACGGCGATGCCGCTCGAGCCGTTCACGAGGAGGCTCGGGAACTTCGCGGGCAGGACCACGGGTTCCATCAGGCGTTCGTCGTAGTTCGCCTTGAAGTCCACCGTCTCGTACTTGAGGTCCTCGAGCATCGCGACCGCGGCCGCGGTCATCCGGGATTCGGTGTACCGCATCGCGGCGGGGGGGTCGCCCTCGATCGAACCGAAGTTCCCCTGCTTGTCGATGAGCAGGCAGCGGGTCTTCCAGTCCTGGCCGAGGTTGACCAGGGTCGGATAGATCACCGATTCGCCGTGCGGGTGGTAGTTGCCCGAGGTGTCGCCGGCGATCTTCGCGTTCTTGATGTGCTTGCGGCCGGGCGACAGGTTGAGGTCGTTCATCGCGACGAGGATTCGCCGCTGCGATGGCTTGAGACCGTCGCGCACGTCGGGCAGCGCGCGGTCCATGATCGTGCTCATCGCGTAGGTGAGGTACGAGTCGTGGAGTTCGCGTTCGATCTCCAGATCGACGACTTCACCGATGGCGCCGACCGCCGAAGCGTCGTCGGTGCCGTCGTTTTCCGGGGTCGGTTCGGGCGTGGTCGAGTCTTCGCTCATGCGGGTCGTCGCTGCTCTCGAGGGGTCGTCGGGGAGACGGGGGGGGAGGCCTTCGGCGGGCTCGCCGACGAAGGGTTTTCCGGACGCCGAATTCTACCTGAAACGGCCCCTTCGCGGGGTCCGTCGGTCGCCTCGGAGAGGAGGTTTCACGCGGGTTTTCCGGCGGTCGGCGAGGGCGGCGACGCGGTCAGACCGAAGGGGCGAGCAGCGCGACGTATTCGATGTTTCCGGGGACGCCGCGACGCTTCGCCGTCTTGCCGCCCACGAGGGGCGAGGCGGAGGCGCCGAGGACTTCCACGCCGAGTCCGGGCATCGCCTCGAGGACCGCTTCGAGGACCCGCGGCGCGTGCTCCTGCGGGAGAAAACCCCGGTCGAGGAGGTCCTTCTCCTCCGGCTTGAGTTCGTAGTGCGGCTTCACCAGCGTGAGGATCCGACGCGCCCCGGCGGGATCGAGCCACCGCAACGCCGCCGGGATCGCCAGTCGCTGCGGGGTCCAGGCGAGATCGATCACGACGAGGTCGACGCCACCCTCCGGCGGATCGTCGTGAAGGGCGTTGGTCCGTTCGCGGGTCTCGACCCGGGCGTCCTGTCGGAGCGGCCAGGCGAGGACGCCGCGGCCGGTGTCGATCGCGACCACCCGGGCGGCGCCGCGTTGGAGGAGGCAGTCCGTGAACCCACCGACGTTCGCCCCGAAATCCGCGCATCGGAATCCGGTCACGTCGAGTTCGAACGCGTCGAGGCCGTGTTCGAGCTTCAGGCCCGCGCGGCTCGCGAAGCGTCGTTCGGATCCCGCGGAGTCGGTCACGCGTCGGTTCCGGGACCGGCCGCGGCGGGCGGCGGGGTTTCCGGGTCGTCGCCGATCCCGACGATGGCGATGCCCGCGGCGTCCGCGGCGGCGATCACCTTCGGACGATCCGCGAGAATCACGCGGCCGGCGCCGAGCGCGATGCAGGTGCAGCCCGCTTCGGCGGCGTTTCGAATCGTTCGTTCGCCGATCGTGGGCACGTCCGAACGCGTGTCGTGGGTCGGCGACGCGGTCTTGAGGAGCGTCCAGCCGCCGCGGGGGCAGAGCTCGGCGGTGCGGGCGATCATCCGGTCGGTGCCCTCGACCGCCTCGACGCTGATCACGTCACGCTGTCGGACCGCGATCGCCTGTCCGATCTCGAGTTCGCTGGTGCGGGTCAGCAGGGGCCACCCGAACGACACGTCGCCGGACTCGTCGGCGGTGGGCCGTCGCGTCGTGCAGACGCCGGCGGTGGCGAGGTGGTCCTTGAGATAGGTGGTGGAGTCCACGAGATTGAGTCCGCGGGCGTTGAGGTCGTCGGCGAGGGTCTTCAGGAGTGTGGCGGAGCGGCGATCGAACCGCAACTTCCGGTACCAGAGGTCGATGACGAAGAAGTCGGGGATCTCCCGGAGCATCTCGAACTTGAAGCGTCGTCGGTGCATCACGTTCTTGCCGACGCGGCCGATCAGGATGGAATCCTCGCAGCCGGCTCGCCTCGCCGCTCGCACCCAGCCCGTCGGTCGAAGGAACCCGACCTCCCGGAATTCGTCGCAGGAGGCGGGAAAGGCAGGGTCGTACATGCCACGAAGGCCGAGGCCGACCACTCGCCGCCCGGCCGCCCGCACCCCTTCGGCGGTGAGTCGCGGGAGGTCGCCCTGGCCGGCGATGATCGCGGTGGCGTCCATGGGGGAAGCGTGCCGGCGGTCGGTTCCACGTCGTCGACGGGAACCGGCCGGATCAGGTCTCCAGTTCGGCGAGCGGGGGGATCAGGTCGGACTGGGAGAGTCCGTGTCCCCGATCCGTCGCGAGGTCGTGCAGCACCTTGACGGGATCCCGGTCGATCGACAGCAGTCGGCGGATCGCGGGTCGGATGAACTTCTGCTCGATGCCGTGCTCGATCATCGCGAGGAGCGGATCGAAGTAGCCGTGGTCGTTCACGATCCCCATCGGCTTGTCGTGCTCGGAGAGCACCCGGCCGACGAGGGTCTCGAAGAGTTCCTCGTAGGTTCCGAGGCCGCCGGGCAGGACCAGGAACGCGTCACCGCGTTCGACCATGATCCGCTTCCGTTCCCGCATCGTCTCGACGGTGATGAGCTCGGTGCAACCCTCGAAGGCGACCTCGAGCGTCGCGAGATGGCTCGTGATGACGCCGACGACCTCGCCGCCCGCGGCGGCGCAGGCACGGGCCACGTCACCCATCAGGCCGGTCGAGCCGCCGCCGTAGACGAGGGCCCGGCCACCTTTCGCGATCTCCCGGCCGACGATCTCGGCGGTGTGGGTGAAGTGCGGGTCGAGGGAGGAGGAACTGGAGCAATAGACGGTGACGGACTTCATGGTCGAACAGGGTAGCGGACCGGCTCGCCGCACGAGGGTCGGTTGGTCGGGCGGATACCATGCGGTGATGCTCGGACCGACTCTCCTCTCCATTCCGTTCGGTTTCCTGATCGCCGCACCGCTGACCGCCCTGCTGGTCCGGATCGGTCGTCGGGCCGGCACGCTTGATTCGCAGGGCACGGCGGGGCACGCCAAGGAGCTCCGAGCGATCCCGAACATCGGTGGGATCGCGATCGCGGCCGCGACGCTCGGCCCGCTCGCGATCGGCCTGATCCTGCTCGCGGTCGCACCGGGCATGCTCGGTTCGTTCGGGGTTTCGGCGGAGTCGTTCGCGGACCGCCTCGACAGCGAGCGGTCCGCGTGGTGGACGATCGTGATCGGCGGCATCGTGATGCACGCGGTCGGGCTCTACGACGATCGCCGCGCGCTCCCGCCGCTGCCGAAGCTCTTCATCCAGCTCGGCGTGGCCGCGGCGGTGGTGGTGATCGGCGGACTCCGGCTCTTCACGGTGCTCGACGCCTTCGGCGGGCCGGGGATCGCCCTGTCCGCCACGCTCACCGTGGCGTGGATCGTGGTCATCTGCAACGCGATCAACTTCCTCGACAACATGGACGGCCTCGCCGGGGGCGTCGCCGCGATCGCGGCCGCGATCTTCATGGCGGCCACCATCATCAACGGCCAGTGGTTCACCGCCTCCGCCTTCGGGCTGCTCTGCGGCGCGCTCATGGGGTTCCTCGTCCACAACGTCCCGCCGGCGCGGATCTTCCTCGGCGACGGCGGCTCGCTCGTGATCGGCTGGCTGCTCGCCACGCTGACCGTGCGGACGACCTTCGTCGACACCGCGGACCCCGACTTCGCACTCGGCAGCGCGTGGTACGGCGTGCTCATGCCGGTGATCGTGCTCGCGATCCCCATCTACGACCTCGTGTCGGTCAGCCTGATCCGCATCCGGCAGGGCCGGAGTCCGCTGGTCGGCGATCAACAGCACCTGTCGCATCGCCTCGTCGGCCTCGGGCTGTCGCGTCGGTCCGCGGTGCTGGTCATCTGGGGGCTTTCCGCCGCGACCGGGATCGGGGGCATCGTCCTCGGCTCCGTGCAGCCGTGGCAGGCGGTGATGATCGGGGCGCAGACCGCATCGATCCTCCTCGTCCTCGGGCTGCTCGAATCCGGCGCCCGGCGTCGACGTGACGGGGTCGGCGGTTGACGGTCGGCGCAGACGTGCCGGAAACGCCGGGTGACGGCGATGGAACCGCGACTCGCGCCGTCATCGCGATGCTCATCGCGGGGCTCGGTTCGCTCCGACTCCTGCTTCCGTTCGCACCCGATCGACTCTTCGACGTGGATCCGGCGAGCGTCGCCGGGCCGTTTCCGGCGGTGGGTTCCGCGGGTTCGCTGCTGCTCGACGCGATGCTCGTGCTGCTCGCGGGGATCGGACTCGCCACGGCGTCGCGCCGGCGCGGCGTCGATCGCCCGATGCTCGTGCTGCTCCTGCTGCCGCTTCCGGTGGTGGTGTGGCACGGCTGGTCCGATCAACTCGACGCCTGGCGGGGATTCGACTGGTTCGCGGCGGTGGCGGCGGGCGTCGCGCTCGCACATCTGGTCCGGACCCCCGCGATCCGGCGTGCGGTGCTCGCGATCGTGCTCGCGGCGATCGCGGCGAACGTGGTCCGCGGACTGCACCAGGTCTTCGTCGAACATCCCGACACCGTCGCGTTCTTCGACGCGAACCGGGACGCGATCTTCGCGGCCCGCGGGTGGGTGGCCGACTCGCCGGCGGCGTTGATCTACGAACGCCGGCTTCGTCAGCCGGAGGCCATCGGATGGATCGGCTTCTCCAACGTGCTGAGCGGACTGCTCGCCGCCGGGGGCGTGCTCGCGATCGGGCTGCTGGTCACGGCTCGGAAGCTCGGGGAAGGCGAACATCGTGGCGCCGGTGGGCCCGTCATGCTCGGGGTCGCCGGCACCGGCTGCCTGCTGCTGGTCGGACTGAACGGATCGAAGGGGGCGATCGCCGCCTCCGCCGTCGGCGTCCTCGGCCTGCTCCTGCTGCTGGGCCCGCTGCGCGAGACGTTCCTGCGGCGTTCCGGGGCGTGGTTGATCGCCGTCGGCGCGCTCGCCTTCGCCGCGATCGTGCTGCGTGGTCTGCTGCCCGAGGACTTCGCGGGGGATCGCTCGCTGCTCTTTCGCTGGCATTACCTGCAGGGCGGATTCGCGATGTTCCTCGAACATCCGTGGCTG
>JAAELP010000122.1 GCA_024226535.1 Planctomycetota bacterium | reverse complement strand
CTGGCTGCTCAACCGCCAGCAGGACGGGCCGGGCGACGACACGGTCTCCGGCTTCGAGAACACCCGGACTCGTCTGGGCTTCCGCGGCCACGTGCTCGATCCCACCCTGACGTTCTTCGTGTGGAGCGGCTGGGGCGCGACGGGCAACTCCTTCGTGCTCGATGCCTGGATCAGCAAGGATTTCGAGAACGGCTGGCGCGTCACGGCGGGCCAGTTCAAGGTGATGACGTGGCGCGAGTGGCTCGTCTCCGAGACGCGCCTGCAGCTCGTCGAGCGATCGGCCGTGACCGCCCGCTACGCGCCGGGCTACGGACAGGGCGTGAGCGTTCGCCACACGACCGATGCGTTCCGGTTCGACCTCGCCTTCACCGATGGGGCCCGCACGCGCAGCACCACGTGGAACGTGCCGCCGGTTCCGACCACCGGCGCCCTCGGCTTCCCCCGCGCCAACGAGTACGCCTTCACCGCGCGGGCCGAGGCGCTCTTCGGCGGCACCTGGAGCCAGCACGCCGACTACAACAGTCCCTCCGCCGACGAGCCCTCCCTCCTGCTCGGCGCCGCGGCCCACGTCCAGGAAGGCGCGTACGGAACGATCGCCGACGAGACCGAGATCATCCAGTGGACCGTCGACGCCTCCCTCGAGCTGGACGGCGCCAACCTCGCCGCCGCCGTCATCGGCACCCACTACGAACTCGGCGCCGTCAGCCGCGACGAGCTGGCGTTCATCGTCCAGGCCGGCTGGTCTCCCGCCGAGGACTGGGAGGTCTTCGCCCGCTACGAGTGGGGCGACCTCGACGGAGCGGGAACCGTCTCCGACGAGCTGTCACTGCTGACGGTGGGTTTCAGCCGCTTCTGGCGCGGCCACGCGCTGAAGTGGACGACCGACATCGGCTACGGCTTCCAGCCCGTCGACGCGGCGTGGGGATCCGCCGCCATCGGCTGGAGAGCCGATGCCCCCGGCGAGGACGGGCAGGTGCTGCTCCGAAGCCAGATGCAATTGCTGTTCTGAGCGATCAGAAGAGAAGCTGGAGTTGGCTCCGGATGACGAACTGGCCGTCCTCGTTGGGCGCGTCGCGACGCCAGCCGGCGCTGCTCGCGGCGAACCGGCCGAGCGGGTTCGCGGCGAGGCTGCTGCCGTTGATCGGCTCGAGGCCGAAGCCGAAGTCCGTCGTCCACTTCAGCCCGTGCTTGTTGAAGTACTTGTTGAAGCCGAACGTGATCACGCTCAGGTCCTCGACGGCGGGCGGCGCCGCAACCATCTGGTCGTCCTCGGAGTACTCGTAGCGAATGAACAGCTCGGTGTCGTCGGTGATGAAGAAGCCGCCCTGGAACACGAAGCCCCAGTTGTCCTCGCTCGCCGCCGCGAAACCCTGGTTCACGTCCGCGTCGAGATCGAAGCTCTGCCAGACGAACGCCGCGAAGAGGTTCCAGCCGTCGGCCTCGTAGCTCACGTCGAACGTCAGACGCAGGTCCTCCGGCTCGTTGTTCCCCGGCGTGCCGTGCTCACCGACCTGGTAGATCGCGCCGAAGCCCAGCAGCAGGCCCGTCTCCGAGCCCCGCCACGACGTGAAGTCCTTGAACTGCTTCCACGTGCCCATCGGCATGTACTGGACGCGGCCGGCGAAGGCGTAATCGGTATCCGCGACCGGGGCGACGCCGATCGCGCCGGTGTTCCGGGAGCCGGGCCGCCCGTGGGCGGGATCCTGCATCCCGTCGTTGAACATGCCCGCGAAGCTCCACTGGTCGTTCTTGTAGGACAGCTCGATGCCCTGCGGGCGGTCCTGGTTGAACCGCTCGTTCAGCAGCGAGCGTTCGACCGCGAGCTGACGGGAGCTGGAGACCAGCTCCTCGCGCATGAACGGGGCCTTGAACTGTCCGAGCTTGAGCTGCCAGTCGCCGAGCTTCTTCGTGATGAACACGTCCTCCAGCTCGAACTGGCCGTCCGTGCCGCGCGTGTCCTCGAACGCGCCGTTGATCGCGTAGCCCCAGGAGTCGTCGAGAACGTGGCCCTTGAACTTCAGCTTGGTGCGGCGGTTCTCGAAGCCGGACTGCGTGGAGTCCGCCGTGCTCCCGGCCGCCGTGTCCTGGCGGTTGAAGACGTAGCGGAACTGGAGCTGGCCGTTGATCTTCATCGAGAAGCCGTCACCGCCGAGCGTGAAGCCGCCGTCGTAGCCGGCGCCGCTGCCCTGGAGCAGGTTCGCGCGGGTGTCGGCGTCGGCGAGAACGTCCTCGACGAGCGCGCGAACCTCGACGGCCCGCTGCTCGCTGAGCCAGTCGTCGCCGACCTGGGCCCGGCGGAGGTCCTGGATCTCGGAACGCAGCTCACCGACGAGGTCGGTCAGCTCCGCGATCTGCTCGTCGGTGGAGGGAGGGGAGGCCGTCGCGCCGCCGGCGGTCACCGCCAGAGCGAGCAGGCCGAGGGGGAGAGGTTGCATCGTGTTGTTCCTTGCCCTTGGGGTGGTGGCGCGGCCGTGAAGAGCCGCGATGGTCGGATCGGGGGTCGGACGGGAGCCTCGCTCCCTCGCGCTAAGACCGGGTGAAGCCGCGGTTCAGATCGCGCTGAAGCGACAGACCGGCAGGGAATCAGATTGGAAGCCTCGCGCTTTCTTAACGCTCCCTGAACACATGTTGCCCAGACTCCTGACCAGGCACTGGGCGCGGTCCGCGCACCGCCGCCATCCGACCAGAACCACCCTGAGGATCCCGACCATGACACAGAGCCGGATCGCCCTCTCGGACGTGGTGTTCCTCGTCGAGGGCTCGGTCGTCCGTCACCAGACGACGTGAGCCACGTCCTTGCACGTGTTTCTACGGTCGTACCTCGGCCCAGGCCTTTTCGAGGCGCTTAGGTGACACCGGCACGGCGGTACCGAGATCCTGGGCGAAGAGGGAGACGCGGTACTCCTCGACGAGCCAGCGGAAGTCATCCAGCGCCGGGTCGGTGATGCCGCGGTCGGCATGGTCGGCGCGGCGCCGCTCGTAGCGGGCGTGGAGTTCTTCCAGCTCCGCGGCGGCGGCGCGGTCGCGGGTGAGGCCGCCGCCGGTCAGCTTCTCCAGACGCCGGAGGACCGCCGCGAGGTAGCGAGGCAGCTCGTGCAAGCGCTCCGTCGGCGTCGCGACGAGGAAGCCCGCCGGCAGCAACCGATCGAGATGTGCCCGCTCGTCGACGACGATCTCGGCCCACACCGGCTTGTCTCGAAGTGCGAGCTGGAGCTGCACCTCGTGGTGCGCCTCCAGCACGCGGAGCACGGTGTCGGCAACCACACCGCCGACCTCCCAGAGCCTCGGGAATCCGGCCTCGAGGCGACGCTCGAACGTCTCGCGGTCGCGTACGTCGTCGCCGCCGGCACCGAACGCCTGCTCGGCGATGAGCAACCGCAGCGCGTCGTCCAGCTCCGCCGGCGCGCCGAGCGGCGCCGCGAGCAGCCGCAGACGCTCGATCTCCGGCAGGTGCTGGATCTGCTGAGCCAGCTCGCTGCCGGCGGCCAGCGCGAACAGGCGGCGGAGCCCGGATCGCATCGCCGTCCGCGCCGCCTCCGGCGTCTCCAGCAGATGCAGCGAGACCGCCGCCCCGTCGTCGACGAGGGCCGGGTGCCCGGTGAGCCGCGCCCCGGATCGCTCCAGCGTCACCGTCGCCGGCAGCGGATCGAAGTCCCACGCGGTGATCCCCGTGCGCCCGAAACGCTCGTCGGCGAGAACCGTCAACGTGGTGCCCGTGTCGGCGCCGGCCGAGCGACGAAGCTCGGCGAGATCGCGTCCGGCGCACCGCTCCGCGCCGGCGGCGTCCACGACACGCACCCGCAGCCGCAGGTGATCCGGGACCTCGTCGGCGCGCCACGCTTCAGGCGGCACGGTGACCCCGGTGCGCTCGCGAAGGACCTCTCCGAGCGCCGCCGTCAGGCGGCCGCGACCGAACGCCAGGTGGCCGCGACAGGCGCGGGCGACGTCCGGCACCGGAACGAAGCCGCGGCGCAGGTGCTTCGGCAACGCCCGGATCAGGGCGACGATCTTCTCCTCCAGGAGCCCGGGAACGGTCCACTCGAGCTGCTCCTCGGCGAGCAGGCCGAGCAGGTCCGTCGGCACGGTGACCGTCACGCCGTCGTCATCGCCGCCGGGCTCGAGCGCGTAGGACAATGGCAGCCGCGCGTCGCCCACCGCGAGCGTCTCGGGGAAGGCATCGGGATCGACCTCTTCAGCGCCGGGCAGCGTGAGATCGGCCCGCGTCATACGCAGCCGGTCAGGCGTCCCCCGCTCGGCCTTCCGCCGCCAACTCTCGAAGCCCCCCGCCGACCAGACGTCCGCCGGCAGGTGGCGGTCGTAGAAGTCGTACTGGCTCTGGGCGTCGACGAGCACGTCCCGGCGCCGGCGCTTCGCCTCCACGGCGCGGATCTCCTCGACGAGCGCCCGGTTCGCGTCGAGGAACGCGGCGTCGGTGCGCAGCTCGCCTTCCACGAGACCCCGGTGGATGAAGATCTCCCGGGAGGCGACGGGGTCGATCGGCCCGTAGTGCACGCGGCGGCGTGTCACGACGTCCAGCCCGAAGAGCGTCACGCGTTCGCGCGCCACCACGCGCCCGGTCGCCGCGTCCCAGTCGGGCTCGGAGTAGGTGCGGTTCACGAGGTGGGAGCCGACGCGCTCGATCCACTCCGGCTGGATCCGCGCCACGCACCGCGCGTACCGCCTCGTCGTCTCCACGATCTCCGCGGCCATCGCCCACTTCGGCGGCTTGCGGAAGAGCACCGATCCGGGGAAGACGTGGAACGCCGAGCCCCGCGCCCCCGAGTACTCGCGGCGCTCACCGCGCAAGCCGACGTTGCTCAGGAGACCTGCGAGCAGCGCGCGGTGGATCGCGTCCTCGTCCGCCGGCTCGCGGTTGAGGTGGTGCCCGGTCTGGGTGACGAGGGCGTGAAGCTGGCGCCGGATGTCGATCCACTCCCGCATCCTCATGAAGCTCACGAAGTGGCCGCGGCACCACGCGCGGAGCTTGTTCCACGAGAGGTGCCGGCGTTGCTCGTGCCAGGCGTCCCAGAGACGGAGGTACGCGAGGAAGTCCGAAGACTCGTCGGCGAACACGCGATGCGCTTCGTCGGCGGCGTCGCGCCGGTCCATCGGTCGCTCCCGCGGATCCTGGATCGACAACGCGGCGGCGATCGTGAGCACCTCGTCGAGGCAACCCTCGTCCATCGCGGCGAGGATCATGCGCCCCACGCGCGGATCGATGGGCAACCTCGCCAGGGCGCGCCCGATCGGCGTGAGCTTCCGGTCGGCGTCGATCGCGCCAAGCTCGCGGAGCGTCTCGAACCCGTCGCGAATCATCACGCGGCGGGGCGGATCGACGAACGGGAAGCGCTCCACCTCGCCGAGCCCCAACGCCGTCATCTGGAGCACCACGCTCGCGAGGTTGGTGCGCTGGATCTCCGGGAGTGTGAACTCCTCGCGCTGGTCGAAGTCGCGTTCGGCGTACAGCCGAATGCAGACCCCGGGCCCCAGCCGCCCGCACCGGCCGGCGCGCTGCCGCGCCGACGCCTGGGAGATCGCCTCCACCGGAAGCCGCTGGACCTTCGACCGCGCCGAGTAGCGGCTGATCCGGGCGAGCCCCGGGTCCACGACGGCGCGGATTCCCGGCACCGTGAGCGATGTCTCGGCGACGTTCGTGGCGAGGACGATCCGGCGGCCTCCGTGGGGCTCGAAGACCCGGCTTTGCTCCGCCGCCGAGAGCCTGGCGTACAGGGGGAGAATCGACGTCCCGTGCGGATGGTGCTTGCGCAGCGCTTCGGACGCCTCGCGGATCTCGCGCTCCCCGGAGAGGAAGACGAGCACGTCGCCGGGACCCTCGGCGGCCAGTTCGTCCACGGCATCGAGGATCGCCGGCAGCATGTCGCGGTCGCGCTCGTCGGCGTCCGTGGATTCGAGCGGGCGGTAGCGCACCTCCACCGGGTAGGTTCGGCCGGAAACCTCGATCACCGGCGCGCCGTCGAAGTGCGCGCTGAGACGCTCCGGATCGAGCGTCGCCGACGTGATGATCACCTTCAGGTCGCGGCGGCGCCGCAGCAGGCGTTTGAGGTACCCGAGCAGGAAGTCGATGTTCAGGCTGCGCTCGTGCGCTTCGTCGATGATGATCGTGTCGTATCGCTCCAGCCGGCGGTCGCCCTGCGTCTCCGCGAGCAGGATGCCGTCGGTCATCACCTTGATGAACCCGTCGCGCCGTGTGCGGTCGCTGAAGCGCACCTTGTAGCCGACCGCGGATCCGAGCGGCGTGCCCAGCTCGTCGGCGATGCGCTGGGCGATGGTCCGGGCGGCGATGCGACGCGGCTGGGTCTGCCCGATGACGCCCTTGCCGCCGCGCCCGGCGTCGAGGCAGATCTTCGGGAGCTGGGTGCTCTTGCCGGAGCCGGTCTCGCCGCAGATCACGACGACCGGGTGGGCGCGCACCGTCTCGGCGATCTCGTCGCGGTGCTCGACGATCGGTAGCTGGGGCCAGTGCTCGATTCGCGGGCGGTCCATCCGACCCGACATCTTCGCAGGGAAACAGGGTCGATGGAAAATGGGGTCGGGTCTGATTTCGCGTAATCAGACCCGACCCCATTGATCAGACCCGACCCCGTTTCTGCGTATCATGGGGGTATGGAGAGGACGCCTCGTGTGGGTCCCGGCCGTTTCCAGTGGAACCAGGCGGGTTGGTTCGGCGCCCAGATCGGCAGCTCGCTGTGGCTGCTCATCACGGCGGCGATCATGTTCGCCCGCGACTGGCGGCTGGGGCTGCTGACGCTCGCCTGCTTCCTCGCGCCGAACATCGTGGGGACCATGCTCTGGCGGCGCCGGGACCGGATCGCCCCCTACCCCGCGATCCAGATCATGCTCGCAACGCTCGCTGGAGCCGCCGTGCTGGCCGTGGTCGTGCTGCACGCCGCCGATCATCTCCAGTACCTCGATCCGCGCCTCGGATCGGAGGCCTGGTACCTCGCCCTGCTCGTGATCCCGGCGATGATGATCGCCTTCCACGCCATGGAGCGGGCCGGGGAGCGACGGCGGGTCGGCTGATCACCGGCACCGGCGCAGGAAACCTCGCGAGCCGGCGTATCTTTCCTTACCCAGATTCGCGCATGGGGACGTTCCCGCGCGCTGCCGGATCCTCCGCCGAACGGGGCTCGTATCCTGTGTGCGTCCGGTCTTTCCCTTCGTCGGGAGAGCCCGACGGATAAAAAGGTCCTCCCACCATGCCCGATCTCGCCCAACGTTGCCGCGGACTCGTGCTCGCCGCCTTGGCGCTCGTTCTGCTCGCCACCACCGGCGCCAGCGCCCAGGTGATCATCTACGTGGACGACAGCGCCGCTCTCGGCGGCGACGGCTCGACCTGGCCGACGGCCTACCGCTTCCTCCAGGACGCCCTCGCCGACGCAGCGTCGCAGGACAACGTGGTGCGTGTCCGCGTGGGCGGCGGCATCCATCGGCCCGACGAGAGCGAAGCGAGTCCCTCCGGCACGGGGGACCGCAACGCGACCTTCCAGCTCTCGAGCGTCGTCTGGGTACGCGGCGGCTACCTCGGGCTCTCCGCGGGCATCGGCGAGGATCCCGACGACCGCGACATCGTGGCCAACCGGACCTTCCTGAGCGGCGACCTGCTCGGCGACGACTTCCCGCCGTTCGGCATGGAGGAGAATGTTCGGCACGTCGTCAACGGCTCGAACACCGATCACTCGGCGCGGCTGGAGGGCTGCACCGTGAAGGGCGGCAACGCCGACGGCTCTTCGGAGGCGGGAAGCGGCGGCGGGCTCTTCCTGGAGATGGGGAACCCCCAGGTCTTCGACGTTCGCTTCGAGTCGAACGTGGCGGCGGACTTCGGCGGCGCGGTCCACTGCACGCTCGGAAGCAGTCCCGCCATCGCGGGCTGCGCGTTCACCGGGAACGTCGCCAAGTTCGGCGGCGCCGTGTCGAGCTTCGCCGGCAGCGAGACGACGATCTCGACGAGCACGTTCACCGAGAACTCCGCCACGACCCTGGGCGGCGCGGTGTTCAACGGCTCCGGCTCCGACGTGACGATCTCCGACAGCGCGATCACCGACAACACAGCCGGCGCCGACGGCGGCGGCATCTACACGTCGCCCGTCGCGACGCTGACGCTCTCGGGCACCAGCCTCTGCGACAACACGCCGGACAACCTCTTCGGTCCCATGACCGACGGCGGCGGCAACAGCATCTGCGGGCTCTGCCCCGCGGACCTCAACGGCAACGGGCAGGTGGACTTCGCCGACATCCTCGCCGTGATCGGCGCCTGGGGCACCTGCACCGGCTGCGCCGAGGACCTGAACGACAACGGGCTCGTCGGCTTCGACGACATCCTCGTGATCATCGGGGCGTGGGGGCCGTGCTCCTGACACGGGCACAGGTACGGACACCGGCTCGATCGGTACACTGACACCGTGTTCGGGCGCGTCGTCGTCATCATCGCCATCGCGGTCGTCCTGATCGCGCCGTTCGCGTTTCGGACCGAGCGTCCGAAGCCGGTGTCCGATGCGCGACGCGTGATCATCATCACGCCGCACAACGAGCAGATCCGGACGGAGTTCGCGCGCGGGTTCGCGCGATGGCACGAGGGTCGGTACGGGGAGCCGGCCGCGGTCGTCTACAACGTCCCCGGGGGCACGAGCGAGATCCGGAAGATGCTCGAGTCGCAGTACGCGGCGGCGCTCCAGAAGGGCGAGACGCCGGGCGGGGATGCGGACCTCGTCTTCGGCGGCGGCTCCTACGAGCACGGTCGGTTGAAACGCGGCGTCACCGTCACCGTCGACGGCGAGAAGCGCAGCGAACCCATCACCCAGCCGGTCACGCTCGATCCGTCCCGCGTGGACCTCGCCGAGATCTACGGGCAGGAGAAGATCGGCAACATCCCGCTGTATGACCCGGACGGCTACTGGTTCGGCACGGCGCTCTCCGGGTTCGGCATCGTCTACAACCGTGACGCCCTCGGCCGAAACCGCATCGCCACGCCGACGACGTGGGCGGATCTCTGCCACCCCGATCTTCAGGGCTGGGTCGCGCTCGTGAACCCCGGCCAGTCCGGATCGATCACCACTGCCTTCGAGGCGATCCTCCAGCACCTGGGCTGGGAAACGGGATGGCGGATCCTGCGCCGCGCCGGGGCCAATGCGCGGTACTTCTCCGCCAGCTCGCTTCGCCCGCCCACGGACGTCGGCGAGGGCGACGCGGCGATCGGCGTCTGCATCGACTTCTACGGTCGCTTCCAGTCCCAGGCGCTGACGGAGGCCGGCTACCCCGATCGGCTCGGCTACGTCGATCCACCCGGTGCAACCACGATCGATCCCGATCCGATCTCGATGCTTCGCGGCGCCCCGAACCGCGAGATGGCGGAGCGATTCATCGAGTTCTGCCTGTCGCCGGAAGGCCAGGCCCTCTGGCAGTTCCGCGCCAGCGACGAGCATCCGGACGGGCTCGGACCGCACGAGTTCGAGCTGCGCCGCATGATGGTCCGTCGCTCGATGTACGAGGATCACTTCGACCGCGCAATCGACCAGGTCAACCCCTACGAGATCGCCCGTGCCATCGAGAACCCCGACCGCAACGTCCGGCGGTTCGTGTCGGTCGTCTTCTCGGCGATGGTGATGGACAACCACCATGAGCTGCGCGACGCGTGGAGCGCGATCACGAGCCACCCCGCGTTCCCGCGTGACGAGCCGCTTGCCGACGCCGCGTCGGTGGACGATCCCGACCTGCGACGCATGCTCCTGCTCTTCGACGCCATGCCTGACGTGCCGGGTCCGGACGGGGCGTCGTACTCGATCGCCGATACCGAGCACCTCGGAACGTTGGCCGGCGGCTGGATGAAGGGCGGTTGGATGGACGAAGGCCTGTGGCCCGCCGACGCCGACCCTCAGCGCACCCTCCGCCGCGACATGGCTCGGTTCTTCCGCGAGAGCTACGAAGCGATCACACCCTGAAGATCGCGCCCATGCGCTTGCCCATCATGAGCGAGGCGCCGACGAGCGTCAGCCCCAGCAGCGCCATGCCCCACACCCCCATCGCGCTGGCGATGTACCGACCGTCCCCCAGCCGTTCGAACAGCACGTAGATCGCCTTGGTGATCGGGAAGTGCTCCTCGCGCTGGGCGAGGATCAGCGAGTCGGACACCTCCAGCATCGCGAAGCTGAACGCGAGCAGGCCTCCCGCGATGAGGTTGGCCATGATCAGGCGGATCACGATCTGCCGGATCGCGGTGACCCGGCTCGCCCCGAGGTTGAGCGCGGCGTGTTCCAGCTCCACCGGCGTCTGCTCGAGCCCCGCGACCGTCGCCCGCACGACGTACGGCATGCGGCGCACCGCGTACGCGATCACGAGCAGGAGCACGGGATTCGGATCGGCGCCGAGCACGTCGATCATGCCCTCCAGCGGGTCTTCCTTCCCAAACGGCCACTCCAGAGACATCGCGACGTACCCGAAGGCCATGACGAGCCCCGGCACCGCGAGCGGCAGCATCGACAGGGCGTCGAGCAGGCCGCGGCCCGGCACCATCGTGCGCACGAGCAGGTAGCCGATGAGGATGCCGAGGAAGACGTCGATCACCATCGCCCCGGACGCATAGGCGAGGCTGTTGCGGATCGAGCCGATCGCCAGCGGATGCCCGAGGGCGTTGACGTAGTGCGCGGTCGTAAACGACTCCGGCCAGACGGAGTCGTACCACCGCCCCACGTCGGTGAAGCTCGTGACGATCACACCGAGGTGCGGCAGCACCGCGACGACGATCACGAAGACGAAGGTCGCCGTTGCGAGCAGACCCGGAAGCCCGGTCAGCCGATGCTCCGAGCCGCCGATGCTCGCCTTCGTCTGCATCGCCGCCCCCCGCCCGCCGAACACGACCTTGCCCAGCACGTACAGCCCGATCGCGGTGACGAGCATGACGACCGTCAGCGCGAACGGTTCGCTCGACTGGTCCATCTCCTTCAGGCCGTTGAAGATCTGGACCGGCGTGATCGTCTGGAAGTCGAACATGAGCGGCGTGCCCAGCTCGGTGAACGACCAGATGAAGATGATCGTCGCGCCGGCGAACACGCCGGGCCGAATGAGCGGCAGCGTGATCTGCCGCAGTCGCCGCCACCCGCCGGCGCCGAGGTTCTGCGCGGCCTCGTCGAGCGCGGGGTCGAGGTTGGCGACGGCGGCGGACGCGTTCAGGTAGAGGATTGGGTACAGGTGCAGCGCCTCGATGATCACGATCGCCCAGAAGCCACCGGAGCCGATGAAGTCGATCGGCTCGGAGACCAGGCCCATCTGTCCCAGCAACGCGTTCAGCGCCCCGAAGCGCCCGAGCACGCGCTGGATGCCGATCGCCCCCACGAACGGCGGCAGGATCAGCGGCACGAGCAGCAGCGCCCCGAGAAGGCCCTTGCCCGGGAAGGTGAAGCGCCCGTTGAGGACCGCGAGCGGGATCGCGATGATCCCGCACAAGACCGTCGTGCAGACGGCGATCCCGAGAGCGTTGAGCAAGCCCGCCCGCAACATGGGATCCGCGAACACCATCCCGACGTGGTGCAGCGTGAACGTGCCATCGGTCGAGCGGAACCCGCCGCGGACCGTCAGCCCGATCGGGTACAGCAGGAATACCGCGAACCCCGCGAGGAGCACGAGCATGAGGATCAGGGAGGGACCGCGGCGCATGGGGAGACTTGATCGCATCACGCGCGAGGTGTCAAGGACGCTCACCGACCTCTCCCAGGGGGAGAGATGGTCGGAGTGGGAGAGGACAGCCTCGCGCCAGCGAGGCAGGTGAGGGCGAGCGTCATTGCACGTCCGCCCCTCACCCGGCTCGCTTCGCTCGCCGACCTCTCCCCCGCGGCGGGGAGAGGTGGTCAGAGGGATTTGCTCAACCAGGTGGAGATTCGCTCGAGGACCAGGTCGAGATCGTTGAGGACTTCGTCGTTGGTCACGCGAACGACGCTCAGGCCATTCTGCTCGAGGTGCCGCGATCGCGCGGCGTCGGATTCGGGATCGTCATGCGACTCTCCATCGAGTTCAATGACGAGGTGAGCGTCGGCACAGTAGAAGTCGGCAACGAAGGGGCCGATCGGGTGCTGACGGCGGAACTTGGCGCCGAGCAGTCTCCGGTTGCGAAGCCGAGACCATAGGAGACGCTCGGGGAACGTGGAGCGGTTTCGCAGGGTGCGTGCGCGATCGATGTCACCGGTCATCGTGCGGCGAAGGTAGGGTCTCGCGAAGCGTGGTCAGTGAACTCCGGCTGAATCCCACGGTGAGAGCGGATGTGCAAGGACGTTCACCCTCACCCGGCTCGCTTCGCTCGCCGACCTCTCCCGGGGGGAGAGGTGGTCGGACGGAACCCCTCTCCCTCCGGGAGAGGACAGCCTCGCGCAGCGTGGCTGGTTAGGACGGGCGGCCTTCAACGGACGCCCTCACCTGGGTCGCTCCGTTAGCCGTCTGCTCTTGGGGTGAGAGGTGGTCGGACGGAACCCCTCTCCCTCCGGG
>JAAELP010000121.1 GCA_024226535.1 Planctomycetota bacterium | reverse complement strand
TGTGACTTATCGGCGCGAGATCGTCGTCGCTGGCAAGGCGACGCGACGCTGGCATATCCATGGATACGTCGAGGAGCGGCAACGCAGCCAGCGGCGGCGAGGTCCGTCGATATGTTACAAGATGTTTGGCGGACACCACTAAATGGTGTCACGCTAAATGGTGTCAGTCACCATTTAGGCGCCTTTGAAGCGAAGGGGCTTGGTGACGACGTCCGCCGTCCGCTCCTGGGGCTCTTCGTGCTCGCGGGCCACCGGATCCGGGATCAGGCCCTCGACGCGTCGCGCGAGCGCGTGCATGGTGGTCGAAAGCTCCGCCATGTCCTGCCCGACGTTCGTCCGCAGGCTCTCGATCATGCTGGCGACGGGCCGCGGCGTGCCGTCGGCGGCGCGCTCCGGGGCCAGCAGCAGCCGCTCCCACGGGGCGAGCCGCGCGAGGAGCCCTTCGAGCCGGTCGCAGAGTTCCGGCTGCACGTCCAGACGCGCCACGGCCGCCTCGGCGCGGTCCAGCATGCCCGCGAGACGCACCTCGGTCGCTTCGCACGCGAGCAGCCGCGCCTGGACCGTCGCCTCGAGCATGTCGCCGTCTTCGCGAAGGGACTCGATCCGCCGCATGGCGTCGGCGAGCGCGGCCGCGGCGGCCTCCCGAGCCTGCTCGCACTCGCGACCGATGCGCTCGGCCTCGCCGTCACGTGCCTCGAGCCGCGCCGCGAGCTGGGCGAGACGGGGTGACATCGCGGCGCAGGCGACCTCGGCGGTCTCCACCACCCGGGAGATACCGGATACACGATCGCCCAACGCCGCGATGCCCTCATCCACCCGCTCGACCGCCCGCTCCCGCTCTTCGTCCCCGGCCGCCAGTCGCCGAGCCGCCGATGCCGCGGCCTCGGTGATCCTCGACTCGGCGTCATCGGCGCATCGCACGATCGCCTCGCGCTGCGCGAGATGATCGTCGAGGCGCCGACGCGCTTCGTCCACGGTCGCCTCGACCTCGACGCGCATCTCGCCCAACCGCCCCGCCACGTTCTCTTCGACCTGCTCGCGGAGCGCGTCCACCTGCGCGCGCCGCGCGGACTCCATCGACACCGGGACGCTCGCCGCCTGCTCGCGCTGCTCGACGATCTCCGCCACCGTCGCCTCGGCCCGGCCGAGCTGCACTTCGAACGCCTTGAGCATCCGCGCGCCGAGGACGAGCCGCTCCTCCAGCTCGTCGACCGCCGGCACCGGGGTGCGTTCGCGACGACGGACCTCGGTCAGACGCCAGGCGAGGCGCTCGGCCATCTCCCGGGCTTCGTCGAGCATCGTTCGCAGCTCGCCGGCGGCCGCGGCGGCTTCGGGAACGTCACGTGCCGACAGGCTCACCACCTGCGGTGCGTCGTCCGGGGCGTGACTCGACCGGTCCGACATCACGGTCACTCCGGCCCCCCTTGCCCTCCAAATGGTTATCGGTCATCGCCCGGCCTCGGCTTGATCGACCGGTTTCACAACCGGCTGTGCCCGCAGCAGTTCGGTCAGATCGGCGGTGGCCGCGAGCTGATGCTGGGCCTCGCGGAGACGCTTCAGGAGGGTGGGGACGGGCCCCGGAGAGCCTTCCTCGACGAGGCCGTAGCCGACCTCCAGAAGCTCGGCGGCGGAGATACGCTCCGGCGGTCGGGCGAGGCTGACGGGTTCGTCGTCGCCGTCGAGGCGGTGCAGCAGGCCCTCTTCGACGAGCCCGGCAATCATCGTCAGCACCGTGGTCTCGGAAAGGCCCGTCTCGTCGGCGATGTGCCGGGCGGTCGTGGCGTGGGATTCCTCGAACCGCCGGCCGATGACGCCCATCACGGCCAGGACGGCGACCGGATCGACGATCCCGGTGCCGTCCGCCTTCCGCTCGATCTCCTCCAGCGAGCGCCCGCTCAGGGCCTGGATCGTCGCGGCCACCTCGAGGCCGAAGAGGACCACGAGCCACATGATGTACACCCAGAACATGAACAGCGGAATCAAGCCGAGCGAGCCGTAGAGGTGGCTGATCGACATCGCGTTCTCGAGGTACGCGCCCATCGTGCGCTTCCCGATCTCCAGCAGCACGGCGGCGACGAACGCGCCGATGATCGCCGGATGCGCTTGCACGCGCGTGTTCGGCAGCAGCTTGTACAGCACGAACATCACGATCCACGTGACGACGAAGCTCCACAGGACGGGAGCGATGTTGATCCCCCACCCCCACGTGGCCATCTCGTCGCGGATCCCCTCGAAACGACCGTCGATGTAGACGGTCAGGGCGATCGCGGCGGGCGCGAGCGTGATGACGGTCCAGTAGATCGGGACGCGGCGCGTCCAGGGACGTCCCTCCGGCGCGCGGCAGATCGCGTTGAAGGCACCCTCGATCGTCACCATCAGGCTGATGACGGAGTAGATGAGCACCGACACCCCGACCCAGCCGATCGCGGCGATGTTGAGCCGCTGCGCCTGCTCGAAGAGATCGATGACGAAGTGGCTGAGCGATCGCCCGCCGCCGTTGGCGGCCGCGGCGGTTCCTTCGACCTCGTCGGCCCAGCCCAGGTTCTCCAGGAAGTCGCCGAGGACGCGGGTGAAGTCCTCGAGGCCTCCGAGCGCCCGAACCAGGATCGTGCCCACGACCAGCAGCGGGAGCAGGCCGAAGAGCGTGCGGAAGGAGAGGGCGGCGGCGATCACCGGGGCGCGATCGCGGCGAAGCTGGCGGGCCCCGTACCGCCCCAGGTCGTAGCCGAAGCGCACCATCTTCTGCCACCGGGTCAGCTCGGCCCGGGGGCTCGAGACGACGCGCTTCAGCCAGGTGACCAGCTCCTCGAGTGGCGTCAGGTTCATCGCTGGTGTCCTTCATCGGCGATTGCGGGGTCGCCTTGCAGTGGATCGGCACGCGGGGCCGCGGTAGCGTACCCCGATGAGCAGAGGCTGGAGCAAACCCGAGGCCGCCGATCCGAACCGGTACAAGGACGCCTCACGCGGTCCGCGTCTGCACAAGATCCTCGCCGATGCCGGCTTCGGTTCCCGCCGCTCGTGCGAGACGCTCATCGAGAGCGGCGCCGTGGAGATCAACGGACAGGTGGTGAACAGCCTGCCCGCGTGGGCGGATCCGGTGCGCGATCGGATCGAGGTCGACGGGGAGCGCGTGCGCCCGCCCGCGCGGCCCGTGTACGTGATGCTCTTCAAGCCACGAGGCGTGGTCTGCACGAACGAGGAGGGCGACCGCCGCCGCGCGATCGATCTCGTCGTCCACCCGTCCGGCGCGCGTCTGTATCCCGTCGGTCGGCTCGACGTTGACAGCTCGGGGCTCCTGCTGCTCACCAACGACGGCGATTTGGCGAACCGGGTGACGCATCCCCGGTACGGGGTCCACAAGACGTACGAGGTGACCGTCGAGGGTTCGCTCGACGAGGCGGACGTGCGCAAGCTCGAATCGGGCGTGTTCCTCACCGGGCGGCGCGGCGCCCGTCGGCGGCGGCCGCGACCAGGCAAGCCCACGCAGACCTCGCGGCTCCGTCTCATGAAACGCGGACGCGACCGAACGAAGCTCCTCATGGAGCTGCGCGAAGGACGCAACCGGCAGGTGCGGCGCATGATGCTCTACGTCGGTCACAAGGTCCGCAAGCTGCGTCGTGTCCGCCTCGGCTCCCTCAAGCTCACGGGGCTGAGGCCCGGCCAGTGGCGGGACCTGACGGAGGAGGAGGTCGCGACGCTCAAGAAGATTGCGTATCGGAAGCGACCGAGCAACGACGCGAGCAAACGACGGAAGCGTGGCGCGTCGTAAGCGTCAGGGACTTGCGGACGCAACCCCTTCGTCGCTCCGTCGCTCCGTCGCTTCGTCGCTGTCTCCGACCAACACCACCTCGATCTCCCGATCCAGATCCTCCTGGATCACGGTGACGCGGCGGAGTCGGGCCAGCTCGAGCGTGGCGAGGAACAGGCCGACGCGCTGCGACGGTCCGACGCCGCGGAAGGTGTCCTGGAGGCTCAACCGGTGCTCGGTCGCGCGGCCCAGGCGGTCGAGCAGGTCCTCCTGGTAGAGCGCGATCGGCGTGTCGTCCATCTCCACGACGTGATCGCCGAGACGCGTGAAGTCGATCGACGCCATGATGCGCTCGTAGGCGTCGGCGAGGTCCATGACGTGCGCGTCGTCGAGCTCCAGCTCCGGCGGTTCGTACGCGTCCGCTTCGGGCTCGTCACCACGCGCCGGACGCAGCGCGAACCGGTGCGCGAATTCCAGACGCCGGTCGTCGAGCGCCTCGGAGGCCATCCGGAATCGCTGGTACGCGAGAAGCTGCTGCACGAGCTCCATCCGCGGATCCGCGGCGCCCGGCACACCCCCGCCGATGCTCGCCTCGCCCCCCTCGCCGTCGTCGGCGCCGGGCGGCATGAGCGTGCGCGACTTCAACTCGATCAGCGTGGCGGCCATGACGAGGAACTCGCCGGCAAGCTCCACGTCGATCGCGTCCACCTGCCGAAGCAGCCCCAGGTACTGCTCGGCGATCTCCGCGACGGGAATGTCGTTGATGTCCACCTCGGCGCGGCGGATCAGGTACAGCAGGAGATCCAGCGGTCCCTGGAAGGCATCGAGCCGGACGCGGTATTCCTCCTGAAACTGGGTCGGCGGCTGCGTCGGCATGGGGGCTGGGCTCTGCATGGTCAAGTGCCGGTCGGTCGAGGAGCTACAATGGGCGATCGGCATGATAGGGCCGCGAAGATGAAGGGATGCGAGGGACCCGAGCCTTGACCAGAGCGAGCCAGACCACCCCGGTGAACGACGAGGCGTCGTTCATCGTCGAAGCGCTGACCGCCGAGGCGGACGCGATCCGTCGCGTTGCCGATCGCGTCCTCTCCGAGGACTCCGACGGATGGCGCCAAGCCGTCGACCTGATCGCCGCCTGCGAGGGGCACGTGGTCGTCTCGGGCATGGGCAAGAGCGGTCTCGTGGGGGCGAAGATCTCCGCGACGTTCTCCAGCCTCGGGCAACCGTCGAACGTCCTGCACCCCGCCGAGGCGGTGCACGGCGATCTCGGCCGCGTGCGTCGTGGCGACGTCGTGCTCCTGCTGAGCTATTCCGGCGAAACGGAGGAGATCATCAACCTCGCCCTGATCCTCAAGGCCGACGGCGTGCCGCGGCTGGGCATCTCCAACCACGGCGGCTCCTCGCTCGCTCGCCAGTGCGACGTGCACCTGAGCCTCGGCGATCTCACCGAGGCGTGCCCGCTCAATCTTGCCCCCACCGCATCAACGACGACCCAGCTCGCCATCGGCGACGCCCTCGCGCTCGCCGTCGCCCGGAGACGGAACTTCGACGCCAACGACTTCCATCGCGTCCATCCCGGGGGCATGCTCGGCGTCGGTCTCCGCAAGGTCACCGAGCTGCTGCGCTTCCGCGTCGGCGAGAACCTCCCCGTGCTCGCCGATACCCTGGTGCTGCGCGACGCGCTGCTGGTCGCGCGGGAGGCGCCGGCCACGACGCCGGGCAAGCCACGACGCGCCGGTGCCCTGGTCCTGGTCGACGCCGCGGGCCGGCTCTCCGGCGTGTTCACCGACGCCGACCTCCGCCGTCTCGTGCTCGACGATCCCGCCGCCCTCGACCGGCCGATCGCCGAGGTGATGACCGCGCGGCCGAAGCACCTGGGCATCGACGACCTCGTCCGCGACGCCGAGCGCCTCGTGCGGGAGCACCGCGTCGACGAGATCCCGGTCGTCGACCACGACGGATGCCCGGTCGGTCTCGTGGACGTGCAGGATCTTCTGGCGATGAAGGTCGTGAAGGAGTAGTCGCGGAACCATGTCCGTCATCGTCGCCGTCAGAAAATTCGACACCACCGTCATCGCCGCCGATTCGCTCACCTGCTTCGGCGACTCGCAGCGCGTGCCGCAGGAGAACGCGGTGACGCCGAAGGTGCGCCGCGTCGGGTCGTCGCTCGTCGGGGCGTCCGGCTGGGCCGTGTACGACAGCATCCTCACCGATTTCCTCGCCGATCGGCCGCCGCCGGACCTGATGACCGCGCCCGGGGTCTTCTCGTTCTTCATGGTGCTCTGGCGCGCGATGCACGACAACTACTCGTTGGTCAACGACCAGGCGCAGGCGAAGGACTCCCCCTTCGGCGACCTGGACAGCACGTTCCTGATCGCCAACCGCGGCGGGATCTTCAAGGTCTCCCCGGACATGGACGTGAGCGAGTTCCGCCAGTACTACGCGATCGGCTCCGGCGCCGAGTACGCGCTCGGCGCGATGCACAACCTCTTCGAGACCGATCAGAGCGCCGAGGTGATCGCGCGCAAGGCCGTCGACACCGCGACCCAGTTCGACGTCTACTGCGGCGGAACGATCAACGTGATGACGGTGGAGTAGGCGCGTAGGCCTGCTCACGGATCAGCTCGTCGATCGTGTACTCGCGACCGCATTCAGGGCAGGTCGTCTCGCGCAGGCCGACCATCGAGTACCCGCAGCGCGTGCAGTGCACGTTGACGCGTCCCCCCGGTCCCGTGACGGGTCGACCGTGCTCCAGGCCGAAGACGGTCGGCAGCCAGAACACGAGAGCCACGCCGCCACCGAGAAGCGCGACTCCGGTCACCGCCCATGCGCGCTCGTCCCAGGGCTGGCGGTGGATGACGTAGCTGGCGACGAGGATCACCGCCCCGATCAGCACCGAGATCATGATCGGCCGTCCCCACTCGCGGCGCTTCTCCATGCTCATGGAATGACGGTTCAAGCGCACGGCCGGACGCCACAGCCAGAACAGCGCGATCAGCCACACGACGCCGGCGACGATCATGCCGACACCGAGGTCGTCGTCGCGCACGTTCCCGATCCTCGGAACCCCGCTCGGGAACGGGTTGAACCGGAACATCCCGAACAGCCAGCCTCCGAGGATCCCCGCTCCCGCGAGCCCGAGCCCCGACGCCACGGTCGCCGCGAGGCAGACGAGCGGGCGCAGTTCGCCGCCGAGACGAAATCGGCGCCACACGCCACGCAGTGATCGTTCGGACTCCATCGGGCGCTCCTTCCGCGTCCCCCCTCCCCGGGAACACTATCATGACCGCCGACATGGAGTTCTACTACGACGAGATCGACAACGACGTGCTGATCCTCGCCGCCGACGGCGGCCTCAACGCGCAGACCGCCGACGCGTTCGTCGGCGA
>JAAELP010000120.1 GCA_024226535.1 Planctomycetota bacterium | reverse complement strand
TCTTAGGTAAAAAATTTTCAAAGAACAAAGAACAAAGAGCACTTTTGAACTCGAAAAAAAGTGGCTAAACGCCATCAATTTTCCAAAAAAGGCTTAAAAACAAACATAAGTATTTGTTTTTAGCTATCTTTTGAACGCAAAGACTGAAGCTGACAGTACTTTGCTTTTAAAAAAATTAGGAAAAATAGTTGAATATGGGATTTGATTTCATCAAAATATCCTCCTTTTCCCCTCACAGCTCAACGAGATTTAAAAATCCAGCCCACTTTGAATATTTGTCCGCCTATGGTTTAAATTTTTCAATGTCGGGCAAATTTGAGCGTTTTTCAGTTTTCAATTCAGAATTTAGGTTTTCTAAACTTCGGGCAAAATCTTGAAATGAAAAATTTAACGTTTCTAAGCACGAATTGTACTTTCTTAAAGTGCTGATTCTGTAGGGGATATCGTTTATAGTGTTCAAAGCGCAGCTCTCCTGTAAATTTGATTTGATTCTAATTTTTGGTAAAGTCAGTTTCAGAAAACAATTTTGAGTCAATGGAGGAACAAACCTTATGAACCAAGCATCAACTTTTCAAAATTTTCAAAACGGGGTTATTTGCATATCGTTTTGGAGGGCTATGCAAAAATAACCCCTAAGTACTGTCAAATCTCGTTAAAATAGACGTTTTGCACTTCCTCTCCCTGGATACATAGATAGTCAAGAGTTTGACGCTGTGATCTATGCCCAAAAACCTCGGTAAGTAAGGGCAGTTCAACCTTGTACC
>JAAELP010000119.1 GCA_024226535.1 Planctomycetota bacterium | reverse complement strand
GGGCCTCTGGGGCAGATCGATCGCGTCGATCGCGAGGACGGCAGCGCCGTCGAGTGGGACTACGACGCCGCGCTTCGGGTCACGGCGGAGCGCCGTTACGACCCGGCGGGCGCGCTTGAGAGCGAGACGGCGTGGGCCTGGGATGCGGCCGGCAACCGGATCAGCGAGACCCGGTCGGGGGTCGTGGCCGTCGCCTCCTACCTGCCGGGCCAGCGGCTGCAGGAAGTGACGGTCGACGACGTCGCGACCGAGAGCTACGTCTGGGACGCGGACGGGCGGGTGGCTACGTTCTCGCGCGAGGGCACGACTTGGACCCTCGGCTACGACTCCAAGGACGCCCTGCGATCGGTCTCCGACGGTGCGACGACGATCGACTACGTCCACGACGCGATCGGCCAGCGCCGCTCGGCCAGTGACGGCACGCGGACGCGGAGCTTCGTCGTCGCTCCTGTGGTACCGGGCGGTCTGGGCGTGGTGCATAACGTGTCGGACGGCAGCGGCGGGTCGCAGGTCGGGTGGGCGGGCACCGAGCCTCTGGCGAGAGTCGACGCCGGCGGCACGGTCAGGTGGTACCTCGGGGACGGCCTCGGT
>JAAELP010000118.1 GCA_024226535.1 Planctomycetota bacterium | reverse complement strand
GGTGGCGCCGCGTGCTCCGACCCGTCGGCGCCGACGCCTGGGCGACAGGGCGCGCCGACCGTGTGCGCGGTCAACTACCCGCTCGCGTACTTCGCGAGGCGTATCGCGCCGCCGGCGATCGAGGTGCAGTTCCCGGCGCCGCCGGACGTCGATCCCGCCTTCTGGACGCCGACCGACGAGCAGATCGCGGGGTACCAGGCCGCGGATCTCGTGCTGCTCAACGGCGCGGCCTACGCGAAGTGGACGCAACGGGTCTCCCTGCCCCCGTCCCGGCTCGTGGACACGTCGCGCGCGTTCGGTGACCGGCTCATCGAGATCGAGGACGCCGAGACCCACGCCCACGGCCCCGAAGGCGCGCATGCCCACGGCACGATCGCGTTCACGACGTGGCTCGACCCCGCGCTCGCACTCGACCAGGCGAGCGCCGTCGCCGGAGCGATGTGCGCGACGTGGCCGGAGCACTGCCCCGCCATCGAGGCGGCCCGCGACGATCTCGCCGGCGACCTGCACGAGCTGAGCCAGGCGCTCGAGCAGTACGCGACGCGCGAGCAGCCCCCCCTGCTCGCGTCGCACCCCGTGTACCAGTACCTCGCGCGACGGGCCGGGATGAACCTCCGCAGCCTTCACTGGGAGCCGGACCAGGTGCCCGCGGACGACGAATGGACCGCGCTCGACGCGCTGCTCGCCGAGCACCCGGCGCGGTGGATGATCTGGGAGGCGACGCCCGACGCCGAAACCGCCGCCGCCCTCGCCACCCGCGGCGTCGGCGTGATCGTCTTCGAACCGTGCGGAAGCGCGCCGGCGGACGGCGACTACCTGGACGTCATGCGCCGCAACGTCGAGCGGCTGGGCGCCGCCTACTGACGTCAGTCACCCTTCTCCGGCGCGACGCCGGCGCGCTCGAGGAAATGGCGGATCTGGACGACCTCGCTCTTGCTGTCGAGCGTCTTGCCGTGCGGGATGTGGAAGGACTGCTCCTCGCCGTTGAGCCGGACCTTCTCGCGGCCGCCGTGAACGACCTCGACCTCGGCACCGAGGAACTCGAGCATGTGGACGATGTCCACCCACTTGATGTTCATCGGCGCGGGGTGCCGGAAGAGTTGGTCGAGGGTGCGGCGGTGGCGGTTGCTCATGGGGCTCGGCCGGACGCGGGCAGGGGCCCCCATGCTACCGGACGGCGCGAGAAAAAACGGCGGGATCCAGGGGGGATCCCGCCGTTCAAAGTCGAAACGTCGGAGGTGAGTCAGAACGCCGGCGTATCAGCCGTCGTTCCGGCGACGTCGGCCACAGAGGCCAGCGAGGCCGAGCAACGCCAGGGCACCCGGAGCGGGCACCGGAGCGGTGAACGACACGTTGTCCATGTACGTGAAGAACGAGTTGAACGCGCCGTTGAAGAAGCGGATCTCGTCGAACTTGTCGCCGCCATCGGCAACCACGTTGAAGTACGAGCCGACGTCCGTGCCGAACGGGACGGCGCCCGTGTACGTCGCAACCTGGACCCCGTCATCATAGAGGGAGACGTTCATGCCACCGAACGGGGGGCCGCTGCCGTCGGCCCATCCCTGCCAGGAGGCTTCGGTGGTGTCGCCGTCGAACAGCAGCGCGACGTTGAAGCCGCCCTGGATCTGGGCGCCGTCGCCGGTGCCGCCCGCGATTCCTCCCAGGGTGTCCCAGTCGTCCACGATGAGCGAGCCGTTGCCGCTCCGGATCTCGACGCCATCACTCGCCAGGTAGAAGTCCCACGGATCAGGAAGCGGGACACCGGTGGGCACACCGGCCTCGTCGAAGTCGATGGTCTGCCCGTACTCCGTGAACGCCGTGTCGCCTTGGCTGATGGTGTAGGCGCCCCAGGCGTGTCCCGCGGTCAGCGTAATCGCTGCCGCAGCCGCCACAATCGTAACTTTCATGTTTCTGACCCTCCGAGCTTGGAGAAAAGAGAGCAAAGTAAGACGGTCCGCACGGGAACCGCATACCGACGAAATTTGCTCTCTCTGCTCTGGCAGGGTCCCCCGAACGCTCACACATTCTAAACGACTGTGGCCGTTGTCCACAAGTTTTTCTGGGGAAAAAATGAACCCAAAAAACCGCCCTGGCGCCCCCGGCAAAGAACTTTGGCTCGCCGGCGGCGAGGTGGGCTATTCACGAGCCCCGTTCAGCGACACGCCGAACTGCCGTCTCAGCCATCGCAGGACCTCGTCCGGATCCGACGGCATCTGCCCCTCGGGGGGCGGCTGCGTCAGGTCGTAGCGGATGACCGCCGTCACGTCGGTGCCCATGCCCACCATCGCCGCGGAGGCCGCCCCGTAGTCGGCGCCGGCGTCGAACGAGAGCAGACGCGTGGTCAGGCCCGCGAGCGCCGCGTCCTCGGAGCAGACGTCGAGCGGGTGGGCGCCGCACGCCCCGTCACCCGTCTCGTAGTCGACGTCGCAGTTCTGGCTCTGCAGGCCGTCGATCCGCGCCTTGCCGGTAGCGGTCTGGAGATGGTCGATGCCGAAGTGCCCGGGGCCGCCGTAGGCGCTCGCGAGCGTTTCGTCCCAGCAGCTCACGCAGCGGTGCTGGCCGGAGAACTTGATCTCGTTGCCGTTCCAGATGTCGAAGTTCGCCTTCGTGGTCACCGGCCCCTCGGTCTCCTGCCGCAGGTCCGCCGAGACCGGGTGAGCGTGATGTCCGTGTCCAGCAGCACCTGGCGCGGCCCGCTGAACGCCGACGAGCCGACGGCCTGGAAGTTCATGAGCAGCAAGTCGTAGGAGTGCGCGTACTCGACCGAGTCGAGGTTGAGCACGCCCGGCGAGCCGGTCTTGTTGCCGTTGCCGACGGGGGCGACGGCGGCGTAGCTCAGCGCGCCGTACTCCCACGCCGAACCGTCGGCGTAGTTCACGATCGTGCCGGAGCCGCTGAGGTGGTTCCAGCGGATCTCCTCGCTGTCGGCGGCCACCGCCCACGCGATCAGGTAGCCGCGGAGCATGCGCCCGCCGTCCGGCGCCGGGCGCCCCGGCGGGAAGCCCGGGTCGAGGACGGTGAACGGCGCGAGCCCGCCGCCGGACGGACCCGGCAGACCGCTGAGCGCCGACCAGTACGTCGGCTGGTCACCCGTGAGCAACACGCCGTTGTCGACCTTGTTCCAGCCCGGGTGCGCGCGCTCGCCGCCGTTCGCCGGCAGCGGCGGATCGCCGTTGATGAAGTACATCTGCACGCGCACGTCGCCGGGGTAGTCGTTCGTGAACGACAGGAAGGTGTCCTGGAGCAGGCCGCCGGCGGCGTCCCAGCGGAGATCGATCTTGGAGAACAGCAGCAGGCTGCCCTTCTCCGCCGTGCTCGGTCGCGGGGGAGGTGGGCACGGGCTGTCCGACACCGGCACGAGCCGCTCGCACGTGTCGGGCGCGCACGACGTCGGGATACCGTCCGTGCCGTCGGCGTTCTCGATGCCGCAGGTCGGGGTGGCGGCCGGGTCGATCGTGCCGCGGATCAGCTCGATGGTGCCGTCGGGGTACAGGATCGCCTGGAAGCTGCTCGGCTGCCCGCCCCCGAACGGCGGCACGCCCTCCCAGGAGGCGATGAAGCGCTGCGGGCCGGCGAACGTGCCGAAATACACGTTCCCACCGGTGATCGGGGACCAGTCGTCCCACAGCGGGGCGATGAAGTCGTTCGGGTCGATCGCGGACGGGATCGGGTCGTTGGTGAAATCGCTGTCGTCGGAGCCGAACGTCAGGTAGCCGTTGGAGGCGATCGACACCTGCGTGTGGCTGGTCCCCGACATGAAGAAGGGGAAGCTGAAGCCGATGTCCACGAGGTCGCCGTCGTCGTCGGAGTTGCTGGCGTTGGGGGCGAGGGTGCCGGTGGCCGCGATGCTGGCAAACGTCGCGCCGCACGCTTCGAGGTCGTAGTCATCCCCGCAGTCCGTGCCGTCGCCCTCGTAGACGCCGCCGAGAAGCTCACCGTGGAGTGGAGGTTGCAGCCGGGCTCGTCGTCGTTGCCGGCGACGCAGTTGAGGACGGCGCATCCCTGGCAGTACACGCGGATCTTCGTGTCGTAGTCGGCGTTTCCGCCCACGCCCTGGTTCTCGCACGTCGTCAGCGTGATCGTGGTGCCGGTTCCGATGAGCGTGTACCAGATGCCGCCGCCGGTGCCGTCGTCCGTGCCGCAGAACGGGGCGGTGTCGTTGCCCTGGCCGACGGTGGTGCCGGAGACGGTCGCCGGGAGCGCGCCGATCGGCAAGGCGCCGGCGCACGTGTCGTTGGGCCCCGGCGGCTGGGGGCAGGTGAACGTCGCGCACAAGATGCCCGGCGTCTGCGGGGCACCGCTGGCGGCGTTGCAGTCGTCGATGGTGAGATCCTGGCAACTGCCGTCGCCGAAGCAGCAGGCGACGGCGCCGGTGAAGTCGCACATCGCGGCCGCCGCGCCGGCGCAGAGGCCGTCCCACATCACGTTGCAGCAGAACGGATCGATCGCGCAGATCATGTTGCAGCAGTCGACGTCATCGCAACCCGGCGTTCCGTTGGCGATGAAGCAGTCGCCGGCGCCCGGCCCGCACTCCGGGAACCCCGGGCCGTCGCCCTGCCCGCCGACGGGAACGATGACGTACGTCGCCTCGCCGGTCTCCGAATCGATCGTCACGTCGATGCCGAGGTCCTGTCGCTCCGGGAGCGGGACCTCGAGGTACGCATCGGGCAGACCCGGGCAGATGACGTCGAGCCAGACCTTCGGCGCGTCGCACTCGGCGTAGTGCGCGCCGTCGGGCAGCACGGTCGCCTTGGCCGACCCCACGACGGCGTCTCCCACGCTCACGGTCGTGTCCGGCACGGGCGTCGCGCTCTCGTCGAGCACGCGGATCTGGAGCGTGTGGAACGCGCCACCGGCGAGGGCCGGGGTCGTCAGGAGCAGCGCGGTCAGGACGGACCACAGCCACGGCGCGAGACGGTTCTTCGTGATCATCGTTTCCCCTCGATCAGGGCCTCGGAGCCCACCACACTATAACCAGGCCCCTCCCGACACCCCGCACGAAATCCCAATCCGCCTGCCCGGTCCGCATACGATGCCGCTCATGCCCACCGCACACGACATCTCCGCCGACGACTCCGCCGAAGTCGCCATCCCGCGGCTGCTCGAGCGCTACGGCGGTCGCCTCTTCGCGCTCGGCTCCCGCCTCTGTCACTCACGAACCGACGCCGAGGACCTCGTGCAGGAGACGTTCCTCCAGGCGTGGCGCCGGTGGGACAGCTTCGAGGGCCGCTCCGATCCGGGCACCTGGCTCTACACGATCGCGACGCGCGCCTGCCAGCGCATGCAGCGTCGCCGTGCGGGCGAACCGGAGCGCATGGCGTCCGTGGAACAACTGTCCCCGTTCCTCGACGCGCACCTCGCGGACCTCGGCGACGAGGACGGCCTCTCCCGGCAGGTCCGCAGTGAGGCCATCGAGCACCTGGAGCAGACGATCGCCTCGCTCCCGATGGAGTTCCGCATGCCGCTCGTGCTCAAGGACGTCGTCGGCTTCGCCGTGAACGACGTCGCGGCGATCCTCGACATCAAGCCGGCCACGGTGAAGACCAGACTCCACCGCGCCCGCATGCGTCTGCGCAAGACACTCCACGAGGTCCTGCCGCAGCACCCCGAAAACGCCCCGCCCCCGACGTACGAGCGACAGGTCTGTCTCGACCTGCTCGCGGCAAAGCAGGAGGCGCTGGATCACGGCGTGCCGTTCGACAGCTCGATCATCTGCGAACGATGCCAGAACGTCTTCGCCGAACTCGAACTCGGTCGGGATCTTTGCTCGGATCTCGCCGGCGACCGCCTGCCGGAGGACGTGCGGTCGCGGGTGCTCGATCGGCTTCAGAGCGGGCGTCCCGCCTGACGATGGACGGAATGTCGGGAACCCCCGCCCCGCGTCGTGTCTCCAAAGGATGGGACGGCGGCGGCCGGCCCAAGCCCCCCCCACGGCCGCTTGTCGTCCCTTTTTCTGTTTTGTGAGCGCCTCTCAGGAACGCTCGCGCGGCGCCGCTTCCTGCTCGACGTGATGCGGCTGGACGCGCACGACGATCTCCGGCGCGGCTTCGGTCTCGTGGACCTCTTCGCGGATCTCGTCGAAGCGACCGGCGGCGTTGAGCTTCGTGAAGACCTCGACGAGGTCCGGGTCGAAGTCGGTGCCGGCTCCGTTGGAGATCAGGTCGGCCGCGCGCTCCTCCGGCCACGCCTCCTTGTAGACACGCGGTGAGCGCAGGGCGTCGTAGACATCCACGAGGTGGACGATACGGGCCGCGAGCGGAATGTCGGTGCGGGCGATCCCGTCGGGGTAACCGCTTCCGTCCCAGTTCTCGTGATGCCACCGCGCGATGTGCCGGGCCTCGTGGAAGAACGGCTTGTCGGAGAGGATCGACTCTCCCGCGATCGTGTGCATCTGCATCTGCCGGCGTTCCTCGTCGGTGAGCGCGCCGGGCTTCTTCAGGATGCGGTCGGGCACCTGGATCTTGCCCACGTCGTGCAGGATCGCCGACCGGCCGAGGCCCTCGGGATCGGCGGTGCCGAGGGCCTCGGCCATCACCTGCGTGTACCGCTGGATCCGCCGCACGTGCTCGCCGGTGTCCGCATCGCGGGTCTCGCTGGCGACGGCGAGCATGAAGATCGCGTCCACGTTCGCCTGGTGCAGGTCGGCCGTGCGCTCGCGCACCCGCTCCTCGAGCGTGCGCGAGTAGTGCTTCAGCTCCAGGGCCTGCTCGAGCACGGTGTCGCTGAGGCTGGCGACGTGGTCGTACGCCTCCTGCATCGACGTCACGTCGATGACCGTCACGAGGCGGTAGTCGCGCAGGTCCTCCTCGGTGCCGAGCAGACGCGACGCGAGCATCACGCTGAGCCGGCTTCCGTCGGCGCGTGGCAGGTGGAACTGGCGCTCGCGCGGGGCGTCGAAGTCGGCGAGCAGTTGCTCGACTTGGCCGGGATCGTCGGCGTAGAGCGTCCGCAACTCCATGCCCACGAGCGTGGTGGCCGGACGCTGGAGCATCTCCGCCAGCCGCTCGTTCACGTGAACGAGCCGCGCGCCGCGGTCGATGAGACAGGCGCCGCACTGGAGCGCGTCCAGGAGCCGTATCGCGTTCTGCAAGTCGAGTGACATGACCCATGTCATCATGGGCCCCGCCACGGTCCGGGGCAAGGCGATTCCCGGGCCTATCCCGCGGCTGCCGATAATCACGGCTCTGACGCTAGAAGAAGATCCGGTAGGGCAGGACGGATCCGACCGCGAACGCGTTGGACAGGATGTGCGCCGCGACGCACGGGGCCAGCGAACGCGTGCGCTCGTAGGACATGGCGTAGAGCACGCCGGAGAACGAGACGACGAGCAGGCCGGTGATATCGTACCCGTGCGCAAGCCCGAAGATGAACCCCGACAGCAGCGCCGCGGGCCACGCGCCCATCCGGCGACGCAGCGCCGCGAAGAGCACGCCGCGCCACGCCAACTCCTCGAAGATCGGTCCGAGGATCATCACGTCCGCGGAGAGCAGCGTCGCGTCCATCGTCGAACCGAAGAGAAGCGTGTCGTCGGCGACGAAGTGCCACGGCGTCTCGTGCCCGACGGCCCACGCGACACCCATGACGAGCAGCGAGAATCCCTGGTCGATGGCAAAGACGATCAGGATCAACGCGAGCAAGGACCACCAGCGCCGGCCGGCGGGCGGTACGCCGAGGGCCGTGCGCACGCCGAGGGCCGTGCGCACGCCGAGGCCCCCGGGGCGCAGCAGGCTCTGCCGGATCACGAGCACGCCCGCGACGCTGCCCAGCGTCATGACCAACACCTGAACGTCCAGCCCGACGAGGGCGATGAACTCGCCGGCGAGGCTGACGAGCATGAAGACCGCCAGGCTCCAGATGAACACCGCGTACCCGACACCGAGCGTGAACGAACCGGCGGTCGGCTCCGTCGCCAGGGCCACCGGCGGGCGACGCCGCACGGCCCAGACGATCAGCGCGACGACTCCGACGGCGAGCATGAGCAGGAACACCGCGCTCATCGTGATGACGAACACGGCCGCCGAGAACGCCTCGCCGTCGGGGATCGTCTCCAGCGGCGGCTCATCGACGGGTGACGCAAGGGCGCGGGCGCGCGAACGGATCTCCGGCGGAAGCGTCTCGATCCCGAAGGACTCGTCGCGGACGTACTGCCGCGCGCCGGCGTCACCGTACCCGGCGATGATGACGTTCCGCGCGAGGTACGCTCGCTCCGAATCGTCATACGGAGCCACGTCCTCGACCAGCGTGTCCCACGCCTCGCGGACCTTGCGCAACTCCTCGGCGGGGTCCGGCAGCATGATCGAGCCCACGCGTTCCGGAAACACGGAACGCAACGCGTCGTTCATGCGCCGGTCCGACTCGGAGAGCACGGCGAACGTGCGCACCGGATCGTCGAGCAGGTCAGCGGCCGTGGAGGTCGCGCTGAAGATGCTCATGCATCCGATGAGCGGGACCATCAGGACGGTGCAGATGATCGTCAGCGCCATCAGGCCCGGGTGCATCGGGTCGAAGGGGCCGGGCGGGCGCGGTGGACGTGGGGGCGGACCGGGTCGAAACGGCGGCGGCTCCGGCGGCGCGTCCGTCGGGGGCGTGGTGAGCGGCGGCGGCGGCGGTGGATCGTTCGACAACGGCCCGCTCCTCTGGTCACTCATTGCCGATGACCTCGACGAGTTCGGCGAGATCGTCGGCGGCAAGCTGATCGCTCACCCGCCGCAGCTTCGCCAGGAGCCCGGTGGTCCCGACCTGCGCACCGGCGCAGGTCGCGTGCACGAAGAACGACGGCGCCATCGGGTCGACATCCTCCTCGGGACGCATGACGACGCGAAGGGCGCCCTTCTCGATCAACTCCCGGCAGGCGCGACATCGTGCCCGGCCGCTCGGGCGCGCTCGGCCCGCTCGACGCGGCTCAGGTCGGGGTTGAGCATGCCGGCCTCGGCGATCGTCATCAGGTCGTACCGATCCGGCACCTCGTCGGTGTGGGCGGCGAGTGCCGCGGCCACCTTCTCGGGCCGCCGTTCCGCCGCGCAGCGGAGGTGGAACCAGTGCGTCGCGGTGGCGTCATCCTCGTCGGCGTAGAGGTTCGGCACCTCCTCGCCGAACCGCATGGCGTCCTTCTCGATCTTCTCGCGGCAGCCCCGGCACTTCGCGCGGCCGCTGCGGGCGGACTCGATGATGTCGGGCATGGGGGGATTGTAAATGGGACCGCGGCGGCGGCGGAACCGGCACGGGGATAGAGTAGATCCGGACGGATGGGGTGGATTCGCGCATCCGGTTGATGGGGCGCCATCGGAGGATCGTCGTGATGAATCGGAAACTGCTGGTCCTGCTGGGTTTGGCCGCACCGGTGATCGCCATCGCGATGCCGTCGTCGGGGCAGACGCTCGAGGAGCGGATCGCGAAGGTACGCAAGCAGAACGCCGAGGCGAAGGCGCTGCGATCGCAGCCGCCGAGCAAGGTGAAGCTCCTCCAGACGCTCATGTACGAACGGGTGATGGCGGACTTCGACAAGGTGCCGGCGCGCGACGTGTTCGACTACCTGCGCACCGTGCTCGACATCAACCTCATCGTGCGCTACCAGGACGATGCGGTCGGCTACGGCATCGATCCCGCGACACCCATCACGCTCCAGGTGAAGCGGCTCCCCGCCGTCACGGTTCTGGAACTCGTGCTCGAGCAGTGCTCGGTGCATGAGCCCGCCACGTGGCAGCTTCGCAAGGGCTTCATCGAGGTCGGCACGAAGGAGCGGCTCGGCGCCGAGTCGGCGCGCACCACGCGCACGTATCCCATCGGTGACCTGCTCTTCGAGCCACCGATGCACGACACCGCGCCGCCGGTGGGGCTCGGGCCCAACGGGTACGACGGCATCCACACCGGCGACTACTACTACGGCTCCGGTGGATGGGGTAGTCCGTACGGCGGCTATCGCTACCGCAGCACGGGCACGAGCGGGAGCTTCGGCCCCACCGTGCACAGCGGCTCGGGCGGCGGTTCGCCCCTGAACGACCGCGAGCGGGCCGACGAGATCATCGACCTCATCACGACGACCGTCGAGCCGGACGCGTGGCAGCGCAACGGCGGCGAGGCCGCATCGATCACGTTCCACGAGGGCGTGCTCGTGATCCGTGCGCCGGACTTCGTGCATCGCCAGATCGGCGGCTACCCGAAGGTGCCGCCCCCGCGGAAACACCGGCGCAGCGCCGGCACGGGCACGTGGGGAGCGAACCCGTGAGGCGTCTCGTCGCGATGGTCTCCGCGGCCGCGTGCGCGGCGCCCGTCGCGGCGTCCGTGGTCGTGGACATGCCTCCTCCGCCGAAGCGCGCCGCCGCGGCGACCGCGACCGTGACCGAGCGCGCCCGCCCCGCGGAGCCGACGGTCGGCGAGCTGGCCCTCGCCCGTTACGGCGGCGACCGATCGGTGCCCGACAGCGACTTCGCGTGGGGCGATCTCGTTCCGGCCTGGTGGGGTGGCGGCTACCGGATCTCGCTCAGCCCGTGGATGTACTACGGCGAACGCAACTGGCAGGGCGCGTACGTGTTCCCCGACTGGCTTCCGTAGGGATCGCTACGGGCAATCACCCCACGCCGCGAGCACGGCGAGGATGTCGTCGAAGCCGACGGATCCGCTGCCGTTGAGATCCTCCGGGCACGCGCCGCACGGTCCCCAGGCGCCGATGATCTGGAGGATGTCGGAGAAGCCGACGTCGCCCGAATCGTCGAGGTCCTCCGGACACGACGCGACCGGCGTGATCTCGGCGGTGACGCTGACGACCCGCTGCGGCTCGTCGGCGCTGTTGGAGTCGATGAGGATCGTGCCGTTGAAGGTCCCGGCGCTCGACGTGTCGATCTCGATGACGTGCACGTTGCCGAGCCCGCCCGGCGCGTCGCCGAACGAGCCGCCGGGAGCCGTGACGCCGGCGGATCCCGAGAGCGTGTACTGCAGATCGTCGATACCGTTCGCCGTCCACAACGCGACGTTGCCCGCGTTGCCCACGATCAGCGAGGTCTCGGCGAGCGCGCCCTGCTCGACGGGGCCGAGGTCCAGCGCGGTGTCGCCGCCGATCTCCGCCGGCACCTGGAGATCGAGAAGCACGGGCAGGTGCCCGCCGTTGTCCGCGGAGTCGCGAAGGGCCAGGGCGATGGCGGCGCCGACCATCGTGTTCCCCGAGGTCGTGAGGCTGGTGTTGTAGCTGGAGCCGTCATTGCCCCAGTTGCGGTAGGAGTGATTGAGATCGTTCCACGTCGTCGTGCTGTACGGACTCGAGGCATTGCCGATGTACGCGAGCCCGCTTCCGTCGGTGAGACCGGAGGAGATGAGGATCTGGTCATAGCGATCGTCCATGCCCCCCGACCCGATCGGATCCTGCGAGTGCGTGAAGCGAAGGAACGAACTGTCGTGCCACGCCCCCGGCGTGGCGATCGGATCGTAAAAGCGCCCGAGGTTGTTCGCCTGCGAGCCGACCAGCTCCTGGTACGCACCTTCCGACGACGACTGGATGTTCAGGTCGGAGCCGAGCAGGAAGTTCCATCCCGCCGGCAACGCCTGGGCGTTGTCACGGATGCGCTGCGCCTCCAGGAGCCGCCGCGACTCGTTCGAGCCCCCCGTCCCCGCCTTCATGTGGCTGCTGTAGCACGCGAGGACGGACGACGCCGCCGTATATCCGATGGGGCGCAGGTCGTAGCGTTGAACGTCGCGCGGATGGTTGGGACTGCTCCCGCCGTGGGCGACGGTGCTCACGCCGAGGAGAGCCACCTTGCTCGTGCGGTAGAAGAACGCATTGTCGGTGTCCGGGCCGTTGAGGAACGGCGCCGCGGCCCAGTCTCCGGGGCTCCCCGGCGCGGTGTTGAGAATGTTCCGGAAGTTGGTCACGCCGGCGGCGGTGAGGAACTCCTGTCCCAGGATGACGTCTGGCCTCATCGAGAGGCCGTTGGCCGGGTTGATCCCGTAGACGGACGTACGGAACGCCGTCTGGCGACCGCTCTCGTAGTTCGTGACGTTCCACTCGACGATGCGCAGCTGCGCCCCCACCGATCCCGCCGCACCGAGCGCCAGCAGGATGCCGGCGACGGCCGCGCTGCGCGGTGATATCCGCACATGCATCGGGACGACCTCCTCATCCCGATCATGCCTCGCCCGACCGACCAACGCAAGAAAGGACAGGCACTTGTTCTTCTCTGCACGGGTTTTGTTAGGGCTCTCTGGCCACCGCGTACAATTCCGGGTCATGGCGTACGAGGTCTTCGAGCACACCGCCGACGTCGGCTTGCGCATCGTCGCCGACGACCCGGCGGCCCTGCTCGCGGAAGCGGGGCGTGCGCTCCTCGCGCTGATTGTGGAGAACCCCCACGAGGTGCGCCCGTCGCGCGCCGTCGAGATCCGCGTGGCCGAGGACGATCCCGCCTACCGGCTGCGGGACTGGCTCGGCGAGTTGCTGTTCCGCTTCGAGATCGAGCGTCTCCTGCTGTGCGAGTTCGACGTGTCGCTGGGCGCCGATGGCCTGACCGTCATCGCCCGCGGCGAGACGTACGACCCGGCTCGCCATCGACTCGGCCAGGAGGTCAAGGCGATCACGTACCACGGGCTCGTGGTTCGACGCACGGACGCCGGCTGGGAGGGCGAGGTCGTGGTGGACGTCTGATGACCACGTTCACCGGCCAGCTCGAGCGCGTCGACGACTGCTGCTGGCGTATCCCGCGCGACTACAAGCCGGGCATGCGCGTGGACGGTCTGATCTTCGCCGACGAGCGGCTGCTCGAGCAGCTCGCGCTCGACCAGGCCGCCGAGCAGGTAGCCAACGTGGCGTGCCTCCCCGGCATCCAGACCGCGAGCCTGGCGATGCCGGACATCCACTGGGGCTACGGCTTCTGCATCGGCGGCGTGTGCGCCACGGATCCGGCGGCGGGCGGCGTCGTCTCACCCGGCGGCGTTGGGTACGACATCAACTGCGGCGTGCGCCTCGTGCGCACCTCGCTCCGCGTCGATGAGCTGAATCGCCGACTCAACCAGCTCGTGACGGCGCTCTTCCACCACATCCCGACGGGGGCCGGGCGCTCCGGCAAGTACCACTTCACGCGCGCGGAGATGATCCGGCTCATGGCCACGGGCGTTCCGTTCCTGCGGGAGCGCGGGCTCGCCACCGATCGTGACGTCGAGTGCACCGAGGCCGATGGCTGCCAGGCGGACGCCCGGCCCGAGGATCTCAGCGACCGCGCGCTGGAGCGCGGCGCGAACCAGTGCGGCACCGTCGGCTCCGGGAACCACTTTGTCGAGGTCCAGGTCGTCGACGAGATCGTCGACGAGGAGCGCGCCGCCGTGATGGGTCTCGAGCTCGACCGGATCTGCGTGCTCATCCACTCCGGCTCGCGCGGACTCGGCCACCAGGTCTGCGACGACGCGCTGCTGAGGTTCCGCGACGTGCCGGAGCGCCACGGCATCGACCTGCCCGATCGTCAGCTCGCGTGCGCGCCGATCCACAGCGCCGAAGGTCGGTACTACCTCGGCACGATGCGGGCGGCGGCGAACTTCGCATTCTGCAACCGCCAGCTCATCATGTGGCAGGTGCGCGAGGTCTTCGCCGACCTCTTCGGCCGCTCCTGGGAGGAGCTGGAGATGGAACTCGTCTACGACATCGCGCACAACATGGCGAAGCTCGAGGAGCACGAGGTCGACGGCGCGCGCAAGGAGGTCTGCGTGCACCGCAAGGGCGCGACACGGGCGTTCCCGCCGGGGCATCCCGACGTCCCGCATCGCTACCGGTCGATCGGTCAGCCGGTGATCATTCCCGGCGACATGGGACGCGCGAGCTGGGTGCTCGCCGGCGGACCGCGCAGTCTCGAACGCTCCTTCGGAACGACCTGCCACGGCGCGGGACGGGCGATGAGCCGCACGAAGGCCGCGCGGCACGCGGGGGGCAAAGAGGTCTGCCGCGACCTCCAGGCCCGCGGCATCATCGCGAGGGCCCGAAGCTGGCGCGGTCTCGCCGAGGAGCAACCGGCGGCGTACAAGGACGTGGACCTCGTCGTCGACGTCGTCCACCGCGCGGGGCTGTCCACGCGCGTCGCGCGGTTGCGCCCGCTCGGCGTGATCAAGGGGTGACCGCGGCGCACGAAGGTTCGTCGGACGCTACTCTCGGCAACCGGGGATGCAACCGGCCCGCTCACCGCCGGTGGAAGGTCCAGAGAGCCTGGGGTTAAAGGAAAGGCGAGCCACGTGATCGAACGCATGACGGCAGTGGTCGGTGGTCTCTGGGTCGCGACCGCGGCGATCGGGGCGCCGGAAGCGGCGTATCACACGCACGCGGAGCTGACCGCGTGGGTGGACCGGCTCGACGCGGAGCACGGTCGGTCCTGTGTCGCGGAGACGATCGGCACGAGCCACGAGGGCCGCGCGATCCGGGCCCTTCGCGTCGCGCTGCCCGGCGGTCTCGAGCCCGACGAGCGCCCGGCGCTGCTGCTCGTCGCGAACGTCGACGGAGCGCACCTCGCGGGCAGCGAGGTCGCGATGACCGTCGCCGAGGAACTGCTCCGCCTCGCCCGCGACGGCGAGCCGGAGGAGCAGGCGGATGCGGTGGCGAGTTTCCTCACGAGCCACACGCTCTACGTCGTCCCCCGCGCGAACCCCGACGCGGCGGAGCGCTTCTTCGCCGCCGTGAAGGACGAGCGTCGCCGCACCCTGCGCCCGGACGATCGCGACCGCGACGGCGCGATCGACGAGGATCCGCCGAACGACCTGAACGGCGACGGCCTCATCACGATGATGCGCGTCCCCGATCCGAAGAAGGCCGACCACATGGCCGACGCCGAGGAGCCGCGTCTGAGCGTGCTCCCCGAGCGCGACAAGGGCGAGCGCACCGAGTTCGTCCTGTACGTCGAGGGCATCGACGACGACGGCGACGGCGAGGTCAACGAGGATCCCGTCGGCGGCGTGGACCTCGACATGAACTTCATGCACGGGTACCGCGAGCACGCGGACGGAGCGGGTCTGCACCAGGTGTCCGAGCCCGAGTCGCTCGCGCTGCTGCGCTACGTGCTCGATCACCAGAACATCGCGATCGTTCTGACGTACGGGCGGCACGACAACCTCTCCAAGCCCCCGGACGGCAAAGGCACGTACCCGTCGGGCACGCCGAAGAACATCGACGAGAAGGACGTGGGGCTCTACACGGAGATGAGCCGGCGCTTCACCGAGATCACCGGGCTGAAGAAGGTGCCGTCCGTTCCCGACGAAGGCGCGTTCTTCGCGTGGGCGTACGCGCAGTTCGGCGTGCCCTCGTTCACGACCCCGCTCTGGACCCGTCCCGAACCGGAGAAGAAGGAGGAGGAGGAGGGCGGCGACGGCGGCGATGGCGGCGACGCGCCGGAGGCCGACGCCGGCGACGAGGGGCTGACGCCCTCCGGCGTTGGCGACATCAGCATGGAGACGCTCGCGGAGCTTCGCGCCAACGCCGAGGCGCAGGGCATGGAGGTCACCGACGAGATGATCGCGAGCCTCACGCCGCAGATGGTCGAGGGATTCGCGAAGCGGGCCGGGGTCGAGATCCGCCGCGTGGAGTCCGGGGCCGGCGCCGAGAGCGAACCGGGCAAGGCGAAGAACGCCGACGAAGCGGCGTGGCTCACTTACAGCGACGACGTGCGCGACGGCGCCGGCTTCGTCGACTGGGAGCCGTTCGAGCACCCGGACCTCGGCCCCGTCGAGATCGGCGGCTGGACCCCCTACTTCAAGACCAACCCGCCGCCGGACGAACTCGCGGCGATCGCGGAAACGCAGGTCGCGTTCGTGCTCGAGCTCGCCCGGCTCTTCCCCGACGTCTCGCTCAGCGAACCGGAGGTGACGCGGCTCGCGTCGGGGCTCTACGAAATGGAGGTCGCCCTCGTCAACGATGGCTACCTTCCGACGGGGACGGCCATGGCCCAACGCAATCGGCGTGCGCGGCCGTACGTCGTCCGGCTCGACGTGACGAACGAGCAGATCCTGACCGGCCAGCGCGTGCACAAGGTCTGGTCGGTCGCGGGCTCCGGCGGGCGGCACGAGTACCGCTGGATCATCCGCGCCGACGATGACTCGGACCTGACGATCACGGTCTACAGCGAGAAGTTCGGGGGGTTCGATCGCACCGTTCGCCTGCGTGACACCGGCGGGAAGGGAGGGACGCGATGACGCGGACCGGACTCATCATCGTGACGCTCCTCGCCGCCGCGGCGGCCGCGCCGCTCGCGGCGCAGTACCCGCACCCAAGCCGCGTCGAGCTGCGCTTCAACCACTGGTACGACTACGCGGAGATGACCACCGCCCTGCACGACCTCACCGCCGCGTACCCGGAGCTGCTCACGCTCGAGACGCTCGGCCAGAGCGTGGGCGGGCGCGAGCTGTGGCTCCTCACGCTGAACAACCCCGCCACCGGTCCCGATACCGACAAGGCGGCGATGTTCATCGACGGCAACATCCACGGCAACGAGATCCAGGCCGCGGAGACGGTGCTCTACACCGCGTGGTACCTGACCAAGAGCTACGGGAAGATCGACGCCATCACGAAGCTCGTCGACGAGCGCGCGTTCTACCTGATGCCGATGGAGAACCCCGACGGACGCGAGGTCTGGTTCAACCAGCCGTCGACGCCGCACTTCCTGCGCGGCGGCATCCTGCCGACGGACAGCGACTACGACGGCCTCTACGACGAGGACCCCGCCGACGACCTCGACGGCGACGGCCACATCACGAGCATGTGGAAGGCCGACCCGCTCGGACGCTACAAGCGCGACCCCAAGGACGACCGCTTCTTCATCCGCGTGGGGCCGGACGAGGAGCCGGGCGGGTGGAGCCGGGTGGGCCAGGAGGGGATCGACAACGACGGCGACGGCTCGATCAACGAGGACGGACCCGGCGGGTACGACCCCAACCGCAACTGGCCGAGCGACTGGCAGCCAAACCACGTCCAGTACGGCGCCGGCGACTACCCGTTCAGCCTGCCCGAGACGCGCGCCGTCGGCACGTTCGTCCTCTCCCATCCGAACATCGCCGCGTTCCAGAGCTACCACAACGCCGGCGGCATGATCCTGCGCGGTCCCGGCGCCGCGTACGTGCGCTACGACCCGCGCGACATCCGCGTGTTCAACAAGATCATGAGCAAGGGCGGCCAGATGCTGCCCTTCTACCGTGAGATGATCATCCACAAGGATCTCTACACGGTGCACGGCGGCGAGGCGACGTGGGCGTACGAGGCGCTCGGCATCATCGCCTTCACGAACGAACTGTGGACCGACAAGCGCATGTTCCAGAAGCCCGACGGCCCGAACATGGAAGAGCGCCGCCTGTTCCGCGACGTGCTCCAGTTCGAGGACGTCTACGTTCCGTACAAGGAGTTCGAGCACCCGACCCTGGGCACCGTGCTCATCGGCGGCACGAAGAAGTTCTCCAGCCGCGTCACGCCACCGTGGCTTCTCGAGGAAGGCTGCCACCGCAACTTCGCCTTCACCATGCATCACGCCGACGAGATGCCGATGGTCGCCTGGGGCCTGCTGGAGGTCACGTCCCTCGGCGGTCAACTCTGGCAGGTGACGGTCGAGGTGAGCAACGAGAAGATCATCCCGACGATCATCGGCCATGCCCGCGCGAAGAAGATCGGCGCCCGCGACTGGATCACCTGCGAGGCGACCGCCGCCCGCGTCGTCGCCTCCGGCACCGTTTCGTCCGTGCTGCCGAACGCGAAGCTCGCGGCCGTCGAGCGTCATCCGGAGCGCATCTGGAACGCCGACGGCATCGGCGGCCAGAGCCGCAAGCTGTTCCGCTTCATCGTCGAGGGCGAGGGCTCCGCGAAGCTCGTCTACTACAGCCAGAAGGGCGGGACGATCCGCCGCGAGATCGCGCTGGAGGAGACGCCGATCGTCGCGAACACCGACGAGTAGCTACTCGCCGAACCACTCCCGCAAGAGCTGCGGCGCCTGCGGGGCTTCGGGACGCGCGTCGCGGAGGGCGATGAGCAGCTCCCGGCTCACCGCCGGCTCGGAGGCTCGCAGTTGGGAGGCGAGTTGGAGCCCGGAGATATACGCGGTTCGGAAGTCCCCGCTGGCACGTACGCTCTCGAGCAGGACCTCGATCGCCCCGTCACGATCGCCGCGAACGTCGGCGATCGAGCTGTGCAGGAACAGGTCGCGGGCGGCGATGAACCGGTCGAGGCGGCCGGCGAACTCCGCCCGCGCCGGCTGCGTGCCGACGAGCGAATCCGCGCGCGGCTGCCACGCCTCCAGCAGCAGACGCAGGTGCTCGCCGTCCATCCGGTCGCCGAGGTACCCGAACGCGGGCGCCTCGAAGAGCACCCGCGGATGGTCGTCGGTGTTCAGCGGCCCGGGCCCCGCGAACGCGGCGAGCGCCTCGGCGTCGGCCACGAGGCAGCCGAACAGCGACAGCTCGTCAGCCAGCGCCACCTCGACGAGGGCCTGCCGCGTGCCGGGGCGTTCACGCAATCGACGGTCGTACCAATCCGGCGGGAAGATCTCCGGGGTCGTGCGCGTGACGAGGCCGAGCATGGGCGTCTGCACGTTGAAGTGCGCGAGGAACGCGCGCGAGCCGGGGAAGACGTCGAGGAACGTCCGCACGATGAGCCGCAGCGTGTCGAGGTCGAGCTGGTGCACCGGAAGCCACTGGCAGAACAGACCGCCGTCGGCGAGCCGGGCGGCGATCGCCTCGAAGTGCTCACGCGTGTACAACGCCCCCGAGCCGTCGCGGGCGGGTTGGAAGAGATCGGCGACGATGACGTCGAATCGCTCGTCCGCCGCCCGCACGAAGCGCCGGGCGTCGGCGACGACGAAATCGCGCTCGACGTCGAAGCGCTCGAGCCGGTTCCCCGGCGCGAAGTACCCGAGCAGCTCGACGACTTCCGGCAGCAGCTCCACGGCGCGCACCGCCTCCACGTGATCGGTCGCGGCCCCCACGGTGATGCCGGAGCCGACGCCGAGGAACAGCGCGTTCTTCGGCTCCGGGTGCAGCATGAGCGGGATGTGCGCCTGGCGCCGATCGGCGAACGAGCGCACGGTGCCGCCCATGAAGAACCGATCGTTGACCTTGAGCAGACGTCCCCCCTGCGAGTCCTCGGTCACCGCGACCACCGCCATGACCCCCTGCCGCAGCGCGATGATCCGCGCGCCGGGGGGCGCGGTCACGAGCACGAGATCCAGCGAGATGGCCGCCATGCCCGCCGGCAGGCACAGCGCCGTCGGCACGAGCCGCCGGACGGCGATCGCCCCGGCGGGAACGAGCGCGAGGTAGCCGAGGGCGGCGATCACCGCGGTCACCTTCATCCCCAGCAACGGGATGAGCACGATGCCGAACAGCGGCGGCGCGAGCGACGCGCCGATCGTGTTGACCGCCAGGGCCCGTCCCACGCCGCCCCGCGCGCCGCGCGCGGCCTGCACGAGATGGCTGAACGTCGCGCCCATGAGCAGTGTCGGCGGGCCGAACACGAGCAGCGCGAGCATCATCTCCGCCGCGACCGATCCGCGAAGCCCACCGCCGAAGAAGTCCCGGCACGAGGCGTAGAGCCCACGGCTGGAACCCAGCACGACGATGCCGACGAGGCACGCCAGGGCGAGCCATTGCACGAGCAACGCCAGCAACGGCGCGAACCGCGTCTTGCCCGCGAAGCGCTGGTAGAGCGCGGCGCCCGCCGCCGTTCCCGCGAGGTACACGGCCAACGCCGAGGTGAAGCTGAAGACGGTGTTCTCCAGCACCTGCGCCATCACGCGCACGCACGTGATCTCGTAGCCGATCCCGAGCAGGCCGGTGACGAGCAGCGTCGCCGTGAGCCGCCACGCGGGCGGGGTGTCGTCCAGTTCGTGCGCGACCGGCGCTCGCTCCCGTTCTCCCGCCGCCGGGCCGAGCACGGTGGCCGCGGCGCAGAGGACGTTGATCACCGCCAGCGCGACGACCGTCACCCGGAACCCCGCCAGCGGCATGACGATGAACGTCGTGGCGAGCACACCCGCGACAGCGCCGGCGGTGTTGACCGCGTACAGGCCACCGACCACCCCGCCGCTGCCCTTCAGACGCGCGACGAGCCGCTCCATCGCCGGCAGCGTCGCCCCCATCGCCGTCGTCGCCGGCAGCAGACCGACGAGCGGCACGGTGAAGGCGACGAGCCAGTGCCGCGCGGGCGAGGGATCGAGACCGATCAGGTCCGCGGCGAGGGAGTTGAGCGCGGGGATCACCACGACGCTCGCGAGCGCCCAGCCGCCGATCACCAGCTCCAGCCCCGCGTACCAGAGCCCCGGCGCGCGGCTGCGGCTGACCACGCCATCCAGGGCCCAGGCCCCGATGGCGAGCCCCGCGAAGAACGCCGCCACGACCGCGAGCATGGCCGGGAACTCGTGCCCGAGCCCCGTCGCGAACATCCGCGTCCACACGAGTTCGTACCCGAGCCCGGCGACGCCGGAGAAGAAGAAAATCGCGTGGACGGGTACGGCACGGGCCATGACCGGACACGATACCGAACTTTTCCATTTTGCTTTTCACCCTCGGGCCCGCGATGACGCACAAGCAGCAGAGGCGGGATCCACCACCTCGGCGCCGGCATTCGCGGGTGCCCGGTCTTGTGCCCCCCGCCTGCGGTTGCGAGAATCGACCCGCGCGAGTTCCGACAGCTCCGGAGGCTCCGTGTCCAACGACGATCCGAACACCATCACGCGTCTGCTGCACGATGCCGGCCAGGACCAGCCGGACGCGCGTGAGCAGCTCTGGCTCCGGATCAACGAGCAGCTTCGGGACCTTGCCAGCCGCAAGCTCGCCGGCGAACGCCCGGACCACACGCTCCAGTCGACGGCGCTCGTGAACGAGGTGTATCTGCGGCTGTTCGGGGGAAAGCCCGTCTCCTGGAACAACCGCGCGCATTTCTTCGCGTCGGCCTCGCGGTCGATGGAGCAGATCCTCGTGGACTGGGCGCGGAAGCGCGCCCGGCTCAAACGCGGCGGCGACTGCGATCGCGTCGGCCTCGACGAGGGCATGGTCCGGTTCCACCACGACCCCACGGAAGTGCTCGCGGTCCACGAGGCGCTCGAACGCCTCGAGCGTCGTGACGGTCGCAAAGCGGCGGTGGTGCGCCTCCGCTACTTCGGGGGCCTCACCGTCGAGGAGGTCGCGGAGATCCTCGAAGTCTCGACCCGCCTCGTTAAACTCGACTGGAGCGTTGCCAGAGCATGGTTGCATCGAGAGATCACGAACGGAGCGCCGTCGGCATGAGCGGTGAAGCCACGCCCACGGCTGACGACTGGAGAGCCGCGCAGGACATCTTCACTGAAGGCGCGCGATCTTCCCCGCAACGAGGTCGCGGCCCTGCTCGACGACGCCTGCCGCGACGAGCCCAAGCTGCGCGAGGAGATCGAGTCGCTCCTCGAGCACGACCCGGGCGATGACTCGCCGTTCCTCCGGCCACCGCCGCCGCCGGCGGAGCGGTCGACCCAGCCCGATGAGGCCGCCCGATTCGCGCACCGTGCGATCGGTGACTATCACGTCAAGCAACTGCTCGCCTCCGGCGGCATGGGCACCGTGTACCTCGCGTCCGGCGGCCAGCCACATCGCACGGTCGCCCTGAAGGTGATGAAGCGCCGCATCGCCTCGCCGAGCGCGGTGCGCCGCTTCGAGTTCAAGACGGTGATCCTCGGGCGTCTTCACCACCCGGCGATCGGCGAGATCTACGACGCCGGCGTGCACGAGGAGGACGGCGAGCGGCTCCCGTACTTCGCGATGGAGTACATTCCGCGCGCCCGGAGCATCACCGAGTACGCCAGCGAAGAGCGTCTCGGAACACGCGAGCGGATGGGGCTGTTCGCCCGCGTCTGCGAGGGCGTGCACCACGGTCATCAGAAGGGCATCATCCACCGCGATCTCAAGCCCGGGAACATCCTCATCGACACGGACGGTCGCCCGAAGGTCATCGACTTCGGCGTGGCCCGCGCGACCGACTCCGATCTCTTCACGACCGACGACCAGACGAGCGTGGGCCAGCTCATCGGCACGTTGCCATACATGAGCCCCGAGCAATGCGCCGCCGATCCCCACGATCTCGACACGCGGAGCGACGTCTACTCGCTCGGCGTGGTGCTGTACGAGCTGTTGTGCGGGCAGCTCCCGTACGAACTGAGCAAGGCCAGCGTCGGCCGCGCGACGCAGATCATCCGCGAGCTGCCGCCGACCCCGCTCAGCTCGGGCGACCGCTCGCTTCGCGGCGACATCGAGACGATCGCGCACAAGGCGCTGGAGAAGGACCGCGATCGCCGGTACCGCTCGTCGATGGAGCTTGCCGACGACCTGCGTCGGTACCTGCACAACGAGCCGATCGTCGCCCGGCCGGCGAGCGTGCTCTACCAGCTTCGCAAGCTCACCCAGCGGAACAAGGCGCTCGTGGCGTCGGTGGCAATCCTGTTCATCGGGCTCGTCGCGGCGGTGGCCGGGCTCTCCTGCGGGATCGTCCAGTCGCAGCGCCGAACCAGCGAGGTTCGCGAGGTAGCCCACGACGCGGTGATCGACATCCACGAGAGCCTCAAGACGGTAGAGGGCGCGACGAGGGCGCGCGAAGAGCTTCTTCGTTTCGCGCTCGACCACCTCGAGGGGCTCGAGCGCGACGCCGGCGACGATCCGGAGCTGCGATCGGACATCGCCGACATACACGTTCTCGTCGGGGAGGTGATCGGCGGCAATCGGAGTTCCCACTCCGATCGCTTCGACGATGCGCACGAGCACTTCCTCGCGGCGTTCGACATCCGCACCGCGCTTGCGCGCGAGGAACCGGACGATCACCGGCGCCGGCTGGACGTCGGGCGGAGCCACGTGAAGCTGGGTGACGTCTACCGGCAGAAGAAGGATCCTGGTAAGCGTTCACGGGTCCTGACGGATCTACGTCAGGAGCACGGGCGCTTCCGCCTTTCGGAGGTGTGCATCCAGTGCGCGGGCGAGGAATGCGAAGACGGGCACGTTCTGCTGGCGAGCGGTCTCGATCACGCTCCAG
>JAAELP010000117.1 GCA_024226535.1 Planctomycetota bacterium | reverse complement strand
TTCTGGCGTGCCGTTCACGGGCTGCTCGGATCGAGTCAGTGTCGTTTCCATGATAAGGAACCTCGTCGCCCTCGATGTGTACGGGACAGAATCGAGGCGCCTCATTCATGTTGGCACGGAGGGCCTCCTTACCCGACCCGCCGCATCACCTCCATCACCTTCGCGTGATCCCGTTCGGCGTAGATGGCGTCCGTGATTTGGGCGCTGGCGTGGCCGAGCGCAAGCTGCGCCGCCTCGAGCCCGAAGGCCTTCCGGATCTCGGTCGCCGCGTTGTGGCGGAGCTGGTGCGGGTGCCAGCGGTGGACCTTGCGCCACGCCTTGAGCGCTTCCTTCTGCTTCGCGTTGAGGCGTGCATTCCACTTGGCGATCGTCTCGTCATCGCGCGTGGCGAGCGGCGCCGGCGGGGGGAACGCCTGGTCGCAGGCGCGGCGGATCGCGACGTTGTAGCTCGGTGACGTGTACCGGTCGCCGGCGGAGCGCTGGGGCTCGTCTGCTCGATTCGTTCCCGGCCGATTGCCACACGACATCGGCGTCTTGCGCGCCGCGTGGAGCGCCGCACGCCGTTCTGCTTCGGCTTCCGACGGGCTGAACAGAAAGGCGTCGATCGGGCGGTCGGCCAGGAACGGTCGGATGACCTGCTGCGCCTTCGGGCCGAGGTAGATCACGCGCTCCTGGCCGCGGAACTGGTTCTTGTGTTCCTTCGGACGGTAGGTCCACACGCCGGCGTCGTCGTCCATGTGGAGATCGATCGGCCGGATGCTGAGCAACTCGCCGGGCCGGGCACCGGTCAGGAGCTGGAGGTCGATAAGCGCGTTGACCTGGCGGCTGAGGAACGGCCGCACCTTCTTGATGCGCTCCGGCGGCACGGGTTCGACGCGCTTGCCCTCGCGCGCCTTCGTCCGGCCGCGCTTCAGCGACTCGACGGTGTTGAGCGCCCGGTGGACGTCGGCCGGGATCAGCTCGTGCGAAGCCGCCCAGCGGAACATCCGCTTGATCCGCTGCACGTGCTGGTTGATGTACTTGCGCGACCACGCCGGGCGCGGCGGATCAGCCTCCGGGTCGCCAACGATCATCGCTTCGCGAAGATGGCGTAGCCTCTTCGGCCCGAAGTCGATCGCCGGCGTCGAGCCGTAGTGCTCGCGGAGCAGGCGCAGCACGACGCGCAGCGTGCCCGACTCGTTCGGCTGGTAGTACTGCTCGGCCCATTGCCAGTAGGCGCCGATGATCATCGTGATCGTCGCCGACGCTGGTGTGTCGCTGCGGTCATCGGGAACTGGGGATTCGGGTTCGGGCCAGCGCCGGCCGTTCGCTTCCCATGCCGCGATGATGCGGTGGTAGCACTCGCGGCTGGCGGGCGTGCCGTACTCGCCGAGCCAGAAGTCGCGGCGCTTCCGGGTGCGCGAGTCGGTGAGGGTGACGAGCGCCTGGGTATAGCCCTTGCGCTTTCGGTAGGACGGGGTCTTCGGCATCGGCGGAGCTCCTGAACGCGGAGCGCGGTCATTAACCGCGCGACTTTGCGTCTCAGGCTGCTCCACCGGGTCGAGGTGGGTTTCCGTATCGAACGAACTCAGCGAGACTTACGGAAAAAGCGGGTGACCGGATTCGAACCGGCGACATTCAGCTTGGGAAGCTGACGCTCTACCAACTGAGCTACACCCGCAGGGTGTTGTCGTGCAATACCTTACGCGCGGTTCACTGCACGGCTTGCACTACATCTCAGCGGGGCATTCTACACTACATTTTCCGATTTCGGGGCGATCGATCGGCCTTCTCGGGGGTCGTGAGAGCGGTGGTGACCGCGAGCGTCAGCCTCAAGAGCTGACGCTCTTCGCGTCGGCGTCAATTCGCGTACTCGACCGCAAGCAGGCGGAGAGAGCGTGAACTGCTCCGTTGCGACTCCACGTGACTCCGTCTTCTATGCGACGACCGAGATCGACTGGCCCGGCCGAGCTCAAGCCCGCCGCGGCGAACGGGCTGGTCCTGGCCTTCTCCGACGACTACGTGTTGCGGCTCAAGGGGGCCATGGATCGGCTGTCCGATGAGTCGAGCGATCTCGACCGCCTGTTGCGCTGGAACAACATGACGCTCCGGACGGCGCAGTCGGTCATCGGGATCGCGAGCAGCCCGAACCCGATCGTGGCCTGATCGACTTGGTCGTCCTGGCGCTCGACGTAATCGTAGAACGGGTTGTAACGCAGACGGAATGCCCATTCTGCCGGTATCGTCAGCAATCCGCGTTCACCCTGAATCGCCAGTTGTCACAGAAACAGGAACTCCTCGTCTTCCGGGGGCCGTTGTCCGTATAGAGGATCGTCCGGCGCAAATGGCAGCGCGACATGCGACAGCGAGATCACGCCGGGCGGCCACGCCAGTTCCAGTTTCGGCTGCGGCCGGGGTCCAGTGCGTAAGGCTCGATGTGCCGGTTTTCCACGCGTGCGGTTTGCGCACTCCCATTGGTCACCAGCGTTACCGAGAATGGTAGATCCGTCGCCTTCAAGACCCGGTTCGTCATTGGTGCTGGATCGTCGATCAGCAGTCGATAGGACGCAGCACGACGGTTGATATCGAACAGCACGAGTTCGTGGCGGTGCGGCTGCAAGTGTCCGAGCAGGTTGTCGATCACTGCATCCGTGGTCACGGTCGCATCGACCGTTGATTTGAACACCAGCGTGGGAGGCAGCACAACCTCCGGATTCGAAGCGGCCCGCTGCTCGATGCGGGCCGCCACCGCGCGAGTCATGGTGTCGATCGGGGCCGTCTCACGCCCAGCGTCGCCGCTCCACCGCGGTCCGCGCGGTGAGGATCTGCACGTAGCGATCCATCACCGTGTGGTCGCCCGTCCTCGATGCGTGCTGGATCAGCGCCTCGCGCAGGGCGAACGCGTCCTCGAGCGGCATGAGCGTTGCGAGCGCCAGGTAGACGCTCCGGAATCGCGCATCGTCGAAGTGACAAACCTGCCGATCCTTGTGCGGCGGCAACATGGCGTTCGCGAGAAAGAAGTCGCGGAACTTATCGTGGCGAAAACGCCACTGCTCTTTCTTCTCGCCCACGGCCGGGATTCGCTTGATCACCATCTTGTGCTCCAGCAGCGCCTCCAGCTCGGCCGGAAACTCCTCGTGCGGCAGCTCGTCGTTGTGATCGACCATGCGCTTGTAGGCGGCGTCGGCGAATCGCGGCAGCGGGAACTCGCTCATGTTGCGGCGGCGGTAGTCGGCGCTCATCTGCCGGATCTGCTGCTCGCGCAGCTCGAAGATATCCGGGGTCTGGCCCCGCGCGATCATCTCGGCGACCACGGTGAGGTCCATGGGATTCGACAACGCGATCCTCGTCGCTTCCAGATCCTCCGCCGGCATCGTTGGGTCGAGTGCCGTCGTGACGTAGACGCGACACGCCGTCTCGTATGCATCGCCCTGCAGGGTCGCGTCGGGGTCACGGACCCGACCGGGCTGGAGCAGGAAGCCGGTGATCTGCGGCTCCTCGAGCGGTTGCAGCCGCACCAGCTTCGAGCCCACGGGCGCCCGCCAGCCGATGTCCTGCGTCGTCACGATCAGGTTCAGGTGCGGGCGGCTCGCGAAGGCACGGATAACGCTGCGGATGTCGGGCGACACTTCGTTCAGGCCGTCGATGCAGATGTCGATGGCGCCGTTGTGAATGAGGGTCTGGAGGTACGGCGGGTCGCGCATCGGCCCGGCGAGCATCGCCCCGATTGCCTCGGCCACGCCGCCCGCACACCGGGACGCGGGAAGGAAGGCCGAGATACGGGTGCTCTGGCGAAGTCGGTGACGCAGGAACATCGTCTTGCCGAGGCCGGAGTCGCCCTCGAGGACGATCTTGCCCTCCAGGCGTGGTATCGCCTCACGCAGCGTCGTCGTCGTCTCGTCGACCTCGACGATCGAATCGGAAAAATACGCGCTGTCGTCGAACGTCGCCAAGTTGGCATCGGCGACGAGGGTCTCGCGAAACGGGGCGAACAGGAGCCGACGCAGCGGCGGGACCGTCGTCAGGGCGATGTTGACGTACCCGAGACCGAGGATTCGACGCGTCCAGCGATTCCAGAAGAAGAACGACTGCACGTGTCGCGAGCGTGGATAGAGGCAGAGCAGGCCGATCCAGAACGCGCAGTGCGTCAGGGCGGCAAGGACGACGAGCCCGCCGGTCTTGATCCGCGCCCAGCGTTGCTGCATGTCGTCGATCGCATCGTCAACGATCGCGGCCTCGGGGAAATCGGCCGATCGGAGCGATCTGCTCGCGACCTTGAGGAGGCCGATGTCTCTCTCCCACCATCCATGCTCGGCGACCACGCGACCGATGCTGCGTGCGATGTCCGCGCGGAGCTTCGTCGCGCCCCTCGACTCCTCGACGAAGTCGACCGCGTCGAACGCGTTCAGCAGGAGGATCAGGATGTCGCGCGGGCCACCGGCGAGCCACCGTCTCGACGTGTTGGCCCCGGGCTCGCCGATCCACGTCAGCAGCGTCTCCGGGCCCTCCGCGCCACCCCCGAGGATGTGGGCCCAGAACCGGCACGAGACGATGCGTTGGGGATCGCCGTACATCACGGTGAGCAGGGCGATCACGTCCTCGATCGTGCCCGGCCCGCCGGAGCCTTCGAGATACGCCGCACGTGCGGCACGCTCCAGCTCCACCGGCCGGGAGCTCCGGTAGTCTTCGTCCGCGATGAAGAGGTTCACGTTCAGTGCTCGCGTGCGTGTGTCACGGCCTTCGCGGTCGTGGGCCGCGACGGCGCGGATGACCTCGATGACCGTCAGGGCGTTCCCACCCTCGGGGTCCATCTCCGACGCGAGACGGAGCGCGGCGGGCGCAAGACGCGCCGGATCCACGTCCACCAGCACCGCGGCGGTGGCGGCCGCGGTCTCCGGAGAGGGCTGCGCCGCCTCGATCATCGTCACCAGCCGGTCGAGTTGATCGGCGCTCGACTCCGCCAGGGTCCGGACGAGACGACGGGCGGCGCTCCGCTCGTCGTCGCCGTAGGACGTCACCTTCTCCAGCACGGGGATGATCGCCGCCTCGGTCAGTGCGGCCGGGACCCCGGCGTCGTCGGCCAGAGCGTCGGCAAGGACCCGCATTGCGTCGATCCGCACGTCGTACGCCGACGCCGTCAGCTGGGGCACGGTCGTGTCGACGAGGAGACCGGTGTGCGTCGGATCGTCCTGAACGATGACGCGGAGCGCTTCACGAGCGGCGCGTTGAGCGTACGAATCCGGGTCGTGCTGAAGGAGCACGACGTCGTCGAGACGAGCAAGCACCTCCGTGGGGGCGATGGGAAGGAGGATCGGAATCGACTCCAGGGCCGCGTAGCGGTCGGACCAGACTGGGCTCCGCAGACCGGCAAGACGTTCGACCGCGAACGACCCCGGATCGGCGATCGAGCCGCACCCGCGGGTGAGGAGCGCGACGGCCAGATCACGACCGGGATCCCGACGGAAGCTCGTATCGCCGACGATCTCCACCCACGCGCGGCGCGTGAACGACTCGATCTCGGGAACCGACGCGTGATCAAGGAAGCGATCGAGGGCCGCGTGCGTCTCGGGGGTCCAGCTGTACGAGTAGAACAGATTGCCGAAGTCGACGTCATCGAGCAGGAGGGATTCCGCCGTGCACTCGTCGAGCCGGATGTACGCCCCCAGTGCGGCTACCCAGACATCCCGATCGCGACTCGCGAGCAATCGTCTGAGGCTCGGCCGATAGCGCTCGATCATCCCGGGCCGCCGCGCGAGCATCGCGCCGAAGGCTCGGATGGCTGCCACCTTGAAGCCCTCCCGACGATCGTTCATGTGGCCGTGGAGCGATGACAGGACCTCGTCGATCTGATCGTCACCGACGTGGGGCGCGATGAACGCGAGGGCGGTGAGTGACGCCGGTCGGACCCAGTGGCGTCTCTCGGTGTTCTGGAGCTGCGCGAGAAGCTCCAGGGCGTAGGGAGCCACGGCGGCGGGGCGATGCTCGGCCAGGGCCGCGAGCGTGGCGGCCGCCTCGTTGCTCTGCTTCGGCACGGTCAGCGCATCCACGATCCGTGGCACGTAGCGAGCGACACGCTCCGGGGCTCGTGACGCGAGGGCGAGGAGCACGTGAAGCTCCTCGTCGCCGAGCTCGGACTCGCCGCCGGCGTCGTCGATCGCGTCGTGAATCAGCCGCTTGTCGGCCTCGTCGATCAGGTCCAGGATCTCGCACGCGAGCAGACGCCCTTCGGTCATGTACGTGGCGAGGCAGGGGGTGATCCGCCCGGCGTGTCGTGCGACCGCGCTCCGATCGAATCGAGCCACCGCTCTCAACACGCGGAGCGCTTCGATCATATGCTCGCTGCCCGCGTTCTCGAGCAGGTCGACGAGCTCCGGGACGAGCGGCTCGACGGAGGAAGCGTCGTGCTCCGCCATGTGCCCGAGGACGATCAGCGCCGCGCTGACGTTCGGGGCCTTGACATCGTCCAGACACTCCCCGACGTCCGGGGCATACCGCACGATGGACGCCGGGTCGGGTCGGCGGACGAGCGTCGGCGGGAACGGCGCTTCCTGCAACCGGCCCATCCCGTACCGCGACACGTCCGGGATCCTTCGCTCTTCGGCCAGGAGCACCTCGAAGGTCGCGAGGGCGAGAAAGCGGATGTCGGCCGACTCGTCACGTAGGGCAGCGAGGAGACCATCGATGTACCAGGGCGCTGGCGGATCGCCACCGGCCGACTGCGCGGGTGCGTGAGCCAGCCCCGCCCCCGCCAGGACGACGAGCACGAGGGAGATGCCTCGCCAGGATGGCCTGCTCCCAGATCCCACGCGGTGCCGCCATCATACACGGCGGCTGCGATCCAACGACCCACGTGGAGGCCGGGCGGCCGGGTCCGTGCTCTAATCGCGGCTCCTTGCCGTGGTTAGAACCATGCCGGGCTGCCCGGAGGATGTCGACGCGAACGGACGGTGGACGTCAAGGACCTCGTGACCCTGACGCCGGCGTGGGGACCGTGCTCGTGATCACGCCGGCGGTTGACGCCGCGTCGACCGTGAACCGCAGGAACCAGACGACGCTGGCTGCGACGACGAAACGTCCGGAGCATCTGAACGTCGCTGCCGATCCCACACGATAGTGCAACGCGTCTCACGCATCGATCTGGGAGTGCAGCGCGAGTCGGTTGCCTTCACTGTCGAGGATGGTCGCGCAGAATCCGTGCGGGCCGATGGGATGGATCTCCTCGACGACCCGGCCACCGAGCGCGTCTGTCTTCGCGACCGCGTCCCGAAGGCGCCCGTGCGCATTGAGATAGAGCAGCACGCCGCGATCGGCCGCGACTTCGTCCGGTCGCACGACGAGACACCCGCCGTTGCCATCCTCATGCGCGATGACGGCGAAGCGGACGTCGCCGAACGTGTCGATGCGGACGGCCACGTCAAGCACGCCGGCATAGAACGCCGTCGCGCGATCGAGGTCGATCACGGGCATGTCGAACCACACGGCACGGTTCTTATCTCGATTGAAGTCGCCCATGGCTTGGTGCTCCCTGCTTGCCGTGACAGTACACGCTCGGGAAGGAAAAGGGGAGTCGGGCGAAACGCCAGTGGGATCCGATCCCGCGGCGCTGGCGTCGCCGGTCGAAACCGATCACAATGCCCCGATGCACGACGAGCCGCGGATTGCTGTCTTCATCGACTACGAGAACCTCGCCATCGGCGCCGGCCAGATGGGCGGTGGGGGCGAGCTGGAGATCAACCTCGTTCTGAAGCGCCTCCTCGAGAAGGGGCGCATCGTCTTCAAGCGGGCCTACTGCGACTGGAGCCAGTACCCCGACGCCATACGCGACCTGCATGGGCACGGCGTCGAGATGGTGGACATCCCGCGCAGCCGGATGAGCGGCAAGAACAGCGCCGACATCCGGATGGTCGTGGATGCGATCGACCTCTGCTATGCCAAGCAGCACATCGACGTGTTCGCGCTGCTCTCCGGCGATAGCGACTTCTCGCCGCTCGTCTCCAAGCTCAAGGAGAACGACAAGCGCGTGATCGGCTGCGGTGTGAAGAACTCCACGTCGAACCTGCTGATCGCCGCCTGCGATGAGTTCATCTACTACGACGACCTGGTGCGCAGCGCCAAGCAGCAGAAGCAGAAGCGCCCGGCCAAGGGCAAGGAGCCGACCGGCAAGAAGCAGGAGGCCGCGGATCGCGTTGTCGAGATCGTCGAGTCGCTCCGGGCGGACTACGAACCGCTGTGGGGATCGCTCGTCAAGCAGATCATCCGTCGCGTCTTTCCCGGCTTCAACGAGAGCTACTACGGCTACGGCAGCTTCTCCGAGATGCTCGAGGACGTGGAGGACATGGGCTACATCCTCCTCGACTTCGACGAGGACCGCGGGAACTACATCGTGCAGCTCGCGGACGACGCGAAGGGGTGAGAGACGACCGATGTCGCTGAGTTCGCCTACGGCGACCGCAGTCCCCTGAGGAACATCATCTGCTTGGGCGATTCGAAACGGTACTCCGGCGCGCCGAGCCGTTCGAACGCCGCCTCCACCTCCGGTCTGCGCACGTCGGCTTCGGTGTAGTCGGGGTTGAACGTGCGGGTGCCGTAGTGGGTGGCGAACGCGTCGAACGAGTCGAACTGGACGTAGCTGTGATACCGGAAGGTGGCGTGGCTCTCGAACGCGGGGACGGCGAGCTGAACCAGCGCGTCCTGGGCGTCCGAACGGACCCTGGTCTCGTCGTGGAAGAACCGCATGATCTCGTTCAGCGGGCAGTCGGCGGGCTCGATGACGCAGAGATAGCCGGTCGGTTTCAGGACCCGGCGGACCTCGGCAAACACCTGCGGGTACTCGATCGCCGGAACGTGGTGCAGTGAGAAGCTGAAGAAGACGCCGTCCGCGGCGCCGTCGGCGACCGGCAGTGCCGTGGCGCCGGCCTCGACGAACGCGACGTTGGCGATGGCGTCCGCTTCGCGATTCCGCGCGGCCTGTTTCGGGTCCGGATCCACGCCCTGCGCGCGGGCCCCGTGCTCGGCGAGTTGTCGCGTGAACGTCAGGTCGCCGCAGCCGACGTCGATGACGGTGCTCGCGGCGAGCGAAACCAGGTCATTGATCACGTCGATGCTGTTAGTGCATCCAAGGTCGCGGGTCATCGGCCGAGCCTCCTTCGATCGGTCCCGCTCCGCCTGCGGGGAGATGCCGTCACCGGCTGCGCGGGTTCCCGCAGTTCGGGCACTCGTCCGGATTCTCGTCCGGATCCACCACGGTCGCCACGGCGGGATCGGGCCACCGGTGCCCGCAGTGCACGCAGACGTCGTGATTGCGACGGCGCAGCTCGCGGTAGGTCGAGCGGGCGAAGACCGGGCCGACGGCGAGCACGCCGATCACCCAGCAGCCGAGCAGGATCACGGGAAGCGGTGCGATGGCGGGCAGCCCGATGACCGTCGCCTGGTCCATCAACCACCGTGCCACGAGCAGCCACGGCACGATCATGACCACGGCGATCACGAACGTGCCCATCCCATCCCGTCCGTCGAAGCTCACGGACTGGCGCGCCTGTTGGCGCACGGCCTCCTTCTCCGCGAGGTCGAGGTTCATTCCCTTCGGGAGGAAATCGAGCAGCAGCCAGCGCCAGTTCAAGTTCGGCTTCTCCGTCGGGGGCCGTGACCCGGGCTTCGGGGCGCGTCACACGTCGTCATCGTACGGGGCCGGCGGAGCCGGGCCGCCGGCGGCGGGGCCGGGCAGGCGCGACGGCTCGGCGTCGTCCCAAGAACGGGGTCGGTTCCGGGGATCGTCAGACCGCCCTCTTGCTTAGGTTCTACTCGACGCGTTTCATGAAAAGGACCTCCATGCGTGCCTCGCTCCTCGTCGTGTCGCTCGCTTCGTCGTTCGCGCTGGCCGCGATCGGCGGGCGCTCCGAAGCGATCGATCCCGCCGCTCGGACACTCCTGCCACCGCTCGCTCCCGTCACGGCGGGCATCGACGGCTGCTTCGCCGCGTCGCCAACGTGCGCCCGCTGCCATTCGACCGCGGATCGCGCGCGCGCCATGAAGGACGCCTCCGGCCGGCCGGTCGCCCCGCACGATCTGTGGCGCTCGGCGATGATGGCGAACTCGTCGCGCGATCCCCTGTGGCGGGCGATGGTCTCGGCCGAGGTCGCCCGGCATCCGGAGGCGAAGGCGGCCATCGAGGCGAAGTGCCTGCGTTGTCACTCCCCGATGGCCTCGATCGAGAAGCAACACGCGACGAGCACGCTCGCCCTCTCGGAGCTTTACGATCCGGACGCGCGACACAACCAACTCGCCCTCGACGGCGTGTCGTGCACGATGTGCCATCAGATCGAGCCGGGCGGACTCGGCGCGGCGAAGAGCTTCAGTGGCGGGTTCGACATCGCGTCCGAGGCCAGGAGCTACGGCCCGCACGCGAACCCGGTGCCGGGCCCGATGCGGCGGTTCAGCCGGTTCACGCCGATGCACGGAACCCACGTGACGACCTCCGCCCTGTGTGCGACCTGCCACACGCTGACCACCCATGCGCTCGATGATGACGGCGCGCCGACCGATCACGCCTACCTCGAGCAGTCCCCGTACCTCGAGTGGCGCAACTCGGTCTACAACGACGAGATCGATTCGCCCCGTCCCGAAGCCGCGAGTTGCCAGGGGTGCCACGTCCCGCTCGACGACGTGGATGGCACGCGCATCGAGACCCGGATCGCGCGGAACCCACGCGGCTTCGACTTTCCGTTCGCCTCCCCGCGTCAACCGTTCGGCCGCCACGTCTTCGTGGGGGGCAACACGTTGATCCCGGCGATCCTGCGGGACCACCCGACCGAACTCGGAACGACCGCCGCAACCGCCGCCTTCGACGCGACGATCGCCGCGGCGAGAAGCCAACTGCGCCACGACACCGCGCGTCTCGAGATCACGCCCCTCGAACCGACCGAGAAGCACCGGCGGTTCCGCGTGACCGTGACGAATCTCTCCGGTCACAAGTTCCCGACCGGCCATCCGACGCGGCGCGCCTGGATCCGGGTCGAAGTGCGCGATCGCGACGGTCGATCGATCTTCGTCTCCGGCGCCCACGATGGCCAGGGCCGGATCGTCGACGGATTCAACCAGCTCGCCAGCGATCGAGTCGGCGGTGGATTCCAACCCCACCACACCGTGATCGATCGGGCTGGCCAGGTTCAGGTCTACGAGGCGGTGATGGCCGACGCGAACGGCGACGTGACGTTCAGCCTCATGCAGGCGACGCGGAACCTGAAGGACAACCGGCTCCTTCCCCGGGGATGGTCGGCGGACCACGTGCACGGCGCCGAGACCGCGCCGGTCGGCGTCAGCGACACCGATTTCCTCGGCGGTCGCGATGACGTGGTGTACTCGGTCCCGACCGGAGCATCGGCGGGGCCCTGGACCGTCGAGGTGACGCTCCTCTACCAGGTGCTCGGCGCCCGCTTCGCCGGCGAGCTGCTCGCCTGGGACACGCCGGAGATGCGGGCGTTTCGGCGCTTCTACGAAGCGACCGACCGCACGCCCGAGTCCGTCGCCCGAGCCACCGTGCTCCTCGAAGATCCCGGAAGACGGACGCGCCGCTGACCTGCGATCAGCTCACGCCTCGCAACTTCGGGCGGTTCAGCATCTCCGGGACCGACTCGTCGATCTCGCCGAAGCCGGTGGCGAAGTCCAGCTCGTTCATCGTGCGCTCCGTCTGGAGCATGCCGCTGGCCACGGAGTCGACCTGGGCGGCGATGGAGTCGGGCTCCTGGCGGTTGACGCCCAGCTCGCTGAGCGAGCGGATCTTGTTCTCGAGACGATCGATCTCGAACTGGACCAGCTCGTAGTTCTCACCGGCCTTCTCGAGGTTGGCGAGACGCGCCCGGCTGGTGGCGAGGTTGTCTTCGAGCGCGGCGCGGGCCTTCTGCTTGCGGGCGTTCGTCTCGTCGGCAGGGTAGTCCGCCAACCGGCTCTCGAGGCGACCGATATCGGCCCGGATCGAGTCGGCGGAGGTCTGCTCGAGGAAGCGCCGGAGCGAATGCTCGGTGTAGAGCAGACGCAGGTAGATCCACAGCAGGCGGTCGAGGCCTGAGAGCTGGAGCCTCTCGAGCGGCTTGTCGCGGCCGACCGGATCGACGTGCCTCAGGTCGGTGGCGATCTGGCGCAGCTCGATGCACCGCGCGCGGAGCGCCTCGTACCGCTCCAGCGATTCCCAGGGAAGCGCCCGTCGGATGCGGTCGAGCGCGCGCTCCGCGGAGACGGCGCCGCTGACCCGCTGCGTCTTGGCGATCTGCGCGTCGACGGCCTTCTGGAACTTCGGGTGCGTGCCCAGCAGCGACAGGTACGCCACCTCGGCGGCAAGGACTATCGGGAGCACCACGTCGGGTTGGCCGGTCAGGAACGCGAAGACCGTGGCCCCGCCGACCGCCAGCAGGTTCCAGTGGTTGACGAAAGCGGCCTTGATGTACTTCGCCAGACGCACGTCAGCCCTTCCCCTCCTCCAGCTTCGTGATCCGATCACGAATGTAGTAGACCGTCTCCTGGAAGGAAGGCTCGCGTTGCGTCTCCAGCGCCGGCCGGTCGGGCGGGTCGACCTCGATCTCCTGCAGGATCGTGCCGGGGGACCGGCTCAGCAGGTAGACGCGGTCGCCGAGATAGACCGCCTCCTCGATCGAGTGGGTCACGAAGAAGACCGTCGCCTCGACCTCGCGCCAGAGTCCGACGAGCAGATTCTGCATGTTCATGCGCGTGTTCGGATCGAGCGCCCCGAACGGCTCGTCCATGAGGATGATGCTCGGCCGGAGGATGAGCGTGCGGGCGATCGCCACGCGCTGTCGCATGCCGCCGGAAAGCTCGTGCGGGTACTTGTCGATGTCCTTGTCGATGTCGAGCCCGACGCGGCCGATCCAACTGCGTCCTTGCTCCTCGCGCTGGGCCCGCGGCACGCCGGCGCACTCCAGCCCGAACGTGACGTTGTCGAGGACCGTCCGGTGATCGAAGCTCGTGTAGTCCTGGAAGACCATCCCGCGATCGGCCCCCGGCCGCCACACCGGCACGCCCTTGACGAGCACGTCGCCGCTCGTGGCGGGATGCTGCGGCTCCAGCCCGGCGATCAGACGCAGGAGCGTGCTCTTGCCGCAGCCGCTGGGCCCCAGCACCGAGACGAACTCGCCGTGGTCGGCGCGGTCCGCGACCGCGAAGCTCACGTCCTTGATCGCGGTGAACGGGTTCGGCCCGTCGGCGTTGTACGTCTTCGTGACGTTGCGGAACTCGACGACCGGCTGCCGCGCCAGCTCGTCGAGCCCGCGCACGTGGTCGAGCACGCGTCCCACGCCGACGTCCTGCGCCGGGTCGGTCTGGGCGGAAGCGCTCACGACGCCCCGTCCTTCCCGGGCGTTTGCTCCGCCGCGGCTCCGATGCGGGTGCGCCGCCGCTGCCAGAACCAGCCCTTCACGTCCTCCCACCCGTGGATCACCACCCGCAAGCCGCGGTTGAGCAGGCCGGCGCCGCCGTAGCGGTGGGGAAACAGCTCGCGCTGCGTCCAGAAGAGCAGGCGGTCCATTCCCAGCGCGACGATCGGAATGATGATCAGGACGAGCCAGATGTGCTCGACCATGCCGCGCCGCTGGGACTGGCGGATGATGTCGCCGAGACCGCCGGCCTCGTCGCCCTGCTTCACCAACTCGGCGAGCATGATGTACCCGAAGGCAAGCCCGAAGAGCAGACGCAGAGCGTTGAAGACCGAGGGCATCCCGAGCGGCACGAGCACCTTGATGATCACCTGCCAGCGCGAAGCGCCGGTGGTGTAGGCGGTGTCGACGTACCGCTGGTCGACGTCACGGATCGACACCGCGGTATCCCAGACGATGAACATCACGCACGCGATGAAGATGAACATGATCTTCTGCGTTTCCGCCACGCCGAACGCGAAGAACGTCAGCGGAATCAGCGCCGCCAGCGGGATGTTGCGCCCGAACACCGTCAGCGGCAGGAAGAACGCCTGCGCCACGGGGAAGCAGCCGCAGAGGATGCCGAGGGGAATGCCCACGGCCGCCGCCAGCAGGAATCCGAGCACGACGCGGCGGACCGTGACGAGGAGGTTCAGCAGCAGGGCGCGGTCGGTCCACAGCTCCGGGAAGCTCCGGAAGGCCTCCGCCGGGCTGGGCAGCAGCAGGGGGCTCACGACGCGCTGCTCCGCTTCGCCGGTGGTGATAAGGAACCAGACGCCCAGCACGAGCACGACGAAGACCACGCCCATCGCGAGCGTCAGCCAGCGCGAGATCGGGCGCCGCAGCGTCGTCAGGCGACGCAGCGAGGACGGCGCGGTTGATGCGGGGCCGGGCGGCTCCGGTGTTTCGGCGGGCGGCTCCGTCACGTCGGGTCAGCTTCCCTCGGCGGCGAAGACCTTGACCTCGACGCGGCGGTTCTTCGCCTGGTTCAGCGGATCGTTCGCGTCGGCGGGCCGGTCCCATCCGACGCCGTCCACGGCGAACTGGTTCGGATCGAGGTTGAACTGCTTGACGAGCGCCTCCTTGACCGAGTTGGCGCGGTTCAACGCGAGTTCCTTGACGACGCTCGGCGAGATGCGTCCCTTCATCGAGCTGTCGGTGTGACCCTCGATGATCACCTGGGCGAGGCCGAACCGTCCCACCATCGAGGCGATCTCCTCGAGGATGTTGTCCACGTTCGGATCGTACAGCCGCTCGACGCTCTCTTCGCCGTCTTCGCTCATCACTGTCTTGTGCAGGTCCCAACTGTTCGGGAAGAAGTGGATCCGGATGACGGTGGTGAGCACCTCGTCCGACTCCGCCCGGATCTGCGACACCGTCTTCGGCGTGAACTGGACCTGGTACTCGTCGCGCTGCGTCGAGTACTTCGACTCCTTGGCGAGCGCCTGGATGATGCTGTAGTCGGCGACCTGGTCGAAGGGCACCGGCTGATGGCGGATCGCGCCGATCTGGCGGTAGAGGTAGTACGCCTGGTTCCAGACCCGTTCGAAGTTGGCGGCGTTGTTCTGGTTGACGAAGAACTGGTAGTTCTCCGCCCAGTTGGTGCTGTGGGCGTCGGCGAGCATCGCCATCGCCTCGCTCGCGGGCAGGTTGTATCCGCCCGCCATCAGCTCCGAGACGTTCTGCTTCGCGGAGTCGCTCTTCAGGTCGACCATGGCGTCGAAGATGCCGCGCACGAGCGCCTCGCAGATGCCGGGATTGTCCTGGGCGAAGTCGGCCCGGGCGAACCAGACGTCGGCGATCAGCTTGTTCGCGGTGAGCGTGTTCACGAGCATGCGGTTGCCCGAGACCTTCTCGAGGTTGTAGATGTCCGGCGCCCAGGAGACGCACGCGGCCATGTTCCGATCGGAGTTGAACGCCGCGGCGGCCTGGAATGCATCGTTGGTGAACGCCCACTTCACTTCGGAGGGCTGAACGCCGCCGGAGACGAGCATGTTCAGGGCGAAGTAGTGGGACGGGGAGTTCTGCGCGAGGACGATCGTCTTGCCGCGCAGGTCGGCGACGGTCCTGATCGACTCCCGGGCCACGATGCCGTCACCACCGTTGGACCAGTCCACCTGCTGGAAGATCCGCGGCATGATCCGGCTGTCCTTCGGCTTGCCGCTGCGATCCACGAACCCCTCCATCAGGAGGGGGACCATGTCGAGCGTGGCCCAGCCGATGTGCACGTCGCCCGTCGCGTACGCGTCACGCATCGCGACCGGATCGTCGATGAGCACCAGCTCCACCTTGAACGGCTTGCCGTCGGGCGTCTTCCAGACTTTCTCGGCCCGGAATCCGTTGTTCGCCTGGATGATCGGCGCCCACCCCGCCCAGACGTTGAGCGCGAACTTGACCGTGTTGTCCGTGTCGGCGAGCGGCTTGTACGCCGACGTACCCTTGACCGGCGGCAGCGTCTGCTCCGGGACGTAGGAGTACTCCTTGAGCGTGGTGACCCCGCTCACGTCCGCCGCCTCGGCCCCGGAACCGCCGAGCTTCGACGGATCGATCGGCGCCGCGCCGCCGTCCGCCGGCCCCGACGAGAGGATGCCGCTGCGCATGACGCCGAAGGCGATCAGCGCGATGACGATCACGAAGACCACGAAGTAGAAAGGTGCCTTGGGCTTGCCGGCCATGGTTGACTCCTAGCCGTTGAAGACCGTCTTGGGCTGTGACGCCTGCATGGCGTGCACGACCTGCATGATATCAAACGCCGTCAGTTCGCAGAGAAGCTCCGTGATCCGCGCGTGCATCGCATCGTCGAGCTTGGGCTCGATGTCGCGCATGAGATCGGCGAGCCGCTTCTCCTGCGCCGCCAGCTCATCGTCGCTCACGATGCCGTCGGCCATCGTCTTCACGAAGGATTCCATCCTTCGGGCCAGATCGTCGACGGCGACGCTGCCATCGTCCGCGAGCCAGCTCGTCCTGGTTCCGCCTGCCATGGTGTGCTCCTTCGGGGTCGGGTCACGTTCGTTGGGATCAGTCTTCGAGAATCTGTCGGATCGCCACCAGGCGCTCCTGGATCGCCGTGCGCCCGTTCGGCTGGTCGACCTTCTCGCGCCAGGCCTCGGGCAGGAAGCCGAGTTGGGTACATTCGAGCACCGCGGAGAGCTCCTGCGCTTCGCGCTCCAGCCCCTGGGCAGAGGGGATGAAATCGCGCAGGGCGACGTCGACGTCGGCGCGGGTGACGTCGCGACGTTGATCGGTCAGCGCCAGCCGGTTCGCGGCGAGCACCACGCTCTCGATGTCCGATCCGCTCAGGCGGCGGGGGCCCGGCTCGACGTGCGCGACGGCGTCGTCGGCGAGACGCACTTTATTCTTGCGTCCCATCACCCGGAACATCGCGCGGTACTCGTCCTCGTTCGAGGGATAGAAGAGCGGGATGTGCACCTCCGCGCGGCCCTGTCGCTTGAGGTCGACCGGCAGGCGATCCGGGCGGCTCGTCAGCAGCATCCAGACGATCTTCCCGCGGTAGCGCGTGTCCCCCATCTGGCTCGCGATCATCGAGAAGACACGGCTCGACGTGCCGGAGTCGCCGCTCGCCTCGCGGGTGCCCAGCGCGGCGTCCGCTTCGTCGATGATCACGACGACCGGGCCGAGCGAGCGCAACACGGTCAGCACGCGCTCCAGGTTGCCTTCGGTCTCGCCCACGTACTTGGACCGGAAGTTGCGGAGCTTGACGCAGGGAATGCCGATCGAGCCCGCGTAGCACTCGGCGAGGAACGTCTTGCCGGTGCCGACGGGACCGCAGATCAGGTAGCCCATGGGGGCGAAGTCGAGTTGCCCCCGCGTGATGATGTCAGCGTCGCCGCGCAGACGGTCCTTGGCGGCGCCGTGTCCCACGACCATGTCCATCGTGTGCGACGGCTCGAAGAACTCGAGCAGCCCGTAGCACTGCCGTTCGATCAGGCTCTTCTTGAGCGATCGGAACATCGCCCCGTCGATGTGCCGGGTCCCGGTGCGGGCCTGCGCGAGGACGATGTTGAGATCGACCAGGCTCAGCCCGTTGGACATCGCCGCAAGCTGGTCGGCGGTGAAGTCGCTGTACGCCGCGAGGTCGTCCTCATCGCCCGTCGCCCACGTGGCGAAGCGGCTTCGTTCCTCGTCGGCGGGCATGGGGATCTCGATCGCCGCCACGTAGGGGCTCTTGATCAGCCGGCTGTTCATCTCGCTGAGGTTGTTCGCGATGAGACAGAAGGCGATGTTCTGCCGCTTGAGGTGAGGGCTTCGCGCCCACTCGAGGAGGCGCACGAGAAGGGAGCCCTGCGCGTGCGCCACGCTCGCGATGTCCGCGCTGGGCACGACGTACTCCGCGTGCTGGATCACGATGGCCACGCTCGCCGGCCCGTCGTCCTTGTCCTGGAGCAAGGTGCGGTTGAGGTAGCGATCGATCATGAAGAACGCCTTCTCCGGCGTGCGCGGCCAACGCGAAGGCTCGCCGAGAGCGGCGGTGTGCGTGACCATCTCGCGGAGACGCGCGGGGTCCGAGCCCGCCAGCGGGCGCAGGCCGCGACCGAGGTCGTAGCTCAGCACGACGTCCCACCGGCCGAAGAGCCGGGTCGCGAGAAAATCGGGGAGGCTGCCGTACGTCGTCTCGTCCTCGGCCGTGCCCGCGACGCAGACGTTGTCGTTCACGTTGCCGTGCAGCACGAAGAGGCACGTGGTGCCGGAGAAGTACAGCTCCGCGAGCGCGCGGGCCCACGCCGGATACCAGTCGGGAAGACGCTTGGGCACGACGACCGGCGCCGCGGGACCGTCTCCGGGCGGCGGCTTCTTCAGGTCCGTGGGCGCGTTCGTGTCGTCTTCCGTGCCGGCGACCGTGTCCTGCTCAGGGCCGTCCAATGCACTACCCCCGTTGTTTCACCGTCAACGCGCCGTTCGGGGCACCACGGTTCAACTTTCGGTCTCCTGACCCAGGTGCTTGGTCGTCGGGCGCACCTCCGCCGTCTCGGGGGAGATGAGGCCGAGGTCGATCTCGAACTCGCGGAGGGCATCCTCGGCGAGTGCCTTCTCCATCGCCTGCTCGCGCTCGACGTCGACGACGCCCTCCTCGCTGAGATCCGCGGCGACGCGCGCCTTGGCGCGGTTGAGGCCGATCTTGTCCTGGATGACCTGCTCGATCTGGCCGAAGTCGGTCGTCACGTCGAAGTCGAAGCTCTGCGAGAGCTTGGCCATCTCCGCCTCGGCGCGGCTCATCTTCAGCTCGGCGTCGTACTTCTGGATCTTCTCGCGCACCTTGGCGAGCTTCGAGCCGGCGTGCTTGATCTTGAGCAGGTTGTTCTCGTAGGACTTCTCGTGCATGACGAGCTGAGACTCGTTTTCGGTCAGCTCGTCACGCACCTTCTTGAGCTCGAGCGCGAAGTTCGCGGCGGACTCGCGGTCGCCCGCGGTCAGGTACGCCTTGATCTTCGCCGCGATCTTCGTCTCGTGCTTCTTCGAGGACGCGACCTGCCGGGACACCCGCTCGACGAGCGCGCGGTACTGCTCCAGCCCCTCGCGCCCGCTCTTGAGTTGCTCGACCGCCGAGTCGTACTCGTACTGCATCTGGGCGATCGGATCGGCCGTCCAGAAGTGGTTCGCGAGCTTGTTGATCTGCGCTTTGATCGCGCGCCAGAACTTGGAGAGGATCATCGGGTCTCCCTGGTGAGGAGCGGGTTGCGGCCATTCTCCGAGGTCGCTGAGACGGTGTCAACTCCGGCGCTACTCGGCTGGCGTGACCTCGGCAGGATCGATCCACTCGCGGAGTTGTTCGATCGGCACGTCCGTGAGGAGTTCGACGAGGCGGTCCAAGTCGATCAACTCGATCTTGGCGTCGGTGGCGAATGCCTGGCAGGCGTCATCGAGGTCGCCGTTCGTGACGCAGATCCCGCCGGCGGCGCTGCCGTGACGCATCGCTCCCGCGAGACGTTCGAGGTCGTCGACGGTGACCCGGTGCTCGACCGGCCGGCACGCGACGAAGACCGAATCGCTGCCCGAGCGAAGCTCGAGGGCGTGGCTTTCGTCGAACATCTGGTCGGCCAACGCGACCTCGTGCCCGCGGGAGCTGAACAACGACGCGCAGAACTGCTCGAACCGATGCTGTGACAGCGGCGAGACCTCGTCGAGCAACGCGCGGACCGCCGCCTGCCGTTGCGCGCGCGCGGCGAACGCGTCGCCCGCGCGATGATCCAGCTCTTTGGGAAGATGCCGGCGCGGCGGGAGCATCTCCTGCCACTCGCAGTCGGGGCAGGTCACCAGCATCGAGCCGTGGTACTTGGGGATCGCCCGGATGGCACCGCAGTTTCGGCATCGAATCTGCATCGTGAACCTCTGCGGCATGATAGGTCGTTGGCGCTCGATCGGGCTCTCCGTAAGATCCTCGGCGTACGCCGCCTCGAAAGCAAACATGGAGATTCCCATGCGACGCATCACCCGCGATCCGCGATGGTTGCTGATCCTCGCGCTCGGCGCCGTTCCCGGCTGCTCGACCGATGACGGCAGTCGCTCCGTCGCCGGCGACTCCGACGCTCACCAGTACTTCCACACGGAGGAGCAGGTCCCCGCGGCGGAGTGGGGATACGAAGGGGAGATCGGACCGGAGCACTGGGGCGACCTGAGTCCGGAGTACGTGCTCGCCAGCACCGGACGACAGCAGTCGCCGATCGACCTCCGCGGGGCGATCGCGCGGGACCTCGCCCCGATCGAGTTCGACTACCGACCCGAAAGCATCAACCTCGTCTACAACGGGCACACGATCGAGGAGATCGGAGACCAGACCAGCGCCATCGTGGTCGACGGCACGAGGTACACGCTCCAGCAGTTCCACTTCCATACGCCGAGCGAGCACACCGTCCGTGGCCGGCATGCCGACATGGAGGTGCACCTCGTTCACAAGAGCGCCGGCGGTGACGTTGCGGTGGTGTCGCTGATGATCAACGCCGGCTCGCACGATCCGGAGTTCGATCGGATCCTGGACTATCTCCCCTCCGCGGCGAACCGCGCTCGAACATCGACCGCCACCATGGATTCCGAGAGGTTCCTCCCCTCGGATCGCGGCTACTACCGGTACGAGGGTTCCCTGACGACACCTCCGTGCACCGAGGACGTGCTCTGGTTCGTCTTCAGGTCACCGGTCGAGCTTTCCGCGTCGCAGATCGGGAAGATCCACGCGGTCATCGGCGACAACAACCGGCCCGTGCAGCCGCTCAACGGTCGGCAGGTCCTGGCCTCCGAGTAGTCCTTACGGTGTTGGCCCGGCGCCGGCCCGCCGTCACCCCGCGGCGATCTCCACGCCGAGGATGGACACGTCGTCCTTGAGGCTTCCGTTGCGGCCCCAGCGTTCGACGGTGTTCATCAGCAGCGACACGCTCTCGTCCAGCGGCTGCGGGTGACCCAGCTCGACCACCTCCAGGAGCTGGCGGTCGCCGAACTGGTTCATGTCCGGATCCATCGCCTCCGGGACGCCGTCGGAGTAGAGCCAGATCCGGTCGCCCGGCTCCAGTTGCACCGTCTGCTCCTCGCAGTCCAGGTCCGGGACCCAGCCGATCGCCATGCCGGACGCCTTCAGCAGGGCGGGGGCGCCGGCCCGCGGGGCGTGCACCACCTGCGGATGACCGGCGAGCACGTAGCGGAACTCCAGCGTCTCGAGGTTCAGCACGCCGTAGACGAGCGTGAAGTACAGGTAGTTCTGCTCGGCCATCGGGAAGCGCCGGTTCAGCTCCCGCGCGACCTCGATGGGCGGGACGATGCGCACTTCATCGGGGCCGTCGCCGGGTGCGACGAGCAGCGACGAACTCGAGAGCTGCGGCGTCATCAGGCGACCGACGGTGACCGAGAGCAGCGACGACGCCACGCCGTGGCCGCTCACGTCCACGACGAAGATGGCGACATGCTTCTCGTCGAGCGCGAAGAAGTTCAGGAAGTCGCCGGCCAGCTCGTCACACGGCTTGTACTTCCACGCGAAACGGGCGCGGGCCGTGGCCGGGGAATCCGTCGGCAGCAGGGATTGCTGGACCTTCGCCGCGGCGTCGAGGTCGCGCGTCATGCGCGTGTTGACCGACGTGAGCTGCTGGTTCAGCTCCTCGAGCCGGTCGTTCCAGACCGTGAGCTGCTCCTTGGCGAGCGTCAGCTCCTGGTTCGTCCGGAGCAGCTCGTTGTTCTTCTCGACCGCGTTCTCGAACGTCGAGACGAGGAGGTTCAGCACCTGCTGGCTGTTGGTGTTGACGCGGTAGTGATGTCCGGCGAGCGTCACATCCAGGGGCTCGACATCGTCGGCCGCCCCGAGCGGTGTCTCCATCAGCGACCGCACGCGCCCGATGAGGAACTCCGGGTCGTACGGCTTCGTGACGTAGTTGTCGGCTCCGCAGTCCAGCCCGCGGATGATGTCCTCGGGCTCCGAGAGCGTGGACAGCAGGATGAACGGGATCGTCCGCAGCTCCGGATCCCCCTTGACCGCGCTGCACAGCTCGTAGCCCGTCATCCGGGGCATTTCGATGTCGGAGATGACGATCGTCGGCCGGCGTTCGCGGATGTTCTCCAGCGCCAGCGCGCCGTCCTCGGCCACGCGCACCCCGAACCCCGCGTCGGCGAGCTTCCGGGCGAGGATCTGCGCCTGGATGCGGCTGTCCTCCGCGACGAGGACCGAGATATTCTGGTCGCCGTTGTCGTGGCCGTTGGAGGAGGTCATGGCGTCGGCACCTTCGCGCCCGTCGCGCGGGAGCGCATCACGTGGCGGATCATCGCCCGCGCGATCCCCTCCAGCGGCACGACGCGGTCGGCGAGCCCGTGCTCGACGATCGCCTTCGGCATGCCGTACACCGTGCAGGTTTCCTCGTGCTCGGCGTAGACGCGGCCGCCGCGGGCCTTCAGAAGCTCGCAGCCGTGGAGACCGTCGCGGCCCATCCCGGTCATGATCACGCCGAGCGCCTGCCCGTCGAACACCTCGACGGCGGATCGGAGGAGGTAGTCCACCGATGGGCGACATCCGTGCTCCGGGGGATCGTCGGTGACCCGCGCCCGCAACGTGTCCTGTCCGGCGACGAGCTTCATGTGGCGACCGCCGGGCGCGAGCACCACCGTGCCGGGGTTCACCACCATGCCGTCGGACGCCTCCGACACGTCGAGCGCGCAGATCTCGTTCAGGCGCCTCGCCAGCGACTGCGTGTACCGCGGGGGCATGTGCTGCACGACGAGCACGGGCACGGGGAAGTCGGCGGGCAGGGCAGTGAGCATGACCTTGAGCGCCGCCGGCCCGCCGGTGGAGGTTCCCACGACCACGGCTCGGCAGGTGATGCCGGGCGTCAGGACCTCGGTCTCGGTGGAGGCGATCTCGGTGGCGTCTACCGTCTGCCGGCGCTCGCGCGCGATGCGCCAGCGATGACCCTGGCGGAACGCGGCGATCTTCTCGTCCAGGGCGTCGCGGAGACGCTGTCGGTTGAGGGCCGGATCGCCGCCGGTGGGCTTGAGGATGAAGTCGAACGCGCCTTCGAGTAACGCGTCGGTGGTCACCTGGGCGCCCTCGGTGGTCAGGCTGCTGAGCATGATCGCGCCGGGGCGCAACTGGCGCCGGTTGATCTCGCGCAGGACGTCGATGCCGTCCATGTCGGGCATCTGCACGTCGAGCGTCAGCAGGTCCGGGTCGAGCGCCTCGATCTTCTCGAGGGCGTCCACGCCGTCCTTCGCGATGCCGACGACCTCCACGTCGTTCGCGTCGCGTAGCACGTTGCTGACGGTCTGCCGGTACAGGGCGGAGTCGTCCACGATGAGGAGTCGGGTCTGGTCGGTCATGCCGCGAGGTATTTCTCGAAGAGGCTCTGGAGCCTTGTCACGTCGAAGGGTTTGACGATGAAGTCGATGGCGCCGGTCCGGATGCACTCGGTCAGCTTCTCGCGCTGGTCGACCGCGCTCACCATCACGACGCGGGCGTCGGGGTCCATCCCGATCACCTCCCGGAGCGCCGTGACGCCGTCCATCTTCGGCATCACGATGTCGAGCGTCACGAGGTCCGGTTGTTCCTGCCGGTACAGGGCGACGGCCTCCTCACCGTTGCACGCCTCGCCGGCCACCTCCCAGCCGCACCCCTCGGCGATGTCCCGGATGCGCTTGCGCATGATGAGGGCGTCATCGACGATGAGCACGCGTCTGGCCATGTTCCGCCTCCTTCCCCTCAGAGCTTGATCGGGTCCGCGCCGACGATTTCGATGGTGACCGTGCCGGTGGTCGTGTCGAGCATCATGCGCCGGCCCTTCTCCCCGCCGCAGTGACGGCTCTCGAGCGGGATCCGAAGCTCGGCGAGGAGCCGCTCGCACGCCTCGATGTTCTGCCGGCCGACCGTGTCCGTCACCTTCGTCGCGAACATGTTCGCGCCGCCGGCGATCCGCGCCTGCGGCGTGATTGGCCGGCCGGCCAGCGTCTTCATCTCGCTCAGCAGGGCCGGGATGCACGTGTCCACGAACTTCCCCGGTGGCTCGTCCTTGCCGCGCGACTTCGGCAACACGATGTGCGCCAGGCCACCGACCTGCGTCGGTCGATCGTACAGGGCGAGGCCGATGCACGAGCCCAGGAGTGTGCGCAGCACGCCGCCGTTCCTGGCGACGGTGATCTCGCCCATCCTGATCGACCGGGTTTCGACCTGCACGGGAGTCACGGTGAAGTCACGCTCAGCTTGTCGAGGGACGGCGCGTCGGGAACGAACAGGAGCGTCCAGTCCACGGGCGCTCCGTCGATCTGGAACTCGGTACGCGCGAGAAGAACCTCGTCGCTGGCGACGATCTGGTCCATCAGCGCGAACTCCATCAGGCTCTCGGCGAAATCGCGCGCGAACTGCGGGGACGACGGGATGAGCGTCTCGGTCTCGTCACCGCCGGCGGGCAGCACGCGGGCCAGCGAGTTGAGGTATGCGCAGCAGACGATGTTCGTCGTCTCCAGCGCCGCCGACTGCTCCATCTCGGTCCAGGCCGTCGCCGTGCCGCGTTCATGACCGAGGAGCAGGTCAGCGAGGGCGAGGCCGCTCGCGTCGTCGAACGCGAGGATCAGGTGCCCCCGAAGGCGGCCGGTCATCGCGGCGCGACAGAAGCAGATCGGCGTCTCCCGCGATCCGAGCACGCCCAGCGCTTCGTCCAGCGCAAGCTGCTCGAACGAGTCGACGGTGATCCGTGTCGGCCGATCGATCCACCGCGCGAGTGCGTGGGAGGCCTCGTCGGCGCCGTGGCGCAGCGCCGTCTGGATGAGCGTGAGTTGGGGTCCGGCGAGGGTCACGTGTTGCGCTCCCGTCCGGCCCGGCGGACCGCGAGTTCCATGAGGGTGGGGACATCCAGCATCAGGCAGACGCTGCCGTCGCCGAGGATGCTCGCTCCGGAGAGGCCGCGGATGTGGACGAAGTTCTGCGACAGCGACTTGATCACGATGTCCTGGCTGCCGATCAGCTCGTCCACCCGGAGCCCCATCGTGCGCTCGCCGGCCTGGAGGATCACTGCATGGAGGTTGCCGTCGTCGGAGAGAGGGGGCGGGTCGGAGTCGAAGTCCTGCCAGTCGAAGATCTCGTCGATGCCGACGAGCGGGATGAACTCGCCGCGCACGTCGATCGTCTGCTTCCCGTGCACGGCCACGACATCGCCGGGGTTCACGGCGACGATCTCGCGCACGTCGCTGATCGGCATCGCGAAGACGATCGCGCGGGCGCGGATGAGGAGGCTGTTGATGATCGCGAGCGTCAGCGGCAGCCGGATCGTGAAGGTCGTGCCCTGTCCGGGGGCGGAGTCCACGTCGACCTGCCCGTTCAGCTCGGTGATCCGCGTCTTGACGGCATCCATGCCGACGCCGCGCCCGGAGATGTCGGTGATCTCGGCCGCGGTGCTGAAGCCCGCGTGCCAGATGTACTCCAGGGCCTGCTGATCGGTCCGCGCCCGGGCGGCGTCCGCGGTCAGCAGCCCGCGTTCGGCGATCCGAGCCCGGATCCGCTCGGCGTCGATCCCGCCGCCGTCGTCGCGCACGTGAATGAACACGTTGTTGCCGCTGTGGTTCGCCTCCAGGACGATCGTTCCCGTCTCGTCCTTGCCGCGCTCGCGGCGAAGGTCGGGACCTTCCATGCCGTGATCGATCGAGTTGCGCACGAGATGAACGAGGGGATCACCCAGCTCGTCGATCATCCGCTTGTCCAGCTCGGTCTTCTCGCCCCGGATCACGAGGTCCACCTTGCGGCCGCGTTCGCGGGCGAGATCCCGGACCACGCGCTTGAACCGGTTGAACAGGGGTGCGACCGGCACCATGCGCGTGTCCAGCACGTTCTGCTGGAGGCTGTCGGAGATCCGCGTGAGCTGGTCGACCGCCTCGCCGATTTGCGCGAACCCCCGGCGACCGGTGTCCCACACCCGCGCCTGCTCCTCGAGCAGGGCAAGGCCGGACTTCAGCTCCTCCACGTCGGTCGTCCACTCGCCGTTCGTCGCGGATTCGAGGTGCTCGATCGTCCGGCGCAGGCTCTCGCTGAAGTCGCGGGTGCGGCTGGCGACGTTGCGTCGACCGAACACGGGGGCGACCAGCTCGGCGACCTGCACGAAGCGAGAGCGGTTCACGACCAGCTCGCCGGCGAGGTTCATGAGACCGTCGAGGCGCTCGATGTCGACACGCATGGTCTCGGTGATCTTGGCCTTGGGGGTGGGCTCGGACGCGGGCTCGGACGCGGACACGGGCTCGGACACGGGCTCGGACGCGGACACGGTCGCGGACACGGACGCGGGCTCGGACACGGGCTCGGACGCGGACACGGTCGCGGACACGGACGCGGGCTCGGACACGGACTGCTCGCTTTGCTCGCGGTCCGTGGCACCGGCCGGTTCGGTGATACGTTCGAGGTGGCCGCCGGGCAGCTCGATCGCGCTGACGCCGTCCACGTCTGCGGCGCTTCGGAGCGCGTCGGAGCCTTCGTTGGTGGCGACGATGATCTCGAGCTGCGCGAGGTCCTCGATCGTGTCCAGTTCCTCGGCGGTCGGGCGGTGCGCGAGGACGTTGCCGATGTTCGACAGACGCGACAGGATCAGGCGCGCCTTGAGGTCCACGAGGGGAAGGCCGGGCTCGAAGTGCACGACGAGGCGGCGGCCGTTGGCGGCTTCGTCGGCCCCGTCGGCGACGAGGGCGGTGAGCGGCGCCGGCTCGTCGGCCGCGGCCGCCGCCCTCGCCTCGACCGGCTCGTCCGTCGAAGTCGCCGACGGCTCGTCCGAGTGCTCGCTCAGCTCTACCAGCAGTGCGCCGGCGCTCCCCAGCTTCTGCCCCGAACGCAGCCGCCGGATGCAATCACGCAGGAAGTCGATGCATCGCAGAACCAGGTTCATCGTCGGCTCACCGAGGTGCTCCGAGCCGGACCGGAAGCGCTCGAAGCGGCTTTCGAGATGGTGGGCCAGGATGGCGATGCTGTCCAGGCCCATCATGCCGGCCGAGCCCTTGATCGAGTGCATCAACCGGAACGCCTCGTTCAGGTGCGCCGTGCTGTCGGGCTCGTTCTCGAGGACGAGGAGCACCTCGGTGAGCGCCTCGAGCTGCTCGTCGGTCTCGTCCATGAAGATCTGGAGATACTGCGACATCTCGTCATGGACCGCGTCGCCGGGTTGTCCCGCCTGATCGCTCATGACGCGTCGGTCTTCCGGTAGAGGAACGTGGAAATTCGTTCGAGCGGCTCGAGCATGTCGTAGAGCCCCTCCGACGGTCCGACCACGAGATAGCCGCCCGGGGCGAGGGCGTTGACGAGGTGCTCGACGACGATCGCCTTCGACTCCCGGTCGAAGTAGATCAGCACGTTGCGAATGAACACGCAGTCGAAGGGTCCACGGGGCATCGGCTCCAGCAGGTTGTGGTTCTCGAAGTGAACGAGGTCGCGCAGGTTGTCTCGCACCCGCCACCGGTCGTCCTCGTTCGAGCGCTCGAAGTACCGCTTGCGCTGCTTCTCGTTGACCGCCTCCACGGCTCGCGGCCGGAACCAGCCCTCCCGCGCCGCGTCGAGCGCCTCGTCGCTGATGTCCGTGCCGACGATCTCCAGCGACCAGTCGCGGAGACGAAAGAGGTTCTCCCGGAGACAGATCGCGAGCGTGTACGGCTCGGCGCCCGTCGCGCACCCGGCGGACCAGACGCGCAGCGAGCGCGGTCGGCGCCCTCGTTGCGCGGCCTCGATGAGTTCGCCGAGGAACGCGTCGCCGAACCACTGGAAGTGCGTGTCGGTGCGGAAGAAGAACGTCTCGTTCGTCGTGATGGCGTCGATGAACTGGCCGATTTCGCCGTCACCGGCCGGCGACGTGAGGAACTGGTAGTACGCCTCGAAGTCCTGCCCCTCCCGAAGCCGCCGCCGGATCCGGTTGCTCAGCAGCGTCTGCTTGTTCTCGGCGATGCGGATCCCGCTCGTCCTGTAGATGAAATCACAGAAGCGGTCGAACTGTTGTCGCGTGAGCTGCTCGAGTTTCACGGGCATGGCCGTTCCGTCACGCTTCGAACCGGGCGACGAGGTCCTGGAGCGTCTGCGCCTGGGCGCCGAGCTCCTCGGCGCTGGCGGCGAGTTCCTCGGCGCTCACCGCGCCCGACTCCGTCGTGTCGGAGACCGCCCGGATCGCCGACTGCACCTGCTCGGCGCTCGCGGACTGCGACTCGGTCTGACCGGCGATCTCGGTGATGCCGTCAGCCGTGCGCTCGACGGCGGTGACGATCCCGGTCAGCGACTCGCCGACCTTCTCGGAGAGCTGCGCGCCTTCCGAGACGCGGCGCGACGACTCCTTGATCAACTGCGTGATCTCCTTGGCCGCCTCGCTCGAGCGTTCGGCGAGCTTGCGCACCTCGTCGGCGACGACGGCGAAGCCCAGACCGTGCTCACCGGCGCGGGCCGCCTCGATGGCGGCGTTCAGCGCCAGCAGGTTCGTCTGGCTGGAGATCTCGCTGATGACCTGGATGATGTCGTTGATCTGCTCGCTCGACTTCTCGATCAGGCGCATCGCGTTGACCGCCTCGGTCACCGTCTGGCCGCTGCTCCGCGCCGACGCCGCGGTCTCGTCCGCCTGGCGCTTCGCTTCCGCGGAGCTTTCGAAGATCACCTTGATCGAGCCGATGAGCTGGTCGATCGACGCGGTCATCTGCTCCACGGAAGCGGCCTGCGTCTGGGCGCCCTCGCTCAGGTTCGAGCTGCTCTCGGCGACGACGCGCGAACCCTCTGCGAACTGGTTGGCGCTCTCGATGACCTGGCGCGTGAGTTCCCGGGTCCGCTCGAGCTGCGCGTCCGCCGCTTGCTGGAGCCGGACGCGGTCGGTCACGTCGGTGGCGAACTTGACGACTTTCACGGGACGGCCGTCGAGATCGAGGATGGGGTTGTAGCTGGCCTGGATCCAGACCTCGCGTCCGCCCTTGCCGAGACGCTTGAACTCCTTGGCCACGTACTCGCCGCGACCGAGGCCGGCCCAGAAGTCCTGGTACTCGTGGCTCTGGCGGTGCTCGTCATCGACGAAGATGCCGTGGTGCCGGCCGCGGATCTCGTCCAACGTGTAGCCCATCGGCTTCAGGAAGTTGTCGTTCGCGGTGATGATCGTGCCGTCCATCTCGAACTCGATCACCGCCTGCGATCGGTTGATCGCCGCGATCTGTCCCTGGTAGTCGACGTTCTGCAGCTTCTGCGCCGTGACGTCCGTGGCGAACTTGACCACCTTGTAGGGCCGGCCGTGATCGTCGAGGATCGGGTTGTAGCTGGCCTGGATCCACACCTCGCGTCCGCCCTTGCCGAGACGTTTGAACTCCTGCGCCACGTACTCGCCGCGATTGAGCCGCGCCCAGAAGTCCCGGTACTCCTGGCTCTGGCGGTACTCGTCGTCGACGAAGATGCCGTGGTGCTGGCCGCGGACCTCCTCCAGCGTGTAGCCCATCGGCTTCAGGAAGTTGTCGTTCGCGGTGATGATCGTGCCGTCCATCTCGAACTCGATCATCGCCTGGGATCGGTTGATGGCCGCGATCTGCCCCTCGAGGTCGGCTTCGTGCCGGCGCGCGGCGCTGTCCCGATCGCTGGCGTCGATCTCTGATCTGAACGTGGTCATGACGATGACTCCTGGTGGGCGACCGGGGCCATCCTGACCTGGTCGAGCTGATCGGGGTCGAGTAGTGCGTCGATGTCGAGGATGATCACGAGGTCGCCGTCGAGCCTCGCGAAGCCCGCGATGTAGTGGGCGCCGTCGGCGGTGATGGTCTCCGGTGCCGGCTGAATGTCCTGTTCCGGAATCCGCACGACCTGGGAGACGAGGTCGACCGTGCACCCCATCGTTCGCTCACCCACGTTCACGACGATCGTGCGCGTGTCGGCGTCGACGGGCTTCGCCTCGAGCCCGAAGAGCCGGCGGAGGTTGATGATCGGCATGATCGACCCGCGCAGGTTGCTGACGCCCTCGCAGTAGTCCGGCACCTGGGGCGTGCGGGTCACCTTGTCGAGAATGACGATCTCCCGGATCTGCTCGATCCGGAAGGCGTACGCCTGCTCGTCGAGCTGGAAGCCGACGAACTGGGATGTGTTCTTCTCCCGGGTGGGGGCTGGACCGGCCATGCGAGCGTGCCTCCATGCAAGGATCGGCGCCCATCCGCAACGATCGCCTCGGCAAGGTCTCCAGTGTAGCTTTCGGCCCGCCTCGATTCGCCCGTGAACCCCCGTCAATTCCCCACCATCGGGGGAAACTAGGCGGACCGGGGGCGTGGATCAGGTTGGTGACGTCCCGCGCGAGATGCCGCGCAGGAGGTACCCGAGGAGATCGGCGCCGGTGATCACGCGCTTGTCGTGCTCGGCCCAGAGCAGGATGAGATCGCGATCGATGACGTCGTCGCCGGGCTCGGCCTGGAGCTGTCCGATGACGTCGGCGAGGCTCTTGCGCCGGCCCGTGACGATCACCGGTCGGTGGCAGTACCGGGCGGGATCCACGGGCTCCGTCGCGAACAGGACGGCGCGGAGAAAGCTCGCCGCATCCAGCGCCCGATCCGGGACGCCGTCGCCCGGCGCGATCAGCACCCAGCGCTTCTCCGACGCCTGCACCTGGCGCACGAACGGGTCGTCGCGTGAAGGCTCGAACGCCGGGAACACCGGTCGATCGTTCTCGTGCGGAAGACGCAGGACGCTCTCCGGATCCACCGGCTCGCCTTCGTGCGCGACGATCACGTCGTCGAGCGTCATGAAGTTGATCGCGCCCATCCCCTCGACGAGACCGATGTCCGACTCGTCGGCCCGGACGTGGTGACGGAGCCCTTCGCGGATCTGGTCCTCGGGCACGTAGTCCACGCTCTCCTTCCCGAGCCACAGGTCGAGGATCAGGGCCGAGGGCTTGGCGATCGGGAACAGCAGCACCTGGTACAGACGCAGTATCGGCGAGAGGAGCCCGGCCATGCGCAGGGCGTTGCGCGAGAAGTACGCCTGCGGGATGATCTCGCCGCCGATCGTGATGACGAACGTCGAGAAGACGAAGCCCGCGGCCCCGGCCAGCACGGAGTCGGAGAGCAGCGTGAGCAGCACGTTCGTGCCGACGTTTCCCCAGAGGATCGTGGTGAGCAGGAAGTTCGAGTCGGTGCGCAGCCGCAGGACTCGCGCCGCCTTCTCGTCGCCCATGCTCGCCATCGTCTTCAGCCGCACGGCCGTCACGCCGAACAGGGCCAGGTTCAGCCCGGAGAAGATGCCCGACTGGATGACGAGCAGCGCGATGCCGATCCAGGTCAGTCCCTCGGTGTCCATTCCATGCTCCAACGGAGGTCGGTGAGCGGCTCCGGCGCGCCGGCCGGTGTTTCGCTAGCCTATCTCCTCCGTCGTCACGTACGAGCGAGCACTGGAGTCAACGCATGGACACTTTCGACGCGATCCACGGCCGCCGTGCGGTGAAGCACTTCGACCCCGACCACGAGATTCCCGAGGCCGACCTCCGGAAGCTGCTCGAAGCCGCCATCCAGGCCCCGACGTCGTTCAACATCCAGCACTGGCGATTCGTCGTGGTCCGCGACCCCGAGCTGCGGCGAAGCATCCGCGCCAACGGCAATGATCAGGCGCAGATGACCGACGCGTCGGCGCTCGTCCTGATGACCGCCGACGTGGATGCCTGGAAGAAGGACCCGGATCGCTACTGGGTCAACGCCCCGAAGGACATCGCCGATCTGCTCGTGAACTGGATGGGGCCGTTCCACGACGGCCGACCGCAGCTCCAGCGCGACGAGGCGCAGCGATCGATCGGCATGGCGATGCAGACGCTGATGCTCGCCGCGAAGGCGATGGGCTACGAGTCGTGCCCGATGATCGGCTTCGATCTCGACGCGGTGGCGAAGCTCATCAACCTGCCCGCGGACCACTGCATCGGCCCGATGGTCGCGATCGGCAAGGGGACGAAGGACCCGTGGCCGAAGCCGGGGCAGCTTCCGCTGGAGCAGGTGGTCGTGGAGGACCGGTTCGCGACTCTCGGCTAGGACGGCGCCGCGGCGGCCTCCAGCGCGTCGAGCGCCTGGAGGAGCTTCGGGACGTAGACGTACCCGGGACCGCCCTGCATCGTCACGACGACGCCGGCAAGCTCGACGATCTCCTCGCGCGTGCACCCCGCGGCCATCGCTTTCTCGAGGTGCGAGTAGATGCACGGCTCGCAGCGGATGGCCATGCCGATGCCGAGGGCGATCAGCTCCTTCTCGCGGACCGTGAGCGCGCCTTCCTTCATCAGCTTCCCGAACATGCTGCCGAATCCGCGCGTGAGGTCCGGAGCGGCGTCCCTCATCGCCGCCGTCTCGGCGGGCCATTGCTCGTAGTGGCGTTCGGCATTCGTCGTCATCGGAATCATCCCTTCGTTCGGTTCCAGGGCATGCGGGACAGGAGCTTGGCCATGCCGCACCAGCCGGACGCGCCGGCGAAGAACAGCCCGGCGCCGACGAACGCGCTCAGCGCCAGGAACCACGGCGAGACGAGCCAGCCGAGGACGACGCCGGCGAGCACGAGCGAGCCGGAGGTCATCTGAACCTGGCGCATCACGTCGATCTTCGGCGCCGTCGCGCTGCGCCTGGTCTGGTGACCGGCGGTCTTCCACGCCTCGATGCCTCCGGCGAGGTGGAAGGCGGGCTCTTCGTCGCGGGCGAACCGGCGCGCCGCGTCGAGGGAGCGCTTGCCGGTGCGGCAGTGGAAGACGATGCGGTGGCCGTTCTTCATCCGGCGCAGCTCGTCGGTGTCGATCTTCGCGAGGGCCACGTGGCGGGCGCCCTCGATGCGCTCGGCGGAGTGCTCGAAGTCCTCCCGGACGTCGACGAGCACCGTCTCGCCCGCGTCCAGCCATTGCTGGAGTTGCTCCGGCGTCACGTCCACGATGGTGGGGGCATGGTTCAGCGTGGTGGTGGTCACGAGCATCTCCTTGCGGGGCGGGGTCATTCCTGAGAGGCACGTCGGGGCGAGGGGGTTCCGGAAGTTGCAGCGAAATCCCGGCCAGTCTCCTCCCCGAGGGCCCCCGGAACGGGTCCGAATCCCGCTGGCGGAGGGCCCCTGAGGCACGATACAAGGAACATCAAAAGCCCCGCGTTGTTGCGCGCGGGCGCGATGCGCGCTCGCACCGCGCTAAGCAACGCCAGGCTGATGGGGGCTTGGAAACGCGACGGCGACGGCCGGACGCTTGTGGTGCGCGGTCGCTCAGCGGTGCCGCGGCATTCGTTCGGCCATCTGACCCACCTGATGGCTCGGGAGAGAACCATGGACCGAACGATCACGATCACCGTGGCGACGCTCGTCACCGCGGCCCTCGGCAGCGTGGCGACCGCGGCGACCATCGACGTGCCCACGCCCCAGAACCCGACGATCCAGTCGGCAATCGACGATGCCGTGTCCGGTCAGGACGTGGTCCTCGTACAGCCGGGCGTCTACGCCGAGCGGATCAACTTCCTCGGCAAGGCGATCGAGGTGAAGAGCACCAACCCGACGGATCCGCTCGTCGTCGCGGCGACGATCATCGACGGCACCTCTCTTTCGGGCAGCCTCGTGCGGTTCGAGACCCAGGAGACACGCGACGCGATCATCTCCGGGTTCACGATCCGCGACGGCACGGCGAGCAAGGGCGGGGCCATCAAGGTCGACTTCCGGAGCGATCCGACGATCCGCTACTGCGTGTTCGACTCGAACAGCTCCTTCGCCGTGGGCGAGGGGGGCGGCGGCGCGATCTGCGTGCTCGGTGACCTCACCGACAGCAGCGACCCGCTCATCGAGCACTGCACGTTCCTGAACAACCACGCGGTCGGCGGCGGCGGGATCTACTCCGAGGAGGCGCACCCGACGATCCGCTTCTGCAACTTCGAGAACAACACCGCCACCGGCAACGGCGGCGGCATCTACGTGCGGGACGAGCACGGCGTGCTCATCACGAGCTGCGACTTCACCGGCAACACGGCGAGCCGCGGCGGCGGCATCTACACCTGGTATGCCGACACGCAGATCGCCGGCTGCGACTTCGACGGCAACAACGGTGGGGGAGCCGGCGTCTACGCCCGCGTCTGCAATCCGCAGATCAGCTCGTGCACGTTCGACACGAACCACGGCGGCAACGGGGGCGCGATCGCCGGCGACAACAGCGACGCGACCGTGAGTGCCTGCGAGTTCACGAGCAACGACGCCACCGGCATGGGCTCGGGAGGCGCCGTGTACCTGGACAGCGGAAGCGACATGCAGTTCACGGACTGCGTGTTCACCAGCAACCAGACCACCGGCAACGGCGGCGCGGTGTACCACGAAGACAGCCACGCCACCTTCACCCGGTGCACGTTCAGCCAGAACCAATCGCACGGCTTCGGTGGCGGGGCCGTGTATGACATCAAGGCGGGCCCCGCACCGACGCACCTCACCCTCGTGGACTGCCTCTTCTACCTGAACAAGGCCCGGGACAACGGCAAGGGCGGCGGCATGGTCGTCTACGGCGGGGCCACCGCGGAGCTGACCGACTGCGAGTTCATCGACAATCGCGCGTTCGACGACGGTGACGGCGGCGGCCTGTTCACGGAATCGGGGACGAGCGCGACGCTCATCAACACCATCTTCCGGGACAACCGGGCGCGGCGCGGCGGCGGCCTCTGTACCGACGACGGCACGATCACGCTCCGTAACTGCACGGTGGGCACGAACCACGCGACCGACACCGGCGGGGCGATCTACGTCTTCGACGGGCCGGGCAGCGTGACGGCCACGAACTCGATCCTCTGCGCCAACACGCCGAACCAGGTCGTGGACATCAGCGGCTCGTCGACGATCTCCTTCAGCGACGTCCAGGGTGGCTGGGGCGGTTCCGGGTCGAGCAACATCAACCAGGATCCCCGCTTCAACAACGAGGCCGCCGGCGACCTGCGTCTCGATCGCTTCTCGCCCTGCGTCGACGCCGGCGACAACGCCGAGGTGCCCGGCGGGATCACGCTCGATCGCGACGGCAACCCGCGCTTCGTGAACGACGCGGGCGTCACCGACACCGGCAGCGGCACGCCGCCCATCGTGGACATGGGCGCGTACGAGCGCCAGGACGAGTCCGTGAACATCGGCTTCACGGTGTCGCCCGGCGGGCTGATCCAGGACGCGATCGACGACGCCCTCGACGGCGACTGGGTGGACGTCGAGCCGGGGACCTACTTCGAGGCCATCGACCTGCTCGGCAAGGCGATCGAGGTCACGAGCACCGGCGGACGAGCCGTGACGACGATCGACGGCACGGGTCTCTTCATGAGCGTGGTCACGTTCGACGACTTCGAAGGCACGGACACCGTGCTCGAGGGCTTCACGATCACGGGCGGCGACGCGCCGCAGGGCGGCGGGATCTACGTCTGGGATTCGAGCCCGACCATCCGCCAGTGCGCGATCACGTTGAACACCGCGCTCGACGGCGGCGGCATCTACACCACGCAGGGACACCCCGTGATCCAGGGCTGCGTCGTGTCCGGCAACACGGCGGCCCTCGGGGCGGGGTTGGCGCTCGACGGCGAGGTGACGATCAGCGGCACGAGTTTCGAGACCAACCAGGCCGGGGAGGACGGCGGTGGAATGTACGTCTTCCCCTCGTCCACCATGACCCTCTCGAACTGCATCTTCGACGGCAACGTGGCCGGCACGGCGGAGACCGCCAGCGGCGGCGGCATCTACAACCAACACGACACCGGCGGCTCGATCACCGGATGCACGTTCACCGGCAACGACGGGGACCTCACCGGGGGAGGGCTCGTGATCCACGCGGACTCGGACCTCCTCGTGACCGGCTGCCACTTCGAGGGCAACAGCGCCGCGGGCGGCGGGGGCCTCTTCCTGTCCGCGTTCGACGGCACCATCCGGGACTGCACGTTCCGCGAGAACTCCGCCGGCGGCGGGGGAGGGGGAGCGTGCTTCGCGCTCTTCGGCACGTCGGAGTTCGTGAACTGCCTGTTCGATCGCAACGCGGCCGTGGGCGGCGGCGGCGGGATGCACACGCAGAACGACCAGTCCGTGCTGATCAACTGCACGTTCACCGGCAACGACGGCGGTGGCGGTGGTGGGGGCGCGATGCTCGTACAGAGCGGTTCGATGCCGCTCCTGTACAACTGCATCCTCTGGAACGACGTGCCGGAGGAAGTGAGCTACTCCTATCCGACCGCACTCCCGCTGTTCGCGTTCTGCGACGTCCAGGGCTCCGGCGGCAGCGACGCGTGGTTGCTCGAGCCGGCGCTGGACCTCGGCGGCAACATCGACGCCGATCCGCTCTTCGTCGACGGCGACGGCATCGACGACGACGATCACACGCTCCAGTACGGCTCGCCCGCCATCGATGCCGCCGACAGTGACGCGGTGCCGCCGGGCGTGACCACCGACCTCGCGGGCAAGCCGCGCTTCAAGGACGATCCCGACACCGTGGACACCGGCGTGCCGAACGGTGAAGGCATCGTCGTGGACATGGGCGGCTACGAGTACCAGCCGCCGTGCTTCGGCGACATCAACGAGAACGGAGCCGTCGACTTCGGCGACATCCTCGCGATCATCGGGGCCTGGGGCTCGTGCTCCGGGTGCCCGGAGGACCTCGACGGCGATGACGTCGTCGGCTTCGGCGACATCCTCGCCGTCATCGGAAACTGGGGACCCTGCTGAGAGCGCACGGCAGGATGAGGCCATGCGGGCACCGGTCAAGGCGGTGCCCGCTTTCGCGCCACGGCCCGAGCAAGTAAGATCACCGCTTCGATCTCAGGAGGAAGAGATGCGCGTCCGGACCCTGCTGCTCGCCGTTGTTCCGCTGCTCGGGGGATGCGCCGTCGTCGGACCGACGTCGATCTCGAACGGGCGCGGTGTCTATAACGAGATCATCACGCGCACCGATGACGAACAGATCCTGAACATGATCGTGCGCGACCGCTACGACGATACGTTCGGCATGCTCGCCGTCACGAGCGTCACCGCGAACATCAAGTTCCGCGCCAGCGCCGGGGCCAACTTCGGCATCGGCTCCAGCGGGTCGTACGAGCGCAACCTCGTGCCCCTGTCGGCCGGCGTTGCGTACGAGGAGAACCCGACGATCTCTTACAGGCCCCTCGGCGGCGAGAACTTCCTGCGGGCCATGCTCACGCCGATCACGCCCGAGCAGGGGTACATGCTCATGGACTTCGGCGACGAGCACGAGCGATGGATCTACGAGCTGTACGACTCGGTCAACGGCATGAGGAACCCGGTGCGGGGGCTGCCCCCACCGGACCTCGAACGCTTCGTCGATCTGTACGGGCCGATCCGTAAGAAGGGCATCGCGACGTTCGGGAAGGCGGCGGCGTCCACCGACGAGCGGGAGTACGTCCTGCGCTTCGCCCACTACGCTCCGGATCACGTCGACGACCTTCGGTAGATCCTCGACCTGCTCCGGATCGAGGGGCGGACGCTCGACGGCCGGCCCTTCGTGATCCCGGTCTACCTGCGCCCGGGAAGTTCCCAGGAAGCGATCCACATCGTCATGCGGTCGCCCTTCGACATGCTCCGCCACGCGGCGAGCAAGGTGCAGGTGCCGGCACCCCATCTCGAGGCGGGAATCGCCGAGCCGGAGACCTGGAGGGACTGGGGCGAGGATCCGTTCATGACGATCCGCTCGTCGAGGCAGCGCCCGCGCAACGCTCAGGTCGCGGTGCGCTACCGCGACTGGTGGTTCTACATAGACGCGACGGACACCGTGAGCAAACGCTCGTTCCGCATCCTGAAGCTGCTCATCGGGATGCGTCTGGCGGATCGCGACGACGACCAGCGCATGCCGGTGCTGACGGTGCCGGTGGGATGACGGCGGCGTTCGCGCGCCCAGAATGAAAAGACACCGCCCGCCGCGGATGCTTCATGCGGGAAGCTCCGGGCGGGCGGCGGGGCAAGGGAGCACGTGGACGCGATGGCTCCTCCTCGTCGGTGGTGATGCCTCAACCTCGATTCATCACCACGAAGCGTCGTTGTGCTCCGCGCCGGATCAGGAGCCTGATCGGTGACGCGTCATCCGTGTCCGAGAGGTGCCGCGCGAAGGAAGCGGGGTCGGCGACGGGGTGACTGCCCACCTCGAGGATGACGTCGCCGCGCCGAAGACCGGCCTCGGCGGCCGGGCCTTCCGGCTGCACCGCCTCGACCAGGACGCCGGGGTCCGGCTGACCGTGTACACCCTGACGGGGGGAGGGTGACACGGTCAGACCGAACTGCTCGGGCAACGGCCTCGTGGCCCGACCGGCGTCAGATGAGTTCTTACCCGATCCCACACGCGACCCGAGCGTCACGGTGACGGTGTGCCGGCTCCCGTCACGCATCAGCTCGAGCTCGTGCTCCGTTCCCGGGGACGACGCGCCCACCGCGTTGAGAAGGTCGCTCGTCTTCCGGATGTCCTCGTCGTCCACGGCGATCACGACGTCGCCCTGGCGCACGCCCGCCTTCGCGGCCGGGCTGTCCGGCATGACCTCGCTGATCAGCGCGCCGTCGGCGTGGTCCAAGCCGAAGGTCCGCGCGAGATCGTCGGTCAAAGGCTGGATCTGCACGCCGAGCCAGCCGCGCGACACGCTTCCCGTGTCGATGATCGCGCCGGTGACGTTCCGCACGATCTCGCTGGGAATCGCAAAGCCGATGCCGTTGTGTCCGCCGCTGCGGCTGGTGATGGCCGTGTTCACGCCGATGACCTCGCCCCGGAGATCGACGAGCGGCCCGCCGCTGTTGCCGGGGTTGATCGCGGCGTCGGTCTGGATGAAGTCCTCGAAGGTCGCGAGCCCCATGTCGCTGCGACCGGTCGCGCTGACGATTCCCGCCGTCACCGTCTGCTCGAGCCCGAAGGGGCTGCCGACGGCAATCACCCACTGGCCGGCCTCGACGCGATCCGAGTCGCCGAGCCGGACGGGCACGAGATCGTCGGCCTCGACGCGGAGGACGGCGAGGTCGGTCTCGGCGTCGGCGCCGACCACGGTCGCGTCGTACTCGCGGCCGCCGGCGAGACGCACCTTCACGTCCTCAGCATCCTTGACCACGTGGTGGTTGGTCACGATGTGGCCGTCGGCGCGAAGGACGAAGCCGGTGCCCTGTCCCTGCTGCGTCGGACCGCTGACGGTGGAGTTCGGCTGGTGCCGGAAGCGCGGCGCCTGGTCGAAGAAGCGCCGGAAGAAATCGTCGTCGAAGGGGAGCGCCTGCCCGCGCGGCATTGATCGGTCCGCCGACGCCAGCGGGGCGGAGCGCGACGTGGTGATGTGCACGACCGATTCCCGGACCTGCCGCGCCGCGTGCTTGAAGGCGCTGGAGAGCGCCTGCGCGGTGCCGAGCGCCGGCGGCGCGTCCGGCGCATCACCGTGCGCCCGGGGCACGTCGATGAGCGCGACGCACGCGGCGCCGGCGAACCCGATGGCGAGAACGCGTGGTGCGAGTCGGTACGATCCGATGCGGCCCCAGCCGTGCTTTCTCGTGGCGATCATGTTCGTCTCCTTTGCCTGAGCTCGTCACCGGCATGCGCTGGCGGCCGGTCACTTGTCGTCGATCACGGATCACTCAATACGGACGCGCCGATCGCGTGTTCGCGGCCGCGCACGCGGCGAACCGCGGCCTCTCCCGATCACGGGAAGGACGCGCGCCGCCGATCCCGCGCGCGGGAGTGGCGGGCGTGCTCAGGCACGCGCCCGCGTGCGCATCACCTTCTTGGGGTATTCCTACGGGGTCTGCGGCCGGTAGCGCTGGAGCAGCGTGCGCGTGCGCGTGAGATGGCGCACGGCCTGGTCGGTCAGCTCGACGATCGCGGTGAACGACTCGTCGTCGAGACCGCGCTCGCGGATCGCGTTGTGTCCCTCGTTCAGGACGTGCGAGATGCAGTCCAGCGCCAGGAGCGTCTGCTCGAGCAGTTCGTGTCCGTCGCGCGGGGGGCCCGCCTGCTCCGCCGCCTCCGACGCGCAGTCGTCGATCCACTCGATCACGATCGGCAGGTCGCTCGCGAGAAGCCCCAGCAGGAGCTGGCGCGCCTCTGGTTTCTCGAGGCCGCCGACGAGGCTGCGCACGTCGCCGAGGCTCGGCTGGCTCGACTCGTCCATCCACCGGTAGATCGTCGAGCTGCCGCGCCCGGTGACCGTCTCGATCTCCTTGATCGACGTGAGCTTGCGGTCGAGGAGCTGGCGGATGATCGATCCGAACATCGCGGGCACTATAGAGGCTCGACCCCGCGGGCGTGGTGCCCATGACCTGGTCGCGCCTTGCTAGACTGTGCCCCCCTCCGGGCATCGCTCCGCTCGGGCGGGCAGCGTGGTCAGCGAGCGAGGGTGGACCAATGAACGGCATGAGATTGTCTCGGCGCGTCGGCACGGCGGCGGCCCTGTTCGTCGCGCTCGCGTTCTCCGGCGGCTGCATGGTCGGACCCGACTACGTGCGGCCGGACGCGGAGGTCAATGCGGACTGGCTCGTCAGCGACTATCCCGCGTTCACGGCCGAGACCACCGACCTTCCCGACTGGTGGGCGGTCTTCGACGACCCGGTGCTCACGCAGCTCATCCACAACGCTTACGAGCAGAACCTCTCGCTCGAGGCGGCGGGCCTGCGCGTGCTCCAGGCGCGGGCGCGGCGCGGGATCGCCGTCGGTGAGTTCTTCCCTCAGGAGCAGTCGATCAACGGTGACGTCGGGCGGGCGAACCTCAGCCGCAACGACGCGAACACCGCGCTCATCGACCGTCACTTCGCCACGGCCGGGCTCGGCCTGGACGTGGCCTGGGAGCTGGACTTCTGGGGCCGGTATCGGCGCGGCATCCAGTCGGCGGACGCGGTGCTCCTGGCGTCGATCGCGAGCTACGACGACGTGCTCGTCACGCTGCTCGCCGAGGTGGCGGGGACGTATGTCGACGTTCGGACGCTCGAGCGCCGCATCGAGCTCGCGCGGGCCAACGTCGAGCTTCAGCGCGAGACGCTCGACATCACCGAGGTGCGCTTCCGAAACGGCGCGACGACGGAGCTGGACGTCACCGAGGCGCGGGCCACGCTCGCCAACACGCAGGCGACGGTGCCGAGCCTCGAGGCCGACCTTCGCACGGTGAAGCTGGCGCTGTGCGTCCTCCTCGGCCGCCCGCCCGACGAGCTGGAGGCGGAGCTTGCCGGCGGCTCGGGCATTCCCGCGGCGCCGACGGCCGTCGCGCTCGGCGCGCCTGCCGAGTTGCTGCGGCGACGGCCGGACGTGCGGTTGGCCGAGCGCATCGCCGCCGCGCGGAGCGAGCAGATCGGCATCGCCACCGCCGACCTCTACCCCTCCGTGTTCATCGCGGGCTCCACCGGGTTCGCCGCCGCCGACACCAACCCCGCGAGCGGGAGTGGCAAGAACCTCGACAGCATGTTCGACTCCGACTCGTTCTCCGGGTTCGTCGGTCTCGGGTTCAACTGGCCGATCCTGAACTACGGGCGCGTCAAGAACAACATCCGTGTCCAGGACGCATCGTTCCAGGAGGCGGTTGCGAACTACCGCAACGCCGTGCTCCAGGCGGCCGCCGAGGTCGAGTCGTCCCTCTACGCGTTCCTCCGCGAGCGGGATCGACGCACGTACCTCACCGAGAGCGTCGACGCGGCGGCCCGGGCGCTCGACCTCGCCACGACCCAGTACACCGAAGGCCAGGCGGACTTCATCCGCGTCAACGACGCCAACAGCTTCCTGACGTTCCAGCAGGACCAGGAGGCGCAGGCCGTGGGCCTGATCGCGCAGCGGCTGATCCTGGCCTTCAAGGCGCTCGGCGGCGGGTGGGACATCCGCTCGGGCAACGAGTTCGTGCCCGCCGACACGCTCCAGGAGATGCGCGAACGCACCGACTGGGGCGACGTCATCGACCCCGATTACGATTCTCGTACCGACCTCATCTTCGAGCGCCCCGACTCCAACGAGGGCACGCCCCTGGCGGCGCCCGCCGTCGATTCGTGAGATCGCGGCTGACGTCTTCACCCCCCTTCAACGTCCACCAGGAACCGACGAACGTGGCACGTTACCGAACATCCCTGATCGTCTCCGTCCTCGGCCTCGTCCTCCTCCTGCCCGGATGCCGCGGTGCGCCGCCTCCCGACGCGGAACCGGTGCGCCCGGTCCGCGCGATGAAGGTCAGCGACTTCGAGGGCATGGCCCTGCGCAGCTTCCCCGGGCGCGCCTCGGCGGCGCAGGAAATCGACCTCGCGTTCCGCGTCGGCGGTCCGCTCGTCGCCCGGCCGGTGAAGGTCGGCGACGTGGTGACCGCCGGCGACCTGGTCGCGCGGATCGACCCCCGTGACTTCGAGGTCAACGTGCGCAACGCCGACGGCAACGTGCAGCGGGCCGCGGCGAACCGGGAGCGGGCCCAGTCGGATCTCGACCGCAACCTGAACATCCAGCGCGAGAATCCGGGGGCCATCGCCCAGGCGACGATCGACCAGTCGCGGGAAGCGCTCGACGTCGCCAAGGCCGAGATCGCCGCCCTCGAGGCTTCGCTGGACGCCGCGAAGGACGCCCTCGTCGACACCGAGCTGCGGGCCCCGTTCACCGGCACGGTCGTGGCGACCTACGTCGAGAACTTCCAGAACGTCCGCGCCAAGCAGATGATCGTGCGGCTGCTCGACACGACCCGCGTCGAGTTCATCGTGAACATCCCGGAGACGCTGATCTCGCTGGCGCCGCACACCCGCGAGATCACCGTCACGTTCGACGCGTTCCCCGGCGTGGAGGTCTCCGCGACGATCAAGGAGATCGGCGCCGAAGCCTCGGCCACGACGCGGACCTTCCCCGTCACCCTCGCCATGGACCAGCCGGAGGGTCTCACGATCCTGCCGGGCATGGCCGGGCGGGCGGTCGGCCGGCCGACCACCGGGCCCGACGCGGAGCCGGCGATCGTGATCCCGGTCGCCGCCGTCTTCGAACCGACGGACGAGGGCGCAAGTTCCGTGTGGGTGATCGACGAGGCGTCGAGCACCGTGCGCCGGCGGACGGTCGAGCTCGGCAAGGTCGTCAGCGCCGGGTACGTCATCGAAGCGGGGCTCGAGCCCGGCGAGATGATCGCCACCGCCGGCGTTCACTTCCTGCAAGAGGGTCAGGAAGTTCGACCGCAGTTCCAGTAGCGAGAGCAGATTCATGAACCTTGCTGAGTTCGCGGTCAAGAATCGCGCGTTTACGTACTTCGCCTGCGTGCTGCTGGCGGTTGCCGGCGTGGCCAGCTTCTTCGGGCTCGGCCAGCTCGAGGACCCGGAGTTCTCGATCAAGAACGCGGTGATCTCCACGCGCTACCCGGGCGCCAGCCCCGAAGAGGTGGAGCTGGAGGTCACCGACCGCATCGAGATCGCCCTCCAGGAGCTGCCACAGCTCGACTTCGTGGAGTCGTGGTCGCGGGCGGGCGAGTCGCTCGTGAACTGCGAGATCAAGCAGGAGTTCTGGTCGGATCGGCTCCCACAGGTCTGGGACGAGATGCGCCGCAAGATCAACGACCTGCGGCCCTCGCTGCCGCCGGGCGTGATGGACCCGGTCATCTCGGACGACGTCGGCGACGTCTTCGGCTTCCAGCTTGCCGTGGTCGGTGACGGCTTCACGGCGGCGGAGATGGAGGAATACGCGAAGCTCCTGAGAAAGGAGCTGAGCGTCGTCGAGGACGTGGCCCGCGCGGATCTCTGGGGCGTGCAGCAGCGTGTCATCTACCTCGACGTCTCCGAGACGCAGCTCGCGGCGCTGGGGCTCAGCGACTCCAGCATCGAAAACACGCTCCGCGAGCAGAACATGGTCGTCGACGGCGGCAACGTGGACGTACAGGACCGCCGTCTGCGCATCACGCCGACCGGGGCGTTCGACACGCCGGAGGACATCGGCGACCTGTCCATTCGCCCCTCGCTCACCGACAGCCTGCAGGCCGGTGGCGGAACGCGGGGCCAGGAGCAGTCGTCGGAGCTGATCCGTATCCGCGACATCGGAACCGTGAGCGAGGGCTATCGCGAGCCGGCGTTCACGCAGATGCGCTTCAACGGCCGACCGGCGATCGGGATCTCGATCACGAACGTCTCGGGGGCCAACGTGGTGACCGTCGGCCAGGCCATCGACCGCCGGCTCGACGAGCTGGTCGCCACGCTGCCCGTCGGCATCGAGGTGCGCAAAGTGCACTGGATGTCCGATGTCGTGGCCGGAGCGGTCAACGGCTTCCTCGTGAGCTTCGCGCAGGCGGTCGGGATCGTCATCGTGGTGCTCACGCTCGCGATGGGCCTGCGCATGAGCCTCGTCATCGGCTCGGCGCTGATCATGACGATCCTCGGCTCGTTCATCCTGATGGCGATCCTCGGCGTGGATCTCCAGCGAATGTCGCTCGGCGCTCTGATCATCGCGCTGGGCATGATGGTGGACAACGCGGTCGTCGTCGCCGACGGCATGGTGGTGCGGATGCAGAAGGGCATGGACCGGACGAAGGCCGCCATCGAGGCGGCCAGCCAGCCGTCCATGCCACTGCTCGGCGCGACCGTGATCGGCGCGATGGCCTTCTACCCCATCTTCGCCTCGCCCGCGAACGCCGGCGAGTACTGCCGAACGCTGTTCACGGTGGTGGCCATCGCCCTGTTGGTGAGCTGGGTGGTCTCGGTCACGCTGACCCCGCTCCAGTGCATCGGACTCCTGAAGGATCCGAAGGACGACGGCGGCGATCCGTACGGGGGCGGGCTGTTCCGGAGGTTCCGGGGGCTGCTCGAGTGGTGCATCCGGATGCGCTGGCTCACGATCGGTGCCATGGTGGCCTTGCTGTTCGCATCGTTCGTCGGCTTCGGCTTCGTGACGCAGTTGTTCTTCCCCGACTCGTCCATGAACAAGTTCATGATCGACATCTACGCCACGCAGGGAACGCGGATCGAGCAGGTTTCGGCCGACCTCGAAGAGGCCGAGGACAAGCTGCTCGCCGACGAGCGCATCGAGGACGTGGCGTCGTTCATCGGGGCCGGGCCCCCTCGCTTCTACCTGCCCGTGGCGCCGGAGTCTCCGAACCAGTCGTACGCGCAGCTCATCGTCAACGTGCGCGACTTCCGGGGCATCGACGCGTTGATCGCAGAACTGGGCCCGCGGATGCGCGCGCATTTCACCGACTCCCTCGTGTCGATGCGGAAGTACGGCGTCGGTCCCTCGAACACATGGGCGTTCGAGGTCCGGTTCAGCGGGCCGGCGATCGCGGATCCGGACGATCTCCGCCGGCTGGGCGAGCAGGGCATGGACATCCTGCGCGATCACCCGATGGCCGGTCCCGTGCGGACCGACTGGCGGGAGCGCGTGCCGAGGCTCGAGCCGCTCTACAGCCAGGAGCGGGCGCGCTGGGCTTCCGTGACGCGAGACGACCTCGCCCGTACCACCGTGCGGGCATTCGACGGCCGTTCCGTCGGCACCTACCGCGAGCAGGACAACCTGCTGCCGATCGTCCTGCGCTACACGGAGGAGGAGCGCCGGAACTTCACGTCGCTCGACGTTCTGCAGGTGCAGCCGGCCGGATCGACGACGACGATCCCGTTGCTCCAGGTGACCGACGGCGTGGACGTGGCGTTCGAGGACCCCGTCATCGGGCGCCGCGATCGCCGCCGGACGATCACCGTGCAGTCGAACCCGGCCCCGGGTTTCACGCTTCCCCAGATGCGCGAGGCCGTGCTCGCCGACTTCGACGCCGTCGAGCTGCCCCCCGGGTACAAGATGGAGTGGGGCGGTGAGCACGAGGACACGGTCAAGGCGCAGCAAGGTCTCGTGCCGGGCGTGGTTCCCGCGGTGGTCATCATCCTGCTCATCATCGTGGCGTTGTTCAACGCCTACCGGCCGCCGCTGGTCATCCTGCTCACGATCCCGTTCGCGATGATCGGCATGACGGTCGGGTTGCTGGCGTTCAACGTGCCCTTCGGCTTCGTGGCGCTGCTGGCCGCGATGAGCCTCGTCGGGATGATGATCAAGAACGCCATCGTGCTGCTCGACGAGGTCAACGCGCAGATCGGCGAGGGCTCGACGCAGTACGACGCCATCATCTACGCCGCGCTCTCGCGTCTGCGTCCCGTGGTCCTCGCCGCGGCGACCACCGTGCTCGGCGTCGTGCCGCTGCTCAAGGACGTCTTCTGGATCGGGCTCGCGGTGACGATCATGGCCGGGCTCAGCTTCGGCACGGTCCTCACGATGGTGCTCGTGCCCGTGCTCTACGCGACGCTGTTTCGGCTCCGCCGCCCCGCGGGCTGAGTACACTCGAATCGTCATGTCGACCCGCCCCGGGTTCGTCGCGCTTCTTCCACTCGTCGCGCTCCTCGCCGCGGCGGGCTGTCGCGCGACGCCACCGGTGATCGAGGCGGAGACGTCGACGGCGACGTACGAGACCGAGCACCGGCCCGGCACGCCGGAGCCCTGGGACGAACTGTGCGCCGCCGCCGGACGTGACGGCCGGGCCCGCGTCGGGCTCCTCGATCACGGCGACGAGGCGCTCGCGCTGCGCGTGAACCTGATCCGCAGCGCCCGGGAGTCGATTCGGATCCAGGCGTTCATCTGGAAGCGGAGCGAGTGCGCTCGCCTGCTGAGCTGGGAACTGCTCCGCGCCGTCCGGCAGCGGGGGGTGCGCGTGCAGGTCCTCGTCGACCAGTATTACTCGACGGTCGAGGGCAGCGCGATCGCCTGGCTGATGTCGATGGACCCGCGGATCGAGCTTCGCGTCTGGAACCCCGTCGCGAACCGGATGAGCCCGGACCGCGGCCAGGTGCTGCTCTCGGCCATCGGCGACCTCGAGGCGATCAACCAACGCATGCACAACAAGCTCATGGTGGTCGACGATCGCGTGGCGATCACCGGCGGGCGCAACGTCGCCAACGAGTACTACGACCGCGTCATCGGGCTCAACTTCCTCGACCGCGACGTGGTCTGGGTGGGGCCCGGCGTGCCGGAGGCTGCCCGCTCCTTCGAGGAGTACTGGACGTCGCCGCGTGTCGTGCCGCTTCCCGAACTGGCGGACATCCGCACGCCGGCGGAGGAGCGTTCACGGCGGTGGATCGGCAGGCGCTCAACGAGCACACGCGGACGGCGCCGTACCTGAGCCTGCACTCGAAGTCGCTCGTCGTGGATGGGCGCAGCGCGTTCGTCGGGTCGTTCAACCTGGAGCCGCGGTCGGTGACCTACAACACCGAGGGCGGGCTCGTCATCCGCGATGTGTCCTTCGCGGCGGAGCTGACCGGGGTCATCGAGCGCGCCCTCGACCCGGCCAATAGCTGGCTCGTCGGTCCCCGCGCGCACCCGGCGCCGATCGCGGCGATCAGCGACCCGTTCCACCGGCTCTTCGAGAACTTTCCCGTCGATCCGTGGCCCATCCGCTACGCGACGTGCTTCGCGCTGCGCGCGGGCATGGCGCCGGTCCCGCTCGGCGATCCGGCGTTCGATCGTCATTGGCGCGACGTCGGGAGCTTCCCGACGGCAAACCTCGACAAGACGGTCCGGGCGGAGCTGTTCAAGACCGTGGGTCTCGTCTTCCACCCGTACCTGTGACGCTCGTCACTGTACGTGCGGGTCGTCGAGACCGGTCCCGTCGATGTAGACCGAGTCGGCGAAGAACGTCACACGCTCCCTGGGCTCCGTGATCTTCGCGATCTCCGCCGGGCTCTCGCCCGCGTCCTCGGCGTAGTGACGCAGCTCCTCGACCGACGCCATCTGCGCGAGCGCGGTGCCGTGCATGACGACGTCGTGACCCGCCGAGTTCATCGGCACGAAGAACTTGTAATCCTGGAAGCGGACGAACAGGTCGGTGCCGCGATCGTCGCGAACACGCATCCAGCAGCCCTTCTTCACGCACACGTCGGTGATCGTCCCGCGAACGATGACGTTCGACTCGCCACCCTCGACGGCGGCGAGGGCCACGACCGGTCCCGCCTCCCGGTTGTCGAAGCCGTAGTGACTCCACCCGTCGCTGCGGGCGTCCTGCATCGGCGTGGTGCTCTGGCACGCGACGGCGACGAGGCAGGTGAGGGCGGCGAAGGCGAACGTTCGAAGGGATCGGGTCATGGGGGGCTCCTCTTGGATGGGAACCCCACACGAGACAGCATGGCCGGACGCCCGGCAAGGGGGAAACCACCCCCGATCAGCCGGCGGCCGACACCGCCGCCGCCATGATCGACGCGAGCACGAGCGTGGTCACCACGATGTTCACGACGCAGACGATCACGGTGAAGATCAACGCCTGTACGAGGTCCATCCCCACGAGCCAGACGACGAGGGCGATGTAGACCGGGACGCCGAGAACCAGCCCCAGCAAGGGGTTCATCACCGTGGTCAGCCCGACGAGGGCGAGCCCGTGCGCCGAGTTGACGCTGCAGATCCGCAGGAACAGGGAGCCCACCGATCCGAGGTCCGTGCCGAACATCTTGCCGACGACCCACCCGACGCCGGTGTTCAGCGTCGACACGATGCCCAGCGCGACGATCATCGCCACGCTCGAGAACGCCACGCCGAGCAGCCCGGCGTCGGCCCAGCCGCGGGCGGCGTTGACGAGGAGCGTCATGCCGAGGCAGATGAGCATGACCATGAGCGGGAGCGCGAGGCTCTCCTTCATGAGGTCCGCTTCGTACTCGTTCTCGCTCGTGAAGTAGACGGGCTGGCCCGGTGCCGGTTGGGCGCCGGGGGTCCCTTCCGCCGCCGGTGCCGGCGGGGTCGTGGAAGGCTGGTAGGACTGGTCGCCGGTGGCCGACGGCGGGTCGGCCACGGGCGCGACAGCTCCCAGGAGGCCGGTCGACGGGTTGAAGAACGGGTGGTTATCGCTCATCGGTGAGTCCCTCTGTGGTCCGCCGGTGCGCTCGGCGCGCGCCGAGCCCCCCCGGATGTCGGCCGTCCGGCGGGCAAGCTTGACCGGGAATCGGTTCCGTCAACGCTGCTTGGTCAGGATGAGCGGTTCGCGCCCTTTGAAGCGGATGCGGACGTCCGCGGCGACCATCGTGAGGTACCGCAGGAACAGGAACCAGAGCAGCGAGTTCGCCAGCGACTCCATGAGGCACTCCTCCAGCGACTTGCCGAAGTGCCGCACGGCTTCGTACGCGTTGCGCTTGAACCGCTGTTGCGTATCCGCGTCGCTGATCTCGAAGCGCTCGATGATCGCCGTGTACAGGTTGAGGTCGTGGTTCTCGTGAAGCCCCTCGACGAAGTCCTGGGCGACCGCGAGCACGAGCAGGCCGATCGCCGCCAGGATGAGGATCCGCGAGAGCATGTCCTTCATCTGCCACCAGAGGAAGCAGAGCATGAACAAACCGACCGCGCCGAAGAACGGCAGGAAGACGATCTGCCAGTAGTAGCTCGGGAAGTTCGCCGGGCCTTCCTCGGTGCGATCCTTGATGATCTTGTAGGTCGTTCCCATCCGTTCGTGGAACGTGACGGAGTCGTCGATCGCCATGTAGCAGAAGAACGTGGCCAGCACGCTCCACCCGCCGATCTTGAGCCACGACGCCCGCTGCGCCCTCAGGACGATCACGATCATCCAGAGCGTGACGCCCGAGAGCAGCGTCTGGCTGATCGCGAACCAGGACGCCATGCCGTCCTCGTTCGTCGTGCTGAACATGTACCGGATCGGGCGGATCTCCGTGAACCGGCCGTAGTTGATCCAGTAGTCGAGGACGACCCAGAGGATCTCCAGCGCGATGCAGATGAACAGGATGATGACCGGCAGGCGCTTGCCGTGAAGTTGCACGAGCACGGGCGCGTCCGGGGATCGATCGCCGGTGCTCGGCGCCGTGACGACCGGCGGCGTCTCTGCCGGGGCGTCAGCGGGCTCGAACGGGTTGCTCTCGGACGGGTCCATGCGGGGTGTTTCCAGTCTGACCCTTGATTCGGCAAACGGCGGGGCTCGCGCCACGGGCCCCGCGGGCGGGTCAGGATACAGTCCTCGACAAGCCCGGTCGACGTGGCGTAGACGCGACATCCCGCACAGAGCGTCGGGAATGGCAGGAGACGGGATAGGGAATCGGACGTTTCCGATCCCCCGGCCCGTGGCCGTGCGGGGAAGACTTATCGGAACGCGCTGGAGGGCGGAGCCGCGCGACACGGTTGCGGCGCGTTTCCTGCACCTCTCCGTTCGTGCACGTGTCCGGTCCCTCAAGCTCGCCGCTCGACGATCCCGTGACGCCGTTCCGGACGCTCCGGCTGCGCGGCCAGACGCGCCGCGCCGAACGAGAGCTTCGCCAGACCGAGCAGGAGACGCGAAACGAGCGGTCCCGAGCCCGGCACTACGCGCGGCTGGCCGGCGACCTCGCCGCCGAGGCCGGCCGTATCCAGCGGCACATCGATCGCCTGCACCTCACGAGCGTGCGCGCGACGGCCCCCGCGCCGACCGCGGAGCGGCCAGCCGACCCGCGTCCGGCCCCGGAGCCGCCCCGGTCGCCGGCGCCGGCGGACCTGACGCACGTTCCCAAGCTCTACGCCCCTCGCCCGGTGGGCTGTGTCACCCCGTCGTCGAACCAGGCCCCGCCACCCGCGATCGTGCCGGAGGTGGCGAACCACTTCCACGTCACCAACCTGGGCACGCTTCTCGACGTCCTCGCCTAGCCGGCCCTCCCCACCACTCCCTCCCTCCAAGGGACAGGCACTTGGCCACTCTGACCCCCGCGGGGAGAGCCGTGGGGGCGGATTCTGGCGAGAAGTACATGTCCCTTGGTGAGGGACCAGACATGGCGCGCAAAAAACCGCCGCCCGATCGAGCCACTTCGTTCTGGAAGCGGCACGGTCCGGGCGGCGGGAGAAAGGGAGGGAGTCTGACGACGGGTGCCGGCGGATGCCGTTGTGAGACTCCTTCTCACTCTCTCTCTTCAGAGAGTCTCTCTCTTCTCTGTGTATCGATACGCACGCATGCATGGGCGGTTCTGCCCCGCGCACCGGTACACATCCGATTCACCTGATTGGGGTGGGCTTCCCTCCCGTCGGTAGGACGGCGCCGCACCGACGGTCCCGCACGCGGGAGATGACCCCCACGGGCAACCTCGTGCTCATCGCGAACGCCGACACGCCGGACGCATCGGCATCATCGTCAGCCCAGCGCGCGCCACAACACCACGAACCCCGCTGCCGCCGACAGCGCGAGCACGATCGGGCGGGCTCCGCGGCGGTCGAGGTGCTTCGTGAGGGCGCCGGACACCGCGAAACCCAGCAGGATGCCCGGGCACAACGTGAGCCCGAGCGCAATCTCCGGGCGACCGTAGCGGCCGACGATCGCCAGCGCGATCAACGAGAGCGTCGCTCCCAGCAGGAAGTACCCGGCGAGCGTGCCGCGCAGGCGCCGTCCGTCCTCGTGCGGGTAGAGCAGGGCCATGGGCGGTCCGCCGATCGCGGCGGTCGTGGCCATGAAGCCGGAGAGCGCGCCGGTGCAGATAGACGCCCGCGGCGTCGGTGACAGACGCGGGCCGATCAGGCTGAACGCGACGGCGAGGACCACGAGAACGCCGAAGAGCACGTCGAAGACCGTCGCCGTGATCATCGACACGAGGATCGCGGCCGGGATCGTCCCCGCGATCCGCCCCGCGAACGCGTAGCGCAGCCCGATGAAGTCGACGTGCCGCCGGTCGCGCCACGCGATGAGCATCGTCAGGAACAGCGCCGCGGTGAGCATCGGGCCCGGGACGTACGACGGGTGCAGCAGCAGGAGCAGGGGGGGCCGCGATCAGGTTCGCGCCGAATCCGACGGCGCCCTGCACGGCGGCGCCGACGAACACGAATCCCGACGCCAGCAGCGCGTTCTGGATCGTGATGGGAAGGTCCTCGAAGATCCTACAGCTCCGGCGCGAACCCGCTGCGCATCGTGTTCTCCGAGATGCAGCGCGGCTCGACGAAGTGCAGCAGGTAATCGGGACCGCCGGACTTGGTGCCGGAGCCGGAGAGGCGGAAGCCGCCCCATGGCTGGCGGCCGACGCGGGCCCCCGTGATCGGCCGGTTGAGATAAAGGTTGCCGACGCGGAACTCGCGGCGGGCGAACTGGAGGTTCGACGGCCGGCGGGAGTACACGCCGCCATTGAGGCCGTACGCCGAGGCGTTGGCGAGGTCGAGCGCCGCCACGAAGTCCTCGGCCCTCGTGACCGCGAGCACCGGGCCGAGGATCTCCTCCGTGGCGATCCGCGCCTTGGGCGGCACCTCGGCGAAGATGTGCGGTGCGACGTAGTCACGCCCGGGCGCGAGCCGCGACGGATCCGGCAACTCCATGGCCAGCGCGAGCCGCGCCTCAGCCTTGCCGATCTCGATGAACGCCTCGATGGACTTCTTGTGCGCGAAGTCGATCACCGGACCGATGCCGACGCCGGACTCGACGGGATCGCCGATCCGCATGGACTCGGTGGCGGCGCACAGCCGATCGAGGAATGCGTCGTAGCACGCCTCGTGCACGATCGCCCGCGAGCACGCCGAGCACTTCTGTCCCTGGAAGCCGAACGCCGAGCCACGCACCGCGAGCACCGCTTCGTCGAGATCGGCGGACGCATCCACGATCACGGCGTTCTTGCCGCCCATCTCCGCGATGACCTGCGTGATCACGCGCCTTCCCTCGCGCCGCGCGCCGGCGGCGGCGATGATCTCCTGGCCTACGGATGCGGATCCCGTGAACGCGATGATCGCCACGCGGGGATCCCGCGCGAGGGCAGCGCCGACGGTCGGCCCCGGTCCGGCAAGGAGCTGAAGCACGGCGGGGGGACAGCCCGCTTCCGCGAGGATGTCGCAGAACGCCCGGGCGATCCCGACCGTCGCTTCCGCGGGCTTGACGATCGTCGGGTTGCCGGTGACCAGCGCCGCCACGGTCATGCCGGCCAGCAGCGAGAGCGGGAAGTTCCAGGGGCTGATCACCACCGCGACGCCGCGGGCCTGGTGCACGACCTGGTTCAGCTCGCCGACGAACCGGCCCAGCCGCCTCGGCTCGAAGAAGCCGATCGCCTCCCGCGCGTAGTACTCGCAGTAGTCGATCGCCTCGCAGACCTCGACGTCGGCGTCGCGCCACGTCTTGCCCGCCTCGCGGATGAGGATCCCCGCCAGCTCGTCGTGCCGCCGGCGCAGGATACGGGCCGCGTGCACGAGGACGTCCGCCCGTTGCCGCGGATCGGCGGCGCGCCACGCGGGCAGGGCGTCGGCGGCGGTCGCCACCGCGCGATCGGCGCTCTCCTCGGTCGCCTCGGCGCCGACCGCGGGAGCCTCGGTTCGCGCGATCGCCCGCGCGAATGCCTCGCGGACGTCCCGTGAGGCGAAGTTGCGCGGCGGCTCATTGGTGAACGGCCGCTCGTCGCCGACGCCCTCCACCGCGGGTCCGAGGGCATGGTGATGCGCGGCCTTCTCGATGCGATCGCGTCCGGGGTCGGGCTCGGACCACGTCCGGTGCGGGGAGGCGAGCAGCTTCTCGGCCGCGATGTTCTCGGCGAAGCCCGCGCGGAGCCACGACTGATTGGAGGTGTTCTCCAGCAGCCGGCGCACGAGGTACGCCATGCCGGGGATCATCTCGCCCACCGGCATGTACTCGCGCACGCGCAGGTCCATCTCGACCGCCGCCGTCTTGAGGGCGTCGCCCATGCCGTGGAGCATCTGGAGCTCGAGCGCGCTCGTCGGCAGGTCGTGACGCTCCAGCAGGGCGAGCGCGTAGGCGATCGACCGGGCGTTGTGGGAACCGAGGGCGAGCCGGACGCCGCCCTCGTTTGCGTCGCGCGGCATCGACTCCACGAACTGTCGCGTCATGCGCTCGAAGCACGCGTCGGTGTCGGGCTTGCGGCTCCAGACGGGGATCGGCCAGCCCATCTCCTCGGCGTTGATCGTCTCGAAGTCCCAGTAGGCTCCCTTCACGAGACGCACCGTGACGAGCCGCCCGGTGCCTCGTGCCCACTCGATCAGCCGCCGCGCGTCGTCCTCGCCGCTGCGCAGGTACGCCTGCAGCGCGATGCCCGCCTCGAACGGCGACTCCTCGCAGCAGCGCATGAACAGCTCGAGCGTGAGGTCCTTGAGCTCGTGCTGCTCGATGTCGAAGTTGACGAAGACGTTCCGGTTGACGGCCTCGTCGAGGATCGGGGCCAGCACCTCCACGAGCGCGTCGATCGCGCCGGCGGTGTCGATGGGGTCGACCTTGGCGAGCAGGGAACTGATCTTCACGGAGACGTTCGTGCGGGGGATGGGACCGAGGTGATCGGCCTCCAGGAGCGGACGATTCGGCCACTCGGCAACCTCCGGCGGCAGCTCACGCACGAGGTCGAGGTACTTCTGTTGGTACGTCTCCGCTTCGCGCGCGCTGACGGACGCTTCGCCGAGCAGGTCCACCGAGAAGCCGACGCCCTTGCTCCACAGCTTGCGGAGCGAGGAGCGCGCTTCCTTCGCGTTGCGGCCGCCGATGAACTTCTCCGCCATCGACGTGATCTGGCCGGTGAGCGTGCGCGTCATCGCGCCCTTGAGCAGGCCGCCGGCCTTGAGCCCGACGCCGAGCCCCGGGGGCATCGTGACGCCCGGCTGGCTCATCGAGTCCACGAGGTGATCGTGCACCTGTTGCGGCGTCTTCAAACGCGGGAACGCGTCCACGAACCGGAAGAGCTGCACCTTGAACGCCTCGTCCTTCATCGCCCAGTCCATGAGCTTGTCGGACCAGAAGGCGGCCGAGAGCAGGCCCGCGCGTTTCTTGCGGGCGCGCTCGATCAACTCGGTGCCGAGCCGCAGCACCTCTTTGTCCAGGGCGGGATCATGGGGTACCGCGTCGGTGGCAACCGGCGAGTCGGCGCGCGTGGGCATGGGGTGAGTATAGAAAAGAGGCACGAAGGCACGAAGACACGGGGGCACGAAGGGGGGGAAGGGGGCGAGATCCCGTCACGCGAGTCGCGCGATGAGCGCGTCCGCGAGGAGATCGGCGGTGTGTGGGGCGTGCCGGAAGAACAGCGACGGCTCGACCAGTTCCAGCTCGGTGATACACGAACCGCCGGCGTCGTCGCGGAGCATGTCCACGCGACCGTAGAGCAGGCCGTCGTCGATGGAGGCCATGAGGCTCCGCGCGAGCTCCAGTTCGACGGCGGTCAGCTCCGTCGGCTCGTCGCGTGCCCCGAAATCGTCCTGGACGCGGTAATCGCCGGGGACGGGAATCTTCCGGACCGCGTGGGTGAAGGCGCCGTCGATGAAGATCGCCGACCGTTCACCCTCGGTCTCCACGCGGGCGAGGTACGGCTGGAGGAGCATGTCCTCGGTGGGAAGCAGTCGATCGAGATGGGCCTGCGCCGCCGCCAGCTCACCCCCGGTGGCGTGGAACCGCATGGTCTCCCGCGCCGTCGCCCCGATCGCGGGCTTCAGGAACCCCCTGGCCCACCCGCGCTCGGCCAGCAACGGTTCCAGGTCGACGCGCCCGCCGCGGTCCAGCCAGACCGTCGGCGCGGTGGGGACGCCGCGGTCCGCGAGATCGCGCAGATACCCCTTGTGCGTGTTCCACTCGACGATGGCGAGGGGATTGAACAGCCGCGTGAGGCTCGCCGCGGTTCGCGCCCACGCCAGGAACTCGTCGCGCCGCTCCTGGTAGTCCCACGTCGTCCGGATCAGGCACGCGTCGAAGTCGCTCCAGTCGACGGTGTCGTCGCTCCACGCGGGGCGCTCCACGACGACGCCGCGCTCGGACAGCGCCTCGTGCAAGGGTCGGTCGTCGATTTCCCAGTCCGGCAGGTCTGCGCACGTGGCGAGGGCCAGGCGCCGTGCCCTCACCGAGTGGCCCCGATCACCTCGCCGGCGACCTCCTCGTAAACCTCCCAGCACCGGCGCGCCGCGCCTTCCCACGTGAGACGACGCACTTCCATCGCGCCGTGCTGGCGCAGCGTCTGCCCCAGCGGCGGGTACTTCAGGACGGCGACGATCTTGTTCGCCATGTCGTCCACGTCCCAGAAATCCACCTTGAGCGCGTGCGTCAGCACCTCGCTCACGCCCGAGGAGCGGCTGATGAGCACGGGCACGTCGTGGCCCATCGCCTCCAGCGGCGCGATGCCGAACGGCTCGGAGATCGACGGCATCACGTACAGGTCCGCGATGGAGAAGACACGCTTGATGTCGTCTCCGCGCAGGAACCCCGTGAACAGCATCTGGTGACCGATGCCCATCTCCGCGGCCATCTCGATCATGCGCCGCGCCTGGTCTCCGGAGCCGGCGACGACGAACTTCACATCGTCCATGCGCTCCAGGACACGCTTGGCCGCGCGCACGAAGTACTCCGGGCCCTTCTGGTAGGTGATCCGCCCGAAGTACAGGACGATGCGGTCGCGGCTGCGAATGCCGCTGAGGTGCACGCGCTCCGTGTCGAGTTCCACGCCGTTGTAGACAACGACGGCGCGGGAGTCGGGAACGCCGTACCGGTTGACGACGACGTTCTTCGTGAGCTGGCTGACGGTGATCACGCGCATCGCGCCGTGCATGCCTCGGCGCTCGATGTCATAGACGCGCTGGTTCACTTGCTCGCCGGATCGATCGAACTCGGTGGAGTGAACGTGCACCACGAGCGGTCGGCCGGTCGCCCGGGCGATCCACAGGCCCGCGGGATAGGTCATCCAGTCGTGGGCGTGCACGACGTCGAACTCGAGCCCCTTCACCGCCTCGAGACAGAAGCTCGCGTAGCGCCGAACCTGGTCGATGAGGTCCATGCCGTATTCGGCGACCGGCTGGGGGGCGGGGGCTTGGTCATGCTCCGCGTCGGCGGGGGGAGCGTCTTCCGTGGGCGCGCCGGCAGCGGGCGTGCCGGAGCGGGCGCCGGTCGTTGACGACGCCGCGCCGCCGACCTTGTCCACCCAGGACACATCGTGCCCGGCGGCTTCGCCCTCCTGTGGATACGGGTGGGCGAAGCCGGCGTCGACGCCGAGGAAGCGCGTGCGCCGGAAACCGCGGCGCGGCGTGCCCGGCGGCGAATCGTCGTCGTCTGCTCCCTCCAGGTCGATGTAGTCCCCGGCGCCGGGCTCGAGCGGCACGGCCTCGGGGTCGTAGGTGGACAGGGGCGCCTCGGGACTGACGAGCGCGACGTGCGCCGCGTGCTCCTGGTCCACCGACCGTGGCAGCACGAACGTCACGCGTACCCCCCGTTGGTCGAGGGCGCGGGTGAGGCCGTGGCACGCGGTGCCGAGACCGCCGGTGATGAAGGGAGGGAACTCCCATCCGAGCATCAGGACGTGCATGAGCGTGGTGCCGGGTAGGGGTCGTGGGTGAGCATGGAGGCTTGGATCGTAGCGGGATGAACGCGAGTCGTGACCGGGAGTTATGCCCCGTTCGCGGCAGCGGGCCCTTCGCCGCTTAGAATGCGGCCATGAGCGACAGCCAACCAGGGACGGCGGCGACGGCGGAGGTAGCCCGACGGGAGAACGGCGAGGCATGGACGACCCGCCGGCTGCTGGCGTGGATGACGGAGCGCTTCACCCAGCGTGACCTGGACGCGCCCCGGATCGTGGCCGAGATGCTCCTGGCCCACGTGCTCGGATGCGAGCGGCTTCGCCTGTACATGGAGGCGGACCGGCCCGCCTCCCGCGAGGAGCTGAGCACGCTGCGGGCTCTGGTGGTGAGGGCCGACGCCCACGAGCCGGTGCAGTACCTCGTGGGCCGGGCGAGCTTCTTCACCCGCGACCTGATCGTGGACGACTCCACGCTGATCCCGCAGCCCTGCACCGAGGACCTCGTCGAGGCGGTCCTCGCCTGGCACCGCGGCCGCGAGATCGACGGTCCGGTGCGGATCGCGGATATCGGCACCGGCTCCGGCTGTATCGCGATCTCCCTGGCGGCCCAACTGCCGGACGCGACGATCCTGGCCACGGACGTCGTGCCCGCGGCCCTCGAACTCGCCGAACGCAACGCGAAGGCCGCAGGCGTCGAGGGCCGGATCGAGCTGGTCGCCGGGCCCGGGCTGGAACCGCTTCTCGCCGCCGGCGGCGTCTTCGACGTGATCTGCTCCAACCCGCCGTACATCAGCGACGCGGAATGGGACGGCGGGCAGGTCCAGCGGGCCGTGCGCGACTTCGTACCGGCCTCCGCCCTCCGCGGCGGGCCCGACGGTCTGGACATCATCCGGCCCATCCTCGCCGGCGCCGGCGCCGTGCTCGCCCCCGGCGGCCTGCTGGCGATGGAGATCGGCCACGCCCAGCGGGATGCGGTGCTGGCGTTGGCCGGTGCGGCCGGGGGGTTGGGGGAGGCGAGGGTGGAGAAGGACCATGAGGGGTACTGGCGGGTCCTGCTTGCGCAGCAGGGTTGAAGTTTGCCCCCCCACCCATTTCGGAATTCGGAGTCCGAAGTCCGCAGTCCGAAACGCCAAGTTCTTGATTCTCGATCCTCGATCCCCAATCTCAATTGCCGAATCGTGGATCGTGGATCAAGGATCCGGCACCACACCACCAAACGCCTTCGTCACCGCCTCCAGGAGTTGTGACGCCTGGAGTGGCTTGAAGAGGAACGAGTGCAGCCCCTCCTGGCTCGCCCGCACGATCGAGTGGTGCGGGTCGTAGCCGAAGCCCGTCATCAGGATCACCGGCGTCCCGGCGAAGATCTCCTTGGCCGTGCGGAAGACCTCGTAGCCGTTGCGGTCGGGCATGCGGATGTCGGAGATCACGAGGTCCACCGGCTCCTGGCGTTGCTCGCGTTCGCGGAGCAGGTCGATCGTCTCCGCCCCGCCGGCGCAGATCGCGACCTCGCAGCCCTTGCCGCGGAGCAGGTTCCCGATCGCCTCGCGCACCGTGGGCTCGTTGTCGGCGAGGATGACCCGTTTTCCCTGCATGAGGGGATCGGGCTCGGCCTCCTCCTGGTCGGCGCCGATCAGGGATTTGGGACCGGTCGTGCACGCCTGGAGCCGCCGGCGGATGCCCTCGACCAACTCCAGCACGCCGTCCAGACGCTGCTTCGTCGCTTCGTTCTCGGCGATGGACCGCAGCTCGGCGGTTTCGTCGGCGATGCGGGTCAGCGGCTGGTTCAGCTCAGTGAAGAAGTTCGCCGTGATCTGCTCGTTCGTCGTGTAGCGCTCGACCACGAGCAGGTCGAGGATGTGCATCGCCATCGCCACGTACCGCCCGAAGATCTGGGCGAAGTGCAGGTCGTTCTCGTCGAACGCGTCCAGGTCGTCGGACTCGACGTTGAAGACCCCGATCACCTCATCGTGAAGCTGGAGCGGCACGGTGAGGGAGCTGGCCGCGTTGTGGAGACCCTCGCGGTAGCGGGCGTCCTTCATCGCGTCACGGCAGATGTAGCTCTGACCCGTCGACGCGACGTAGCCGGAGATGCCGTTGTCCTCCTCCCGGGCGAAGATCACCTCGCCGATCTTCAGCGGCGTGAGCCCGGTGGAGAAGACCAGCTCGAGCTGGCGGGTCTGGCGGTCGGTGAGCCGCACCTCGAAGCTGTCGAAGCCGAGCACGTCGTGAGCCGCCCGCCGGATCTTCTCCTCCAGCAGCCGGAGCCTCTGGGCCATGTCGAGACGCGCGACGGAGTCCGTGTCGATCCGCAGCAACTCGGCGCCGGCGGTGTCGATGGCGTCGACGCGGGCCTGGAGCCGGCGGCTGCTGGAGATGTCCCACAACGTGCCGACGACGGCGCAGACCTCTTTCTCGTCGGTGTCGTCCACGGACGCGATGGAGACGATCGCCTCGTACGCCGACGCCTCGGTCGTGAACGTGAACCGTCGCCCCGGTCGCTGGATGAGGGGCACGGCGGCCTCGCCGCTCTGGTTGAACTGGTCGAGGGCGTCCCCGCAGGTTCGGACGAACTGCTTCTGCGTGGCCTCGTCGTAGTCGCGCAGCCGCCGGTTCGCCCAGGCCAGCCGCCCGTTACCGCCGACGATGCCCACGCCCTGGCCGATGTGCTCGAGGATGGACAGCGACCCGCCGGCGGGCACATCCTCGCCACCGATGCCGCCTCCGGCCGCGAGCAGGACGACATCCTTGCCGCCGGCGGCGCGATGGGCCGCCTCAGCACTTTCAACTTCGACCACCTCGAACGCCGATTTGAGGGAGTCGAGTCGATCCGCGAGCGCCGGCAGGAGGCCGGCGGGCACGACGAGCCGTGGAAGCTTGGAGCTCATGACGCGTTATCGCCGGCACGGTTCACCGACGCAGCCTGATTCAGACTCCTCCACGGGCCGGGCCGCCTCGGCGACCGGGCCTCATCCGTCCGAGTGTACGAGCCCCGTGAGGACTGGTGCAACCTCGTGCTTGACAGTTGGGGCCGGGGGTCAAGAATCGACCGCGGACCGGCCGCGAAGGGACCGACGGATTTCGCATTGACGGGCATCAAGGCAGGCATCGTCGGGTGTTGCCCTGCATACGAGCGCTGAAGCATGATCGTCGCCCAGAACCTGTCCAAGAGTTTCGGCAAAGTACGCGCCGTCGATTCGATCAATTTCAGCATTACCGCCGGGCGCGTGGTGGGTTTCCTCGGCCCCAACGGTGCCGGCAAGACGACCACCATCCGGATGCTCGCGGGTTTTCTGCCCCCGTCGTCGGGGTCGGTGACCGTCGACGGGCTCGACGTGCGGAGGCGGTCGTTGCAGGTGCGGCGGCGGATCGGGTACCTCCCGGAGTCCACGCCGCTGTACGGCGAGATGCGTGTCATCGAGTACCTCCGATTCCGGGCGAGCCTCTTCGGCGTGCGGCGATCGAAGCGCCGGGGGGCGATCGACACCGTGATCCGCCGCTGCCGGCTGGAGGACGTGCGGCGACGGCAGATCCGTCACTGCTCCAAGGGCTATCGCCAGCGGGTCGGGCTCGCCGCCGCGATGCTGCACGATCCGCCGGTGCTGATCCTCGACGAGCCGACGGCGGGGCTCGACCCCGAGCAGATCCGCGAGGTCCGGCAGCTCATCCGCGAACTCGCCGGGCGGCACACGATCCTGCTCTCGACGCACATCCTCCCCGAGGCGGAGCTGACGTGCGACGACATCATGATGATCGCCGCCGGGCGCATCCGGATGCAGGGATCGGTGAACGCCCTGCGCCAGTCGGCGGCCCAGGGCTGCCGGTACATCGTCGAGACCGACGGCGCCGACGCCGAAACGGCGCTCTGGGGGCTGCCCAGCGTCGAGCGCGTGGACGTGAGCACGCTCGGCGACGGCTGGACGCGTCTGACGATCACGCCGAAGCGCGACGCCGAGGACCGGCGCGAGCTGATCGGCCGCACGCTCCGCGAGAAGGGCGCCGCCGTCCGTGAGCTGAAGCGCGAGGCTCCGACGCTCGAGCAGATGTTCGTCGAGGTGATCGCCGGTGGCGAACGGACCGGTGGGGGCGCGTCCACGGACGGGCCCGACTCCGGCCACGGCGCTTCGCCGCCGATGTCCGTACGACCGCCGTCGAACCCGCAGCCGCGGGCCCCGGAGACCGTGCCGTGACCGCCACGCTCGTCATCGCGCGCCGCGAGCTTCTCTCGTACCTGCTGACGCCGGCGGGCTACCTCGTCATGGCGTTGTTCGTCTTCTTCACGGCGCTGCTGTACTTCGCCGCCGCGCCGCTGCTCGGCGCCGGGTTCAGCCAGGGGCAACCGGCGTCGATGCGTCTGTTCTTCGACGTCGGCGTCTGGGTGTTCTTCCTCATCGGGCCCGCCCTGAGCATGCGCACGATCAGCGAGGAGATCCGCCTCGGCACCCTCGAAGTGCTCATGACCGCGCCGGTCCGCGACACGCAGATCATCCTCGGGAAGTTCTTCGGATCGCTGGGATTCCTCGTGGTGATGCTCCTGCCCACGCTGGTCTTCGTGATCGCGTTGGAGCTGTACGGGCGCCCCGATTACGGCGAGCTGCTCTGCGGTTATCTCGGGCTCCTGCTCGTCGGCGCGGCGTACCTTGCCAGCGGCATCCTCGCCTCCACGCTCACCGGATCGCAGGTGCTCGCGTACATCACCACCATCTTCTTCTGGCTGATCCTGCTGCTGGCGACGATGGCCCTGCCCCAGATCGCGGCGATGGCTGACGGGCTCGCGGGGCGGCCGGGCAACAGCGCGTTGCTCGAGCAGGTGCTCGGCTGGGCGCGCTCCGCGGCGGGATTCCTGGAGTTCGGCAACCCGGTCGTGCGGATGCGCGGCTTCATCATCGGGCTCGTGGACTCGTTCAACGTCGTGTACTTCCTCTCGTTCACCGTGGTGTTCCTCGTGGCGGCCACGAAGTCGCTGGGGCTGCGACGATGGCCATGAACCGGATGCTCCGCCGGACGGCCTACGCGGTGAACCTCGCCGCGTTCATGGTCGCGCTCGCCACCATCGCCGTGGTCGTGAACTACTTCGCGCACCGGACGGACCTGCGGATGCGCGTCGACGCGACGAAGACCCGCGCGTACTCGCTCAGCGACCAGACGCTGCGTCTGCTCGACGGCCTCACCGGCGACTGGACGATCGCGCTGATCATGGTCGCCGACGATGCCGACGCGGCGACCCGGGCGCAGGTGGATGAGGTTCTGAAGCGATACCAGCAGGCGCAGCCGGCGATCTCGGTGGTGCGCGTGGATCCGACCGATCCGTCCACGCTCGGCGAGTACGAGGCGCTGCTCGCGCGGCTCCGCGAGCACGAGCGCGACCGCATCGCCGCCTACGAGCGGGCGATCGCCGAGGGCGTGGTGGCCTTCGACGAGCTGCGGGTCTTCGCTCAGCAGCAGGCGGGTCAGCTCGAACGCATTCTCGAGATGCTCGACCCCGCCGACCCGGGCCGCGGCGACATCCAGCGCCGGCTCGGACCGATGTCGGTGATCGGCGGCGAGGGGCAGGCGGTGCTCGATCGCGTGCGCGAGGCGCGGCAGGTCAACGAAGGCCAGCCGATCCCGGACTACGAGACCGCCCGCAGCATCCTCGGTCACGTGACCAGCGAGTGGGCGAACGAGCTCGACGAGATGGCGAGGATCTACGTTCGCTGGCGCGAGCGGGCCGACGTGCCGCCCGCGGTCGCGCGGTTCTCGGCGTCGGTCGTCGGTGACTATCAAACGCTCGCCCAGCGTCTGGCGATCGTCGCCGATCCGCTCGCGAGCCTGCCGCCGCTGGAGCTGGCGTCGATCGGCCGGCAGCTCGCCGGCGGCGAAGCGGCGGTGGTCATCGGTCCGAAGCGCACCGCGGTGGTGCCGTCCGAGCAGCTCTTCCCGAGCGTCAACCGCCGGAAGATCGGGGCCGACACCGTGGCGTTCGACCGGCGCTTCCGCGGCGAGCAGGTGATCTCCGCCGCGATCCGGTCGCTGCTCGTGGACGAGATGCCGCTCGTCGTGTTCATGCACAACGAGCCGCGCTCGCTCATGCGCGACACGCCGCAGCACGACGACGTCCTCGGCGTCGCCGACATGCTCCACGCGTCGCGTTTCGAGGTGACGGAGTGGAGTGTCGGGCACACCGATCGCCCGATCCCGCACGAGGGCCAGCCGGTGGTGTGGATCGTCGTGCCGCCGTCGGCCCGCGAGGAGCTGGAGCCTGATCGCGCCGAGCGACTGCTCATCCGCGGCGTCGAGCAGCTCATCGCCGACGGCGAGTCGGTCATGCTTAACCTCTACCCGAGCCTGTTGCCACGCTACCGGCGGCCGGACCCGTGGCCGTTGCTCGCGGCGCCGCTGGGCCTGCGTGTCGCCACGGGAACGCCGATCTTCGAGAGCCTTCCGGATCCCGACGGGACGCCCCAGTACCAGCAGGGGATCACCGTCGCGCGTTTCCCCGATGGGAACCCCGTCAGCGCCGCGGTGCACGGTCAGCAGACGTACTTCGTGTTGCCGGTTCCGGTGGAGCCGGTCGACCCGGTGCCCGGCGGCGTGCGGCAGACCGTGCTGGCCGCGGTTGATCCGAGCCCCGTGCGTTGGCTCGAGGCGGACTGGGCGCGAAAGCTCGCCGTGCGCACGGCCGACGAGCCGGGGACGCCCTTCGAGAACGCGCAGCCGATCGCGGTGGCCGCGGAGCGCTCGCGCTCCGGTGAAGACGGCGGCGAGCAACGCATGATCGTGATCGGCTCCGGCGGGTGGATGCTCAGCTACGTCGCCGACGTGTACGCGACGATCGGCGGCCAGCGCGCCGCCCTGACCAACCCCGGCAACCACGAGTTCATGCTCGCCTCCGTCGCGTGGCTGGCGGGCATGGACGAGCTGATCGCGCCGAGCCCCGTGAGCCGGCAGGTCGCGCGGCTCGACGGCCTCGACGTGCCGACACGCGTGCGGTGGGGGCTGCTGGCGATCGTGGGAGCGCCGCTCGGATGCCTGCTCGTGGGGATGCTCGTCTTCGTCGTGAGGCGCGTGTAGCGAGAGCGATGCCGTACCGATCCACGATCATCCTGGTCATCCTCGCCGTCGCCGGCGTCTTCGCCGCCGTCTGGGTCGAGCGCCACGGTCCGGCGACGGGCACCGCGCAGCAGGCCGACGCGCGTCTGCTCTTCGACGCGGGGGCGCTGCCAGTGGACGACGTCAACCGGATCACGCTCGATCGCGGGGACGATCACCTGGAGTTCGTGCGCCGCGATGATCGATGGTGGCAGACGGAGCCGTTCGAGCATCCGATGAAGACGCCGGAGATCCGGCAGATCCTCCGCCGGGCGGCGGAGCTGTCGATCGTGGACGAACTGGACGCGGGTGGCGCCGGATCGACGGGAACGGCCGCAACGCTCGGGCTCGACCCGGCGGCGGCGACGCTGAGGCTGGGGTGGCCGGAAGGCTCCGTGCGGCTGCTGCTCGGACGTCGCGGCATCGCCGGACGGAGCTATCTCCGGAAGGGCGGCGACCCGGCGATCCTCGTCGTCAACGACGACCTGCACGAGCGCGCGCTCGAGCAGGACCCGGTGCTGTGGCGCGACCCGACGCTCTTCGACGCCATCGGGGTCGAGGCCGACCGGATCGAGATCGCCAGCGGGGACGACCTGGTCGTGCTCGTGCGCGACCGGCGCACGTGGCGGATGGAGCAACCGGTGCGCACGCGGGTCAACGACGTGGCGTTCGAGGGACTGGTGCAGGCGTTGGCGCGAGCGAAGGCGTCGGCGTTCGTGCGCGATGACCCGGAGGACCTGTCGCGGTTCGGGCTCTCCACGCCGGCGGGCTCGATCGCGGTGACCATGAGCCGCGTCGTGGAGGCACCGGCGGGGGACGCCGGCGTGAAGCGCGAGTCGACCACGCAGCGTCTGCTCATCGGCGCCCGCGCCGGCGTCGGCACGCAGGACCGCTTTGGAATGATCGAGGGACGCCGCGTCATCGCGCGTCTGCCCGAGAAGACGCTGGGCGCCGTGTTCCTGCGTCCGACGGATCTCGCCGCGGCGACCGGCAGCGGCGTGAACGCCGCGGACGTCAAGGCGATCCGCGTCAGCTCCACCGCCGGTGAGTTCAGGCTCCAGCGCGACGTGCGCCGCTGGATCGCGCCCGACCACGACAACAAGGAAGTCGAACCGGCGCGCGTCGGGTCACTGCTGGAGATGCTCACCGAGGTCCGCGCCGGCGCCGTCGAGATTGGCGCGTACCCGCGCGACATCGACGTCGCCACGATCACCCTGATCGGCTTCGACTCCCGCCCCATCGACACCGTCCGCGTCGCCCGCGAAAAGAACGGCCAACGCCGCTGGATCCTCGAGAACGGTGACGGCGTGCTTCGGTTCTTCCCATCCAACTTCGCCCTCGGCCTCGACCCCCGCGACTACGGCCTCACGCGGTAGCGGAGCACGACGTCGTCGCCGCGGCGGTGGCAGTGGGTCAGGTGCAGCGGCACGCCGTCGGTGACCTCGTGGACCTCGCGGCCGATCGCGGGCGGCAGTGCCTGCTCGTCGGCGAAGAGCAGCGGGGCGACGAACACCCAGGCCTCGTTGACGAGCCCGTCGCGGAAGAGGCGGCCGTGGAGTCCGGCGCCGGCCTCCACGAGCACGTTGGTGACGTCGTGTCGGCGGACGAGTTCGGCGAGAACCGCGGCGAGCGGGATCTCCCCGGCGGGAGCGGGGACCGCGATCAGCTCGATGCCGGCACCGCAGAGCGCGCCGGCGCGGTCGGCGGCCGAGTTCACCACGTCCTCGGAGCAGGCGATGATCGTCGGAACGTCCCCGGCGGTGCGGACGAGCTTCGACTCATACGGTGTGCGCAGCCCGGGATCGACGATCACGCGCCGCGCCGTGCGGCGAACGCGCACGCCACGCGCGGTCAGCATCGGATCGTCGCCGGTGACGGTGCCGATCCCCGTGAGCAGCGCATCCACGCGGCCGCGCTCGCGGTGCACCATGCGCCGACTTCGTTCGCCGGAGATCCACTGGCTCGCGCCGGTGCGCGTCGCGATGCGCCCGTCGAGCGTCTGCGCCCACTTGGCGATGACCCACGGAAGCCCGGTGCGCACGCGGTGCGCGAACGCCGCGCTGGTGGCCGCCGCCGCCGCGTGGTCCGGCATGCAGTCGACGGTGATCCCCGCCGCGCGCAGTCGCTCGTCGCCGCCCGTTGATTCCTCGTGAGGATCGCGCTGCCCGTAGACGACCCGCGCGACGCCGGCGGCGATGAGCGCCTCGGAGCAGGGGGGCGTCTTCCCCGTGTGATTGCACGGCTCCAGCGTGACGTAGACCGTCGCACCCCGCGTCTGCGCCCCGGCCTGCCGCAACGCGTTGATCTCCGCATGCGGCCCCCCGAAACGCATGTGCGCCCCGGTCCCGACCACGTCGCCGTCGCCGTCAACGATCACGCACCCGACCATCGGGTTCGGCTCCGCACCGCCATGCCCCCTCCACGCGATGCTCGCGGCGAGGTCCATGAAGCTGTTGTCATTGGGCGAGCGACCGATCAAGTCTTCGCCTCCGCCATCTTCCGAAGCTCCATCTCGTGGAGGTCGGGGACGCGCAGGCTGCGGAGCGTCAGGGCGGCGATCAACACGTCGTCGTCGGCGTAGCCCTGGTGGTGCTGGGCGACGGCGCCGGCGATGAACTTGGGCCAGCTTCGCGGGGGCGGGTCGAAGCAGGCGGTTTCGCGGACGCGGTCCATGCCGAAGCGCATGCCTTCGGCGTTCCGGGCCTCGAACGCGCCGTCGGTGTAGGCGATCACCACCTCGCCCGGCGAGAGCTTCATCTCGGCCTGGTCGGGGTCGAACGACTCGGGCTCGATCGCACCCATGAGCGCCGCGGTCGTCTCCAGCTCCGCCACCCGGCCGTCGGCGTGCCGCACGAGCGACGGCGGGTGGCCGGCGCTCACCCACTTGAGGACGCCGCTGGCCGGGTCCAGGAGCATGCAGGTGCCGGTGGCGAAGAGGCTGTGCCGCGACATCGTGAGGAAGATGTACCGGTTCAGCAGCGAAGTGATCTGGGCCGGTTCGGCATCGCGGTGCTCGGCGAGGATCCGCTCCAGTTCGCCGAAGAGCCGGTTGACGGTCAGCGCCGCGGCGAGCCCGTGACCGGCGACGTCGAGCAGCGTGAGCATCACGCGGCCGGTGTCGGGGCAGACGTTCGTGTGCACGTAGTCGCCGCCGATCTCGTGGATCGGCTGGTACTCGTACTCGAAGGCGACGTGCCCCGTGAACGGCCGCGGGAACATCGCGTCGTGCACGATCCGCGCGCGGGAAAGCTCGCCGCCGAAGTGCTCGACGCGGCCGGCAAGCTCGATGCGCTGCTCGTCCTCGGCGCGACGCTGAGCGCGCCACTTGGCCAGGAGCGCCCCGGGCACGAGCACGACGGGGCTCACGATGACCGCCACCACGCGGTCGAGCATCTGGAACTCGGTCGCGTGCGGTACGAGGAAGGTGGCGGCCCAGACCACCATGAGCGCGCCGAACGGCATCGTCGCCTCGCGCGCGTTCCACGGCATGATCAGGCAGACCGCGAGGTGCATGACGACGAGGTCGATGAGCCCGAGGATCGGGTAGTCGTCGATCGCGCGGGCCACGAACAGCCGCGACGCGAGCAGGATCGCGCCGGTGATCAGGATCATCAGCGTGCACGCATGGGTGATCTCCGTCACCGAGCGGACGCGCGGCCGCTGGTAGACGAGGAAGAACGCGATGACGGCGAGGGCGAGTCCCATCGCGCCCAGCCGCCCCCAGCCGCGGTGGACGTTCTGCTCGGCGGTGGCGATGGCGGAGCGGGCGGCGTCCCACTCGGTCGGCACCGGTGCGCGGGACGGATCGGGCTCCTGCACTGGCTCCGGCCCCAGGTCGACGAGGGTCGTGGTGGCCGCGGCCTGTTCGTCCGTCAGGTCCCCGATGTCTTCCACGATGAAGGAGACGACGCTGACGGCCCCGAGCAGGAGGAGGACCGAGCAGAGGATCGCCATCGCGCGGCGTGCGGCGTCGAGACGCCGGTCACGGCCTTCCTCGTCGAACCCCGTGGGCGGGGGATCGTCCTTGCGTCTCGAGAGGCTGAGCATGCCCTGATCCCGTCAGTTGCCGCCGAAGATAATCCGGCGGCACACTTCATGTACCGGGTGGTTGGGATTCGGGTGACGGAATATCCCGCCAGAGTGTCTTTCAGCCGCTCGAACGGGACGTGCCCGTGCCCGCTGGCCGAGCCCGGGATGGGGCCGGCTCAGGTCTTGGCGAGCACCTCGTCGCGAAGCCGGTCGGGCATGAGACGGTACTCGGCGGGCTCCATCGTGCTGCTCGCCCGGCCGGAGGTGAGACCACGCAGGACCGTCTCGTAGCCGAACATCTCGGACAAGGGCACCTCGGCGTGGATCACGCGCGTGTTGCCGCGGAGTTCCGAGTCCACGATCTGGCCCCGCCGCGACGCGAGGTCGCCGGAGACGCCCCCGAAGTACTCGTCGGGGGTGGTGATCGTGACCTTCATGATGGGCTCCATCAGGGCGAGGCCCGCCTGGGTGCACGCCTCGCGGAAGGCGAGCGCGCCGGCCTGCTCGAAGGCGATCTGGCTCGAGTCCACCTCGTGGGAGGATCCGTCGACCAACTCGACCTTGAGGTTCACCATCGTGTAGCCGCCGAGGATCCCGGACTGCGCCGCGTTCCGGATGCCGACGGCGACGGACGGGATGTACTCACGCGGGATCGCGCCTTGCGAGATCTTGTCGATGAAGGCCACGCCGTTCTTCAGCTCCAGCTCTTCGGCCTCGGCCTGCTCGGGCGTGATCGGGGAGACGTTGATGATGACGTCGCCGAACTGGCCGCGGCCACCGGTCTGCTTGACGAACTTGCCACGCACCGCGTTGGCGGTGCCGGTGATCGTCTCGCGGTAGCTCACCCGCGGGGTGCCGACGCGGACGCCGATCTTCATGTCGCGGAGGAGCTTGTTCTTGACGATCTCCAGGTGCAGCTCGCCCATGCCCGCGATGATCGTCTCGCCCGTCTCGTCGTTGTAGGTGGTGCGGAAGGAGGGATCCTCTCGGCGGATCGTGGTCAGGGCCTCGCTCAGCTTCTTCTTGTCGTCGTTCGTGTTCGGCTCGATCGACATCGAGATCACGGGCTCGGGGAAGTCCATCTTCTCGAGCACGATCGGGGCGTCGGTCGCGCAGAGCGTGTCGCCCGTGACCGAGTGCTTGATCCCGATGACGGCCACGATCTGCCCGGCCTCGGCCTGGTCCAGGGGCTGGCGATCCTTGGCGTGCATCTCGAAGATCCGGCTGACGTTCTCCTTCTTGTCGCTGCCGGGGTTGAGCACGCGGGTGCCCTTGGGGAGCTTGCCGGAGTAGATGCGGAGGTAGGTCAGGTCGCCATGGGAGTCGGCCACGACCTTGAACACGAGCGCGGAGAACGGGGCGTCGATGCTGGCGGGACGCGTCGCCGGCTCGTCCTTGCGTTTCGGATCGATGCCCTGCACGTCCGGGACCTCGGTCGGGTTGGGCAGGTAGTCGATGACACCGTTGAGCAGACGCTGGATGCCGATGTTCTTCAGCGCGGCGCCGCAGAAGACCGGGTAGCAACGCTGGTCGAGCGTGCCGGCGCGGAGGGCGGCGCGAATCTGGTCGGCGGTGATCGCGGACTCGTCCTCGAGGTACTGCTCGGTGAGGGCGTCGTCCAGCTCCGCCGCCTGCTCCACCAGCTCGTGGTGGTACAGCTCGGCCGTCTCTTTGAGGTCGTCGGGAATGTCGCGCTCGTGCACGATCGCGCCCAGCTCGCCCTCGTCGAAGTAGTACGCCCGCATCTCGAGCAGATCGATGATCCCCTCGAAGGTGTCGCTCGCACCGATCGGAAGCTGGACCGCGATCGGGTTGACGCCGAGCCGCTCGCGGATGGTGCGGAGGCTGAACTCGAAGTCGGCGCCGATCTTGTCCATCTTGTTGATGAAACAGATACGCGGCACGACGTACCGCTCGGCCTGGCGCCAGACGGTCTCGGACTGCGCCTCGACGCCTTCCTTCCCGTCGAAGACCACGACCGCGCCGTCGAGCACGCGCATCGAGCGCTCGACCTCGATCGTGAAGTCGACGTGCCCGGGCGTGTCGATCAGGTTCACCGTGTACTCGACGTCCTGGTAGGTCCAGGGGCAGGTCGTCGCGGCCGACTGGATCGTGATGCCGCGCTCCTGCTCCTCCGCGAGGAAGTCCATGGTCGCGGTACCCTCGTGGACCTCGCCCATCTTGTACCGCTGACCGGTGTAGAACAGCACGCGCTCGGTGACGGTGGTCTTGCCAGCGTCGATGTGGGCGCAGATGCCGATGTTGCGAACGTACTTGAGGTCGAGTGCCATGGTCAGTGATCCAATGCGAACGGGTCTCTGGGACTCCGGCGGAGTCCCCGGTTGCGGTCAATGCTTCGATCCCGAATCGCGGTGATCGACGATCACCTCGAGGGGGTCGGTGCAGGTCCACTCGTTATCGGCCGATCGTGCCGCCCTCTGAAGGCCCCGACGTGGCGAGGCGGGGGCACGGTCGTCCCGGTCTTCAGCCCGCGTTGCGCCGGGCCGTTACGGGACGGCTAACGCAGGCGGGCGTTCTCGTCTTCCTCGCGCATGGGAAGCTCCTTTCGAGGCTCACCAGAATCGGTGAGAGAACGCTTTGGCAGTTTAGCAGGGCGGGTTTCCGAGTCAATCGTCGATCACACGACCCTGATCAACTCCTCTCGCTCCAGCCCGAGCTGATCGATCACCGGGTCTATATCGGCGAGATAGCGACGCGCGTCCGTCACGTATCCCGCCGTCGGCTTCAGCTCCGGGCGGTGCCCCCGGAAGAAGCGGTTCAGCCGGATCATGAGCAGTTCGCGGACGTACTTGGCGGTCATCGAGGCCAGGGCGACCGGCAGGTGGTGCCGCTCGGAGTCGCGGACGAAGCTGATGGTCAGGGGATCGTCGCCGCGCCGAAGCTCGTACCGGCACAGCGCCTCCGACTCGGTCACGATGCGGATCCGGGATTCGGGGAAGGCGACCTGGAGGTCGTCGAGATAGTGCGTGCGGCCGCCCTGTCGATCGACGACGACGCGGGGATGAGCATCGGGCCAGCGGTTCCAGATGGCGGCGACGAGACGCGAGACGGCCTCGAAGTTGACCCCCGCCTTGGTGCCCGTCCGCCGTACCCGCTGGTTGAAGTCGCCGGCGTCGAGGGCCTCGCACCGAATCGAGGCGCAGGTGACGCCCGCCCGCTCCAGCGCGCGCCGCACGCGGCTGGCGGCGATGCGGATCTCGTCCGCCTCGTGCGCGACGGGCGTGGCGGTCGTCGAGTCGTACCACGGTCGTCGCGCCACCTCGACGCCGAGTCGGTCGAGCAGGACGGCGTCCGGTCCGGTGATGACCGCGTCGTCCTCGTCCGCCGCGGCGGCGAAGGCGAGCACGCCACGCTCCAGATCGCGCAGGGGATGGACCGTGGTGCTGCTGTTGGCGCCCTTGAGCTTCTTGGAATCGTCGACCGCGATCCGATGCCGCCGATCCCGCCGCCGCCGGCAGACGGCGCCGGAGAGCATCGACCAGAGGTTCGGCGCGCCGCGCTCGGGCAGATCGCCTTCCAGCACGAACGCCGTCCCGGCGACGCACAGCGGCCCGAGCATCGGCCCGTACCCCGCCTCGTCGATCCCCGCGTACACGAGCATGTTCGCAGGGTATCGGCTCCCGACGCGCACGCGCCCTTCGTCAGGTTGTCCCGGCGCTCCGGGCGACGAACGCGTCGTACTGCTCCGGCGTGTCGATGCCGGTGTACGAGGCGTTGCCGATCGCGACGGCGATGCCGAAGCCGTGCTCCAGCACGCGGAGCTGCTCGAGGCGCTCGGTCGTCTCCAGCGGGGTCGGGGCGAGCCTGACGTACGTGGAGAGGAACGGTCGGCGGTAGACGTACAGGCCGAGGTGCTTGAGGGGGCACGCCGCGGCGGCGCCGGCGCCGTCCCGGTCATGCGGGATCAGGGCCCGGCTGAAGTAGAGCGCCCGCCCGCGCGCATCGACGACGACCTTCACCACGTTCGGATCGGCGGGATCCTCTTCGGGATCGAACGGCGAGGCCACCGTGCTCACCGGGCAGTCGCCGTGCCCGACGATGGCGTCTACGGCGAGGTCGATGAGCTTCGGCTCGATCTCCGGCTCGTCGCCCTGGACGTTGACGACGAGGTCCGTGTCGAGGTGCGCCGCCGCCTCGGCGATCCGGCTGGTTCCGTTGGGGTGATCCCGACGCGTCATGATCACGACCGCCCCGAACGCCTCGGCCGCCACGCGGATGCGCTCGTCGTCGGTGGCGATGACCACGCGTCGGGCCGAGGCCGCCTGGCCGGCGCGCTCCCACACGTGCTGGATGAGCGGTTTGCCGGTGCGGTCGGCGAGCACCTTGCCGGGGAAACGCTGTGATTCGTAACGGGCGGGTATGACGATGGTCGCGGGCACGGTCACGGCGTCACTCGCGCGGACCGGTCAGGCCGGCAATTACTTTGTCCACTTCCTTGCGCTTCGCCCGGATGTCGCGGTAGGTGATGTCGCGACGCGCGATCTCCGAGCAGATCGACTTGGCCTGCTTCGCGAGGTCGATCGAATCCTCCTCGCGGGCCGCCTCGATCAGGGCGAGCATGAGGTCGTAGCGGAGGGCCTGCTCGCGGTCCTTCTCGGTGACCTCGATGACCTGGAGCGCCTCCTCGTATTCGGTGATCGCCTCCGAGTACCACTTCTCCGCGTAGAAGCAGCGGCCCAGCATGTGCCCGGACTGGACCCGCAGCTTCGGCTCGTCCTTCGACTTCTGAAACTGCTCCATCGCTTCCTGGTACCGCTCCAGCTCGTACTCGACCATGCCGAGATGGAACTTCCGGACGCGGTCGGTCGGGTACTTGGCGACGCGGTCGGTGTACTCGGCCGTCTTCAGCTCGAGGATCTTCGTATTCAATGCGTCGCGTTGCCCGCGGACGCCGTCATCGCCGCCGGACTCGAGCTTCTCGTCGAGCCCGCGAAGCTCCGCGACCATCAGCTCGATGCGGATGTCTCCGGCGGCCATGCGGAAGCGGTACTCGCCGGTGTCCTCGAAGCCCTTCTGGTAGAGGTCGCCCGCGGCCTGGGCGGAATCGGGCGTCCCTTGCTTCTTGAGGAGTTGGGCGTAGCGGTTGATCACATCCGGCACGGTCGGCGTCGCCTCGTAGGCCGCCTTGGCGCGGGCGAAGACCCGCTCCTCGGACGACCCGGCTCCCGCCAGCGACTCCTCCTCGATCAGCTCGCGCTGCTTCTCGTCGTCCTTGATGAACTTGCGGAAGCCACCCTCCTCCGTCGTGGTGTCGGCATAGCCACCCTGGTCCATCGCGCGCTGGGCGGACAGGTTCTTGAGCTGCGAGTCGAGGTCGCTGTCGGCGGGGTCGAGTTCGCGGGCCATCTCGCCCACCGTCATCGACTCGTCCCAGGCGCCGACGTCCCGGAAGAGGGCCATGGTCTGCATCAGCATGCTCTTGCTGAGCTTCTTCTGGATCTTGATGAGCCCGAGGACCTTGGGCGCGAACCAGTTGCCGACCTCGAACTGCTCGGCCTTGACCGCCGCCTCCAGCGCCTTCACGCCGGCCTTTTGGTTCTTGAGGTCCTTCATCCAGGCGAATTCCGCCGCGGCGAGGCGTCCGACCGGGGTGCCGTCGTCGAACTGCTTGATGTCCTTCCCCGATGCGGGCTTCGAGTTGTCCTGGTTCATGTACCGAACGGCGGCATCCCACATGCTGGCGTGGGCGGACATCACGCCGGGATCGAGCTTGATCCCGTTCGCGTAGCACTCCAGCGCGTAGGCGTAGTTTGACGCCATCGCCGTGGCCTTGGCGTGCTCGAACCACTTCCGCGCCTTCTCCGGCTGCGGCGTGAACTCGGCCTTGGCACTGCTGCCGTTGGCGTCGCCGTTGGGTTGTTTCTTTCTGAACAGTGCCACGTGCGTTCCCCGGGCGGGTGGACGACCCCGCCCGTCGTCTCCGCGGGAGTCAGCCGACCTTTCGACTCAAGCATATCCGGCGCTCGGCCGGACCGGCAAAGGTATGACGGTTTCGGGCACCGGTCAACGATTTGGCCCCCTGGCTGGCCATCGGGAGGCCGCGTAGCATTCCGGCGATGAACGTCGATCCGTCCCGACTCTCGATCGTGTCCTACCCGGCTCCGGTCCTCAAGCAGAAGGCCCGGCCCCTGGAGGCCGTGGACGACGAGGTGCGCGCCGTCGCGCTCCGCATGATCGAGTTGATGCACGATGCCGAGGGCGTGGGCCTCGCCGGGCCGCAGGTCGGCCTGCCTTGGCGGCTGTTCGTGACGAACGGTCGCGACGCGGACCCCGAGGACCGCGTCTACGTCAACCCGAGGCTCGAGCTGGAGCGCGGCGACCTGGAGTCCGGCGAGGAAGGGTGCCTGAGCCTGCCGGGCATCACCGTCCAGGTCCGCCGGCCGCTGGCGGCCACGATCACCGCTCTCGACATCGACGGCCGGACGTTCACCCGGTCCGCCGAGGGCATGCTCGCCCGCATCTGGCAGCACGAGTACGACCACCTCGACGGCGTGCTCATCCTCGACCGCATGTCGCCGATGGACCGGCTCGCCAACCGCAAGCCGATCAAGGAGCTGGAGGCGGCCGCGCGGCTCGTGGACGACGCCCCCATGTCGACGAGGGGGCTGAGAGGCTGAGGAAAGCCGTGGGGGCTCTGGGCCCGGGTCACCGCCCGACGCTATCGTGTCCGGCGATGCGTCTCGTCTTCTTCGGATCCGGCGCGTTCGGGCTGCCGACGCTGCGGCACCTCATGCGTGAGCACGAGGTCGCGCTGGTCATCGCCCAGCCCGACCGTCCCGCCGGTCGTCGCCGGACGGTGACGCCCACACCGGTCGCCGCGTTTGCCCGGGATCACGGCCTGCCGGTGCTGACGCCACCCAACGTCAACGAGCCGGCGGTCCTCGCGGTGATCCGCGCGTTGAGCACGGATGCCTGGGTGGTCATCGCGTACGGCCAGAAGCTGAGCAACGAGCTGCTCGCGGATCGCTTCGTGATCAACCTCCACGGGTCCATCCTGCCGAAGTACCGCGGGGCGGCTCCCATCAACCGGGCGATGATGGACGGCGAGCGGGAGACCGGCGTGAGCGTGATCACGGTGGTGGAACGCATGGACGCCGGCGACGTGCTCGCGGTGCGCCGCACGCCGATCGATCCCATGGAGACCGCCGGCGAGCTGCACGACCGCCTCGCGGAGCTCGGTCCGGAAGCGGTCGGCGAGACGCTCGACGCGCACGCGGCGGGGATGCTCGCAGGGCAGCCGCAGGACCACGCGCTGGCGACGAAGGCGCCGAAGATGTCGCGCGACGACGGGACCGTGCGCTTCGACCAGACCGCCGCCGCCGTACGGTGCCGCGTGCACGGCCTCACGCCGTGGCCGGGGTGCACGGTGCGCGTGGGCGAGGCAACGCTCAAGCTGCTGCGCGTCAGCGACGAGCCCGAGTGCGCGGGCGACGGACCGGCGGGGGAGATCCTCGCCGACGGCCGTGTGCGGTGCGCCCCGGGTGCAGTGCGGCTGCTTTCCGTCCAGCCGCCGGGGAAGAAGGCGATGACGTTCGACGCCTACCGCCGGGGGCACCGGGTGCCGGACGACGCGCTGGTGGGCGCGACGTGACGCTCTTTCCACAGACGCTCTGGGACCTGCTCTCCAGACGCCAGCGGAGTCGCCGACGCCCGTCGCCGGCGCCGACCGCCGCGGTTCCGCGTCGCCGCGCGATCCAGGACCGCTACGACGCGCTCGTCGAGGAGATGAAGAACGCCTACGGCGTACGCGTGCACCGCTGGCGCGGCAGCTCCAGCGGCTGCGCCTGGGAAGTGCACTACGACGGCGGACGCGTCGCCCGGCTCATCGAGGCGCCGCGCCCCCGCGGCCCGGTGAGCTGCGCGATCTTCCTGCACGAGATCGGCCATCACGCCATCGGCTTCCGGCGCTTCCGCCCGCGTTGCCTGGAGGAGTACCACGCGTGGCGCTGGGCGCTGGCCGCGATGCGCGAACACGGATTCAACGTGACCCCGGCCGTGGAGCGCCGGATGGGGGAGTCGTTGCGCTACGCGGTGGCGAAGGCGCGGCGACGCGGTTTGCGCGAGGTGCCGGCGGAGTTGTTGCCATATGTTCTGGTGGGGGGGTGATGCGCAAGGTTGGAAGACCCACCGCTTCGCCGGCGTCCTGCCGGCTTCGCTCCACGCCGCACGATAGCGCAGAGGAGTGCCTTGGACGGCCGAACGCTCGTGCTTTGACGCCGCGTCCTGCGGCTCACTCAAGGAGTCCTTGGGCCGCCGAACCCGCCGGCGTCCTGCCGGCTCGCGCAGGGACGTTCGGACGTGGGTTTGGGCTATATGAGGCAGCTCCTCCGGAGCTGCGGGATTGCGCGGCGACCGCCCGCATCCTGCGGGCTCGGTTGGTCGTGGGTCGAGTCCAGGGCGCGCATTGCGCGGGCTCACCAATTGAAGCAAGCCGTGCACGGACGCACGGCGCAGCGATTGCCCCGCCGCGCCGTGCGGGAGGCGGCAGGACGCCGCCG
>JAAELP010000116.1 GCA_024226535.1 Planctomycetota bacterium | reverse complement strand
TAGCCCACCACCATCTCGTAGAAGGCGTTGTCCTTCGCAAGAAACACGACGTACTCGTCGGGCGGAACGATGCTGCCGTCCCTGACCTTAAAGATCACGCCGTCGAACTTTGCGTCTAGCTTCTCCATCACGAGCACCCCACCGGCCGCGGCCCAATGCAGTCCGGAGCAGGGCACGCACCGCGCAACGGCAAACACTGCACCGCGTAGCAGAATCCCTCCGCGTCGAGTTGCAGATCAGCAGCCTGCTGCGGCGTCGGCGGGTACGGCTCGGCCGCCGCGAGGTTCCACCAGTTCGCCACGTAGCAGTTCACGCACCCCTCTAGCGTCGTCTCGGGAGCGCATTCCTGCGGCCCAGACGAAGCGGCTGGTACGTAGTCCTCCAGCCACGGGAACGACGTCACGAAGTCGTCCGGGTTGTTGACGCGGACGCACACCAACTGCGGGTCGGGATCGTCTGTGATACTCCAGCGGCAGAGCACGTCGCTGTCCCAGGCATGCCCCACAACCGGATCGTCGTCCGGGTCGGGCTCCGGCTCCGGGCTCACCACGCCGCATACTTGCTCGACGATCACCGTCGTCGGCTTGTTGCACCAGCCTGTGCACTTCGCAGCGCACGACCCGATCAGGTGCCCATCTTCTTCGAAGTCGCGGTACACCGGAGGTTCGTGCCCTCCGGTCCCACAGGCGTCGCGGCACGCTTGCGCCATGTCGTGCTTGGAGTCGCCGACGCAGGACTCATCGTCGCAGTACTCAAACGACGGGGGCGGCTCCACCCTGACGAGCACGCGCTGCTCGCCGACCCGAGCGCCCTTCCACGGAACACGCTCGGCCGCGGCAGGCGCCGCGGTGAACATCAGCAGCAGCAGGATCAGGATCGCCCAAACGGGCGAGCTGAACACGGTTCCCCAGAACAGGCCGCGGATCAATCGGTTTTCGCGTTTTCGGAACATGGTTCCTCCGTTTCTCCGGCGTCGATCAGGTGACGCAGGTTGTTAGACTTGTGCGGTTTGAACGTGCCGAGATACTTGCCGCTCGGCCGCTCGTCGCCGGTGTCGCAGGCGATGATTCGCCGGCGCGGTCGCCGCGCGGGCATCAGGTCGACGTCTCCGGTCTCGACGATCAGGCGCGGAGTGCCGCGCATCTCGCCGACGCTGATGATGCGAGCGTGCTCGCTCGGCATCTCGACGACGGTTTTCCCCGTCGACCGGATCGGGATTTCGAGAATCTTAAACACGTGGGTTTCTCCTATGGTTCGTATCGCATCGGCGGTTTTATCCTACGGGTGAGCTGCTCGGATCCGCAATTCAGCAGCACGGCAGCACATTGCGAGATGATCATGCGCGATTGAGCTCGCATCGCATCGTAGGATTGCACGGCGTCGAGATCTTCTAGTTGCACGATCACATCGAGCAGCGCCATTGCGCATCGCTCGCTCGGCGGCGTCTCGTCGTCGGGGATCCCGTGTTCGGTGAAAGGGTACAGAGCGCGCGCGAGCCGGGAATGTGCAATTTCGACGCTGGTTTTCGGCATCTCGGGATCGATTGCGATCGAGCTCGGTTTCGCTTCGATCATAATCCGCGCGAGTGCACGCCGTGCCGTGCCGGCTGCAGCGATCAGCTCTCGAGTCGAGACGTCGAGTTGCACGGCCGTGAGGTGCCGGCAGGATTTCGCATAGGCCAGGGCGTAGCGTGCTTTCATTCGTCAGCTCCGAACATGACCGATTGGCCGAGCCGCTTGGCCGCCACTTCGCAATATTTCTCCTCGATCTCGATGCCGATGGCCCGGCGGCCGAGAGACTTTGCTGCTACCAGCGTCGTTCCGCTTCCCACAAAGGGATCTAGAACCATTTCGCCGGCTTCAGAAAGACACCCAACAAGACGGATGATTGCATTTAGAGGCTTTTCTGCCGGGTGGGTTGGGGAACTGGAGCACGGTCCGATCCATCGATTCGGCTCATAGCCGGAACCGTGCCACTTCACACCATCGGCCCTGAATATGTCGCACTCCTCAACAGCAGATACAAAGGTTGGCCGTGGGGTCGGCGGTGGATTCGTCTTGACCAAATAGTATTGGTGGAATTTCACCAGACCCGGAAGCGTCGCACCTACTCCCTGCCGTGCTCGAAACACGGCGGCCCACTTCCGAGCCGTTACCATCTGCTCCCAGCCTTCAAGATCAAATCTGTTCCACGGAGCGTCACCGTTGTCGATCCTGTCGCCGCGCTTAAAGGCGCTTCCGACCTGGATGTTATAGGGCGGATCGGTAAGTAACAGGTCGCAGCTTAGCGTGCTCAGAAAGTGTCGGCAGTCCCCATGATAGATCGTGATTCCGTCCTTCTCATAGTACGGATTCATTCTGCTCCTCCGGTGCGGATTCGATCTGCTGCTGCGCACGTTGCCGGCAGTCGCAGTCGCAGTCGCTCGTCGCTCGTTTGCTCATGCTCCAATCTCCGCAAATGCGATCATTGCATCATAGAGCTCGAGGCTGCGATCTCCTTCATCGTAGCGCGATCCGAGTTGAGCAATCCGGTCGCGGAGCTCGAGGCTGCCGTGCGCGAGCTCCGTCGCGCGCTCACGGAAACGGCCCGTTACGGTCTCCCAATCGCAGCCGAACCGGATGATCCCGTGCAGCAGGTCGAGCGCGCGATCGCCGCGATCGTATCGCTGAGAGAGCTCATGCAGCTCGGCGTGATTCTCGATCTGATCCTCGTCGGTGATCTCGGCGGATCGTTGGCTCGCCTCGATCAGCAGCTCGAGAGCACGTTCCCAAGCTCTTTCTTGTTCCACGGCGACGAGATAGGGCGATCGACACAAATCAGGAATACGGAATTCATCCGGGAGCAACTGCGGCGCCGGCGGTCTGCGATCGTCGAGATTCCAAAGTCGGCGAATCTCAGCCGTCGCCTCTGCGAGCCACACTCGAATCGCGGCCGGGTTCGTCGGGATCGGCTCGAGCTGCTGCGCGATATTCTCGAGCCGGTCGACGGTCTCGAGCTCGATCAGCGCGCCGGCCGGCTCGGGCGCCTGCTGCTCGAGGTCGGCGCCGAGTTTCCTCATCCGGGCCTCCGTGACTACTGTCGGTTGTTCACTCATCAGGAGCAATCTCCTCATCGCAGAATGCGCGCATACGTTCCCATAGATCGGGATCGATAGTTTCCGTGCTCCCCTCGAACATGAGATGCCCGTAGTGATAGATAAAATCGGCAAACTCACACAAGGGGTTCATCGGAGCATCCGGCTCGGCCGCCGTCGCGATGAATTCGAGATAGTGACTATGTGAGTACGGTACGGGCGAGCGCCGTCGATCGATCGGAGTCGGCAGGATTCCCGCGACGGCAAGTTCGATAAACTGGTCGAGATGCTCTGGCACGAGGAATCCGCCGCTCATGGCCGCGACCGCAGGAATCGCCGTTCGAGCTCGATCCAGTCTGCTTTGTGATAACCATCGGTGTGGACGGCGAGAGTCCATAGCCGGTGGAGCAAATGACGGTCCGATTCGTCGATCGGCGCCAGATTGGGTGCGCGCGCCGGCACGCGCACGGGACCGGTCAGGCGCCGGCCGATTTCTTTCCCGTCGCGCATGCGCTGCCCCTTTCCCCGTCGAGATTCCCGGTGCGGGCAACGTCGTCGGCGTTCTCGGCTCGCTCGAGTGTCTCGAATTGCGTGATGAGTCGGGCGCTGATCCACGTCGTGAGCTCGTCGATGGCGCCGGGGGCGAATTGAACGCCGCGGAGTTTCATTACGCTACCGCACTCTCGTGCGATGGCTGCGGCGAGCTGCGTTCTCGCGTTCGGGACGTTCGGCTGATCCGCGCGGTGCGTGGTCTGCGAAATCTGTTTCATTGCTACCTCCCTGTTGCCCAGTTACCGCCATCTGGTAATTGAACGCGACCGTACACGAAACGTCGCCATCGGTCTAGTACGTTCGGAATGATGTATCAGTTTCCAAAACTCAATAACTCTCGCTGAGCGTGACGCACCGCAAGCAGCACGCCGCGCTCGGGTTAGCTGCTCTCGCCGGGATCCGTCTCGAGCTCGCTCTGCCGCACTCGTGACACGGAATCGGAATCGAATTCTCCGATCCGCCGGGCACGATGCGGGGCGGCGTGATCTCGGATGGTGCCGCCGTCGACGGTTCGTTCGCCCGGCTCGAATCCGAATCCGGCCGATCGCGGGCAGTCGATCTTATGCACGCGCAGCAGGCCGCACTCGGGGCAAAGCATCGCGACGTCGGGCGCCTGCATCTTTCCGGCGACGCGCATTCCGCCGTCGAGCAGGATCGCCCGAATCCCGGTCTCGCGTTCCCATGTTTCCCGGACGTATTTCGCTTGCGCCGGCGCGATCCGCGTCGGGCACTCGATGACCACGGTCGATCGATCATCGGTGTTCAGGACAAACGATCCGCTGCCGCGGATCACCGCGTGATAGTTCTCGCCGCACCGGGCGCATTCAAACGGTGGCTCAGCGTCGGCCGGCGTCGGCTCGTCGCACGCCGGGCATTTCTCCGGCCGGATGTACTCGGGCTCGTCGTCGTCGGTGGCGAGCTCGACGAATCCGCGAATCTCTGCGTACCACGAGACGCCGGCGAGAGCTGCCGAAATGCCGAGCACGATGAGATCACCGGCGATCACGGCAGCCGCGGCAAAGAACAGTGCGCCGGCTCGGCCGGCAGCGATAACAAATGGGTTCGGCATTTCAGTTTCCCTCATCCGCAGATCCGGCCGGCCTGCAGCCGACGGTCTGCTCGAAATTCATTGAACGTTTCGCACGAGAGGCAGCCGCGGCCGGCCGGCGCCGGGCGCCAGTCTTCGCCGAATCGATGCTCGAGGCCGATCTGCGTCAATCCGCCGCAGACGCAGTGCGCTCGAGCTGCGTCGTACAGCATCCGCAGCACGCGCTCGACGGGGCTGCTCATAGTCGCCGCTCGAGAGCGAGCAGCTCGTCGAGACGCTCGAGAACAGCCGGCCGACTGAGATCCTCACCGAGATACCGAAAGGCGTACCATCCGGCGGCGTACGGTTTGAACCATTCCTTGTGCTCGAGCGGGTACTGCTGCCGAATCACGACGCGGGCCTGAACTGATAGGTGACAGCGCTGACACAGTGCGGTGAGATTCCACCATCGGCAATTCGATTTGTTCCCGTCGAGATGGTGCACCGTCAAGCAGTATCCAGTCGCGGGATCGTGCGGGTGCTCGCAGCGGATACAGCGCCATTGCGCCGCATCCTTGACACTCTCCGCGATCTCGGGCCAGTCCTGCGGGTATTCGCTCATCGGACGATCCGTCCGGCGAGCTCGCGCAAGTAGTCGGCGACAGCACGCTCAAATCGTCGACGCCCGTCATATTCGAGATCTGCATCAAAGGGCGCCTCGTCCGAGTGTGGATCTCCGTCGATTATACGTTCGGCAGATTGCAACAACATTTCACGCACTCGCCGGCGCACGAGCCGTTTCTGATAGTTGGTGAGGCTCATCTCCAGCGCGCCGAAGTGCTGAGTTTGACGTCGACGAGCTCGAACGATCCGCGGCAGAATCGGCCGGGATCGTACTCGGGCGAATCCCGCGGCGGTTTGTGTCGGCAGAGCTGCACGGCAGAGCCGTCGCCGCATTTCGGGATTGCTGCTCTCACTTCGCGTTTGCAAACGGGGCAGGGGGCCGTCGTGAGGATAGTCGTTGTCATATCGGCGGCTCCCCTTTGCGGCGCCAGACGGCTGCTTTTCTTCCGGTGACGCGACACTTGCGCGCATCGCCGCGCTCGATCAGGCCGCGCCGCTCGAGCTCACCGGTGCGCCGGTTCACGGTGCGTACATCAGTGAGGCCGTATTTCATCGCGAGCTCTGTCGCGGTGCAATTCGGTGCGCGGGTGACGATGCCGAGAATACGGCTCTGCTGTTCCGGGAGCCGCTCGGCGGCGTCGACTGCTGCCAAGTGGCTCGGCTCTGGGTCTGTACGTCGTCTGATGCGTCGCGGGTCGGCGTCGTCGAATAGTGTTCGGTTCATGCGTGCGTCCCTGAATGGATGTGATGCGCTTCGTCGAGTCGGCACACCGCGCACTCTCCCAATCCGTAATCTTCTGTTTCCGGCTCGCAACGGATAAAAGGGTGCGGAGCGATCACGGTTTGATCATTGAGGAGCATCGGCGGCAGGTCGCCGGCGAGAAAACGCCGATACGCCGTGCAGATCGCTGACCAAACGAGCTCCGTGAAACGGGATCTGCTGTTCAGCAGCAGAACGCTCAGGCTCAGGCCGCAGCCGACGCAAATGATTCTCACGCGCAGCTCGGCGCAGGTGATGAGGATCTCTGGCACCGCGTGGCATCGCGGGCACGGCTCGAGCTCGATCTGCTCGACGGCGTGAACGAATCTTTCATTCAGAACGCTCATTCAATTCTCCCGGCAGCCGCGAGAATCTCTCGGCCGCGCTCTGAGAGTTTCCATACTCGAACACGCAGGACGCGCCGCGGCTCGACGAATCCGCGCCGCTCGAGGCCGTGCAGTATGAGGCCGGCGGTTCGTGCGTACCGTTGCGGCGTCGGCACGCCGGCCGTCGGCTCCCATAGTGACGCGCCGAGTTCGGTGGCGCTGAGCGCGCCGCGCCGCTTGAGGACGTCAAGGGCTCTGAGTTCGATCTCAGTCACGATTTCGCCTCGAGCACGCTGCCGGCGCCGGCCGGCGTCGTCGCGTCGATCGTGATATAGCGCTGCGTCGTCTGCATCGATGCGTGTCCCATCCATAATTGAATTTTCGTGATCGGCACGCCGCCGTCTGCGAGTTCGCTCGCGAATCGTCGGCGTAGCTGATGCAGCCGCGCTCGGCCGGTGAGGACCGGGCGCCAAACACGCGATGCGATTGCTGTGATTCCCGCCGCCGTGCGGACTGCGGCAATCATTGACGATCGCGCCGCGAGCGATCCGCTGCGCTCTCGCCGCTCGAGCTCGCCGGCGAGGCGGGCGGTGAGGATGGGAACGGTTCGTCCGCGAGCTGATTTCGTGCGTCGGATCTCGTTTTCGGTGGCCACGTGAACGGCGCCGTACTGCGAGCCGTCGTACTCGCGTAGAAACAAGTCCTCGCCGCGCATCCGCAGTACCTCAGACGTGCGCAGGCCGGCGTCGGCACAGAGCAGGAAAATCAGCATCGGCCGGCGATCCGGCAGGCGAGCAGAGAAGTCAAGCAAAGCGCCGAGATCGAGCTCCGAGATGCGCTCTGGCCGGCTCCGAAGGACGACGCGCGGCCGATCGATCCTGCACGGCGGTTCGGGAATGTATCGGTACATTACGGCGAGCTGCATACACTGCGAGAGTCGATCGAGCCGATTTCGGATCGTCGACGTCGCGAGTCCCTCGTGCTGCAGGTGCACAACATAGCGATCGATTTCGCGTTCTGTGGTCGAACTGATCCGTCGGCTGCCCCAATACTCGAGCAATTTCCCGAGCTGCGATGCGTAGTGCTCGAGCACGCGCGGTGTATGCCGTCGCCTCGAGCGCATTCCGCGGCTCTGGTATCGGTCAACGAGTTCCTCCGAGATCTCGGCATAGGTGACGCGCGAGCGCACCGCACGCACCGGCTCATCGCCGCTCTCGTCTGCTTGCTTGCGTACATTCATCCGCCGGAGCCACGAGATCGCGAGCTGCTTCGTGCGTCGCACCGACGTGAGCTGTCGCCGATTGATACGGATCCGCGCTCGCCATCGATTGCCGGCGTACGGGTGTACGGATCCGCTGCAGCCGCGCACTCTCATTTCAGATCGAGCGTCAGGATCGGCGACGGGCCGATGATCTCGTCGCCACCGAGTAGCATCATGGCCTCGTACGGGCCGAAGACCATATATAGCGGCACGCGAAAAAGAATCGCGATTTGTACAGCGTGAAACATACGAGAGTCGCGCTGATCGTCGTCGAGGCTGAGCGTCGTGAGCAGATGATGCGCGAGCGGGCGCCGGCATTTCCTGCAGCGTCGTCGCCGGCCGCGGTTCAGCGTGCCGCATCCGGTGCAGGCGATTCGGATTCGCCGATGCCGGTGAAACTGAGCGCGCATCTCTCGCGCGAGCCGTTTCCGGTAGTTCGGGCTCCGCGGATACGCTCTGCAGGTGTGCGAGAATTCGTTGCTCATCGTTCGATCCCTTATTGACATTCTCGGGCAGGTGTGGCTATTGTATGAACATGAAACGTACAGAGTCAACCCCAAACGACGCAACTGCACAGAATGACTCTGATCCGCTGCTGCCGCTGCTCGCCGTCGCCGAGCGATACCACGTATCGGCGGCAACGGTACGCCGCTGGGTTCGTGAGGGGCGTCTGCAGTCGATCAAGGTCGGGAAATCTCACCTATTCAGCGTCGCCGCGCTCGCGGATTTTGAGGACGGCGATGGGTGACGAACTACAGAAGAACCCCGAACCCGATCTCGCCGCCGAGAACGCCCAGTCTGCGCGAGCGGGTCAAGGAGTTGGAGAACTGCGGCGCAGGATGCGCGACACGACCTTGAGTCGATCATCAAGAGCGAAGGGCGGCTGGAGGAGAGGATGAACGAAAGGGAATGGCGAGAGCAGATCGACGAGCACGAGTCGAATCACCACGAATTGTCCCCCGAGGACTGTCCCGTGCTGACGTGTCGACTTGCCGCCAAGATCCGCGAGCTTGAGGGGCGGTTGAAACGCCGTCGCATGTTCCCGATCATGGACGGCCCCGCGGTGCCGTGGGAAGCGATGGAACAGCACGAAGGGCAGGCGCAGCAGAACCACTGGCAGTCGTTGCAGGAGCTTGCGTCTCGCGGCGGTCTCGACGTGCTGGAGGCGTGGTGTGTCGTTGACGCGATACCGTTCCGTGACTGCCCTGACAACGTGTCGCAGTTGTGGGAGGACTACGCCTACCACTGGAACGACCTCGTGCGGCGTGCTGAAGCGGACGCGAAGGCCCTCCAGCG
>JAAELP010000115.1 GCA_024226535.1 Planctomycetota bacterium | reverse complement strand
TGAGCCTCGATCCCTTCGAGTTGGTGGGTTTCGCGAAGACCGGCGCGCTCGCCCCGGAGGAGATGCGTGTCTACGACACCCGCGCCGCCGGATTCTGGCCGGGCGAGGGGTGCGGCTTCGTCGTGCTCATGCGACGCGACGAAGCCGAAGCGCAGGGACGGCGCATCTACGCGGTGATCGAGGGGTGGGGGATCTCGTCCGACGGAAGCGGAGGTATCACGCGGCCGGACATCGAGGGGCAGATTCTCGCGCTGCGCCGGGCGTACGGCCGCGCGGGTTTCGGCATCGACACCGTCTCCTACCACGAGGGGCACGGAACGGGCACGAAGGTCGGCGACGCGACGGAGCTGGACGTGCTGTCGCGCGCGCGGCGCGAGTGCGGGCCGGACGCGCCGGCCGCGGTGATCGGCTCGATCAAGGCGAACATCGGCCACACGAAGGCCGCCGCCGGCGTGGCGGGGCTCATCAAGGCCACCAGCGCCGTGCACGCGCAGGTCCTTCCGCCGGCCACCGGCTGCTCGCGGCCGCACGAGCTGCTCGCCGGCGAGACGGCCACGTTGCGCGTGCTCCGCGCCGGCGCGCCGTGGCCGGACGACGGTCCGCGCCGCGCGTCCGTGAGCGCGATGGGCTTCGGCGGGATCAACACCCACGTCGTGCTGGAAGGCGCGACGGAGACGCGGCCGGCGAGCGTCGATCCGCGGCTCATCGACATGCTGACCTCGTCTCAGGACGCGGAGCTGATCCTGCTCGACGGCAGGGGGCCGGACGATCTCGCGCGACGCGTGGAGCAGGTGCTGGGCTTCGCCGAGCGTTTGTCGCGGGCGGAGGTCGGCGATCTCGCCGCCGAGCTGTCACGCTCGCTTCGGTCGCGGCGCGCACGGGCGGCGGTGGTGGCGTCGAGCCCGGCGGAGCTGGCGCGGGCCCTCGAAACGGTGCGCGACGCGCTGGCGGAAGGACGTACGGAGCTGATCGACGTCGACGCCGGCGTCTTCCTCGGCACGCGCTCCGAGCCGCCGCGTATCGGGTACGTCTTCCCCGGCCAGGGCTCGCCCGCGCCGCGTGACGGCGGCGCGCAGCTCCGGCGTTTCCCCGACGTGGCGGACCTGTACGAGCAGCTCGACCTCCCCCCCGACGTGGACGAGGTCTCGACGCTGATCCAGCAACCGGCGATCGTGACCGCATCGATGGCGACGCTGCGCGTGCTGGAACGTCTCGGGATCGAGGCGGTCGCGGCCATCGGGCACAGCCTCGGCGAGCTGACCGCGCTCCAGTGGGCCGGCGCCTGCGACGAAACGACGCTCATCCGCGTGGCGACCGCGCGGGCGGAGGCGATGAGCCTTCTCGGCAGCCCGACCGGCGCGATGGCGGGGATCGCCGCATCGCGACAGGTGGTGCGCACGCTCATCGCCGACGAGGCGGACGTGGTCATCGCCGGGCTCAACGCTCCGGACCAGACGGTGGTCTCCGGTCCCGCGGCGGCGATCGACGCGGTGGTCGACCGCGCCCGCGCCGGTGGTCATCGCGCGACGCGCCTGCCGGTCTCCCACGCCTTCCACTCGAAGCTCGTGGAGGCGGCGGTTCCCCGCCTCGACGAGCACCTCGCTCGGGAGTCGTTCGCGCCGCTCTCGCGCAGCGTGATCTCCACGATCACCGGTCGCGTCCTCGAACGCGGGATCGACGTTCCGCGTCTGCTCTGCGAGCAGGTCACGGCGCCCGTTCGCTTCACCGATGCGGCGACCCTCATCGGCGAACGCGTGGACGTGCTCATCGAGGTGGGACCCGGCCGCGTGCTCTCCGGCCTGCTCGCGGCCAACGGGGTCGGTCCGGTCATCGCGGTGGACACCGGCGGCGACGAACTCGGCGGGCTGCTCCGCGCCGTGGGCTGCTGCTACGCGATGGGGGCCGCGATCCGCGACGAGGAGCTGTTCGAGGACCGGTTCACACGGCCGTTCTCGCTCGACTGGGAGCCGAGGTTCCTCGCCAACCCGTGCGAGGCGGCGCCGGATGCCGAGGGGGGCGCGGCCCCGGTTCTCGCGATCGCGGATGAGGCCGATGAAGCAACCGCGGTCGCTCCGGCGACGGATGAAGCCACGGCGCGCGAGGTCCTGCGTCGCATGGTCGCCGATCACGCCGAGCTTCCGCTGGAGGCGGTGGGCGACACCGACCGCTTCCTCAGCGACCTGCACCTGAACTCGCTGACCGTCGGCCAGCTCATCAGCGACACCGCGCGTCGCGTCGGCGTC
>JAAELP010000114.1 GCA_024226535.1 Planctomycetota bacterium | reverse complement strand
GGCGCCGTCACCGTCGACCCAGCCAACACGATCGTCTATGCGCTCTCGGTCGAGAACCTCGGTGTCGGGGATGCCCTTGGCGCCGCCATCTCCGAGACCGTGCCCGAGCACACGACGTTCCTGCCGGCCTCGAGCGATCCGCTCTGGAGCTGCTCGGGCACCTCGGCGGGCTCGAGCTGCACGCTCGACGCCGGCGTCTTGCCGGCGGCGGGCGCCCCCGAAGTCCTCACCTTCGCGGTGCGCGTCGACGCTCCGATTCCCCCGGGCGTCACCGAGATCGCCAACACCGCCTCGGTCAGCAGCCTTAACGGCGATGTCGACCCCTTCAACAACACCAGCTCGACCACGACGCCTTTCGATCTCACCGGCGGTACCGGTCCGGATCTCGCGATCACCAATAGCGATGCCGGCGTCACCGGCAACGCCGGCGAGACCATCGCGTACAAGCTCGGCGTCGCCAACTCAGGCAACCAACACGCCTCGGGCGTCCGGATCAGCGACACCGTACCCGCGAATACCAGCTTCGAGCCAGCCGCGAGCGATCCCCGATGGAGCTGCTCGAGCCCGGCCGCGGGTACTGTGTGCACCCTGGATCTCGGCGACGTGTCCGCTGCCCCGGGAGTCACCAGCGTCTTCTTCGCGGTCACGATCGACGCCCCGCTTGCAGCGGGCGTCACCGTGATCACCAACACAGCTGCCGTCGTGGACGATGGGTCGGGTGGCGACGATCTCGACCTCAGCGACAACAGCGCGACCGACACCACGCCTATCGGTACGGGCTCGGGTCCGGATCTCTCGATCACCAAGTCCGACAGCGG
>JAAELP010000113.1 GCA_024226535.1 Planctomycetota bacterium | reverse complement strand
TCGGCGCCGACATCTCCGGCGGCACGCTCAACTTCAACGACGCCCTGACCCTGGTCGTGAATGCGATCATGACGGGCACGACAGCGGTGAACTTCGGTTCCACGATCGCCGGTGGCGGCAACGACCTGACGGTGAACTCGCCGGCGACCGCGTTCAACGGCGCGGTGACGGACGTCGGAACGCTGACGACGGACGCGGCGGGCACGACCACGATCGGCGCCGACATCAGCGGCGCGACGCTCGACTTCAACGACGCCCTGACCCTGGTCGTGAACGCGGCCCTGACGGGCACGACGATGGTGGACTTCGGCTCCACGATCGCCGGTGGTGGCAACGATCTGACGGTGAACTCGCCGCTGACCGCCTTCAACGGTGCGGTGACGGACGTCGGCACGCTGACCACCGACGCGGCGGGCACGACCACGGTCGGCGCCGACATCTCCGGCGGCACGCTCAACTTCAACGACGCCCTGACCCTGGTCGTGAATGCGATCATGACGGGCACGACAGCGGTGAACTTCGGTTCCACGATCGCCGGTGGCGGCAACGACCTGACGGTGAACTCGC
>JAAELP010000112.1 GCA_024226535.1 Planctomycetota bacterium | reverse complement strand
CGCCCTACTGGTCTCGCCAGGCGCGAAGGTGACGCTGCCCGCCGCGCTGGCGTAGTCGAGATCGGCTCCCGCCGTGCCCGTGCCGGTCTGGTAGCCGGCGGTCATGGGGCGGTTGCTCGCCTCGGACAGGGAGACGGTGAATACGGCCTCGACGGTGTCGCCGGGATCGCCCTCGGTGACGGTCACGTCGTCGATGGCGATTTCCGGCGTGACGAACACCTCGGTCTCCGTCGGGTCCGCGTCTCCCAGTGCGTCGGGATCGTCGGAAGCGACGTCCGCCAGCTCGACGGACGACACCACGGCCTGGTTCGAGACCGCCAGCGCGCCTGAGGGGAAGGGATCGTCGATCCGTACCTGGAAGCTGATGGTGGCGGTGACGCCGGCGTCGACCTGGCCGAGGGCGATCTCGATCGGATCCTCGCTCGTGATCGTGCCTTGCGAGGTCTGGACGGTGCCGGCCTCAAGCGTGGTGTTGGCCGGAACCTGATCGCTCAGCACGACGCCGGTGGCGGCGGTGTTGCCGTCGTTGCCGACGGTCAGCTGGTAGAGCAGGACGTCGCGGGGGGAGGCGACGCCGTCGCCGTCCGCATCGTCGAACAGCACGTCGACCTTCTCGGCGCTCAGCACGGGCTCGGCCTGGATCACGGTCTCGGTCGGGTCGGCGTCGCCGCCGGCTTCCGGATCGTCGCTCAGCACGTCCGG
>JAAELP010000111.1 GCA_024226535.1 Planctomycetota bacterium | reverse complement strand
TTTCGCGGGTTCACGCCACCTGCGGGCGTCGTCCCATCTCCCGCAGCCAGCGGAAGTGCGACGCGACACCGCTGCTGAACGTGCGGTGGACGTTGTACTGGAGCCCGTGACGCTTGCAGCAGCGCTCCACGATCTTCGCGATGCGCGGATAGTGGACGTGGCAGATGCGCGGGAACAGGTGGTGCTCGATCTGGTAGTTGAGCCCGCCGAGGTAGAACGTCCAGAGCGGGTTCTTCTGTGCGAAGTCCACCGTCGTCTGCACCTGGTGTACGGCCCAGCAGGACTCCATGCGAGCCGATTCGTCGGGCTCGGGGAACTCGGCGTGCTCCACGACGTGGGCGAGCTGGAAGACCACGCTCAGCACGATACCGAAGATCCCGCTCACGACGGCGTATCCAATCAGGACCATCCAGAACGGGTGGAAGAACGACGGCAGCACGATCGCCAGCCCGAAGAAGACCAACTTGCCTGCGATGAAAACGACGAGGTCCTTGCCGCGCGGGCGGGCGAAGCGGTGCTCGGCGATCCGGCCTCGGGCGATGTTCCAGAAGTCGTCGAAGCACTGCCACTTCAGCGGGAGCAGGAAGTACAGCGCCCAGATGTAGAAGTGCTGGACCCGGTGGAAGAACAACCGCCTCTGGTGCGGCGAGAGCCGGCCGAAGATGCCGACGTTGATGTCGTCATCGTGGCCCTCGATGTTCGCGTAGGTGTGGTGGAGCGTGTTGTGCTTGTGGTCCCAGATGAACGAGCTGGCTCCCAGCAGGTCCATGGAGCGGGCCATCCACCGGTTGACGGACGAGTTGCGGGAGTAGCTCCGGTGCCCGCCGTCGTGCTGGACGTTGAAGCCCACCGCGGCGATCGACAGCGCGAGCGACACCGCGGAGAGGCCGACGCTCCACCACGCGCCCGCGAGGAACACGAGCGCGATGTACGAGGCGATCACCCACGCGAAGATGATCGCGGTCTTGACGTACATACGCGGGGCATCGCGAGGCGAACGCCCGGTCCAGCGAAAGTAGCGATCGACGCGCTTCCGCACGTCCCGGTGGAAGGCATCGTTCGAACCGAACTTGACGTGCACGTTTACTTTCCTCGGCTCTGCGGCACGATCGTCCCTGACGTACCGGGGGCACAATTCTAGACGCGTCGAGTTGCGGTGGGGAACGGGGCTCTTCAGCCACACCGCAGCGTCCTGGAGACACCGCCGACGGTGGTCGCCTTCGGTGAGCCCGAAGTATATACGGCGTGAACCCCGCTCGTCAGCAGGGGCCCCAGGCGCCGATCACGGCCAGGATGTCCGCGAAATCGACCTGGCCGTTCCCGCTGAGGTCCCACGGGCAACCCGGGCAGAATCCCCAGTGGCTGATGACCTCGAGGATGTCGCCGAAGCCGACGTCGCCGCTGCCGTCGAGGTCCGCGGGCGGACAGTCGGCGGTGCCGATCGTCCACTCGTCGAAGACCATGCCGAGCGGCGAGAACGGTCCGTCCTCGATCGCCCAGTTGAACACGGTGAGCCCGGTGAAGTCGTACGTGCCCACCGCGTCGAGGATGTCGAGCGTCTTCAGCAGGTCGCCCCCGTACGTCGTCTTCCAGTTGCTCACGAAGTTCGCGCCCCCGAGTCCGCCCGGCACGTCCGTCGGCACGCCGATGTCCGCCGAGAGGCTCGTCGCCGTGAAGAACCCGTCGACGGCGGGATCGTCGTTGCGGATCACGAAGTACGGCGTGTCGGGGGCCGGGAAGGGATCCTGGAGACCCACGACCAGCGTGCCCAGCGTGAGCGTGTACGACGCCTGGTCGATCACGTAGCCGCGGGTCGGCAGCGTGGGGTGGTTGACGAAGTCGTTCGAGTCCACGGTGAACGACAGGATCGCGTCGTCGTTCGCCGACACGGTGGAGAAGGGTCCGGAGAAGAAGTCGTTGTACTCGACGACGCCCGTGACCGTGACCTGCACGGTTTCCGCGAAGGCGGTGGAGGTGACGAGCGTGGTGGCGACGACGGCCAGGATCGAGTTCGTGTTCATGTGGGTAGCTCCTCGGGCCCAGAGTAGGGCGGGGGCCCAGGCCCGGCAACGATTCTCTCCGCGAAACGAAGCCGTATCATCACCGGGAGAGCCGTATCGAGGTATCGGGACGTGTCGATGCTGGATTCGAGTTGGGGCGCAAGAACCGGGAAGGCGCGCTCGGAGCGTCCCCATAGGGTGTTCGCATGACGATTTCAACTACACCCGCGTCACCCCTCGCCCCGGTCTGCGATGACGAAGCCTGGTCCGCCGTGCTCGCCCGCGACGCGCTCCTCGACGGGCGCTTCGTGTACGCCGTGCGCACCACCAACGTGTTCTGCCGGCCTTCGTGCCCGGCGCGGCGGCCGAATCGCGAGAACGTGCGCTTCTTCGCGTCACCGCTCGACGCCCGCCGGAGCGGCTACCGCGCCTGTCGGCGCTGCCGCCCCGACGACGAGGCGGGCACCGCCGCGGAGCAGGCCGTCGAGCGCGCCCGCGCGTACCTCGCATCGAAGCCGAACGAGCGCGTCACCCTCGCGGATCTCGCCCGAGTGTGCGAGATGAGCCCCGCCCACCTCCAGCGCACGTTCAAGCGACTGATCGGCGTCACACCGCGCCGGTACCACCAGGCGCTGCGGGTCGAGGCGTTCCGCGCCGACAGCCGGGCCGGGCGCTCTGTGCTCGACGCGGGCTTCCACGCGGGCTTCGGCTCGAGCCGGGCGCTCTACGAACAGGCCGGCGATGCACTGGGCATGACGCCTGGCGCGTACCGGCGGGGCGGCGCCGGCGTCGCCATCGCTTACGCGACCGGCGTCACGTCGATCGGTGTCGTGCTCGTCGCGGTGACGGCGCGCGGCGTCTGCGCGGCGTTCATCGGCGACGACGCGTCGCAGGTGGAGCGCGAGCTCCGCGCCGAGTTCCCGGCGGCCGATTGCCAACGCGACGAGGCGGAGCTTTCCGACGTGCTCGATGCGTTCATCGCCATGATCGACAGCGATGTCGCGACGACGCCACCACCCGTGGATCTCGTCGGCACGGACTTCCAGCGTTCGGTCTGGGACGCGATCCGCGCGATCCCCCGCGGCGAGCGCCGCACGTACGCCGAGCTCGCGGCCGCGATCGGCCGTCCCGCCTCCGCCCGCGCCGTCGCCGGCGCCTGCGCGGCGAACCGGGTCGCCGTGGCCGTTCCGTGCCATCGCGTCATCCGCGGCGACGGCGGGCTCGGCGGCTATCGATGGGGGGAGCCTCGGAAACGCGCCTTGCTGAGTCGGGAGACCACGGATCGCTCGTGACCGGTTCCATTGCCGCCTCTCGTACGAGCGAGGCTAGTCCTCCACGTCATCGGTCACGCGGACGGAACGTCGGTCCACGATACCGGGCGCAATTACGGGGATGACCCCGCCGCCGACACCGTAGAACGGGGCACGGGCGGAGCCTGCGTGGCGACCGTCCCACCCCCGACCACCCGGCCGCGCCTCCAAGTGGAAGCGGCCCAAGGACATAGGAGAGATCCGATGAGACTCGCGAAGGTTCTCACCATGGCGGCCCTCGCCGCCGTGGTCACGGCCGCCCCCGCGTGGGCACAGGACGGCAGGCCCGAACGAGGGAATCGGCGACAGCGTCAGGTCCCGATGCTGGCGCCGGAACAGGCCCATGCCGCGTGGCAGTGGCAGGCCCAGGAGGTCGCGCGTTCGTTGAGCCTCAGCGAGATGCAGACGAAGCAGCTCTTGAGGAACTACACGGCGAGCCGGAAGGCGCTCGAGGACGCGATCCGGAAGATGCGCGACGAGGCGCGTGGAGAGCGCGAGGGCCAGGGTCGCGGAACGGGCGACGCCGATCGTTCCGGACGCGGCGGCGAGCGCGCCGGTCGTGACGGCGATCGCCCCGGTCGCGGCGTCGGCCGTCCCGGTCGTGACGGTGAGCGCGGAGGACGCGGTGGCGAACGCGGCGGCGCGTTCGGCATGCACCGCCGGTTGGTCGACAAGGAGCGCGACGTCCTCGGCGGCACGCTCGAGATGATCCTCCCCGCGGACCAGGCGAAGCAAGCCATGATGTCCCTCGGCAGCTTCAGCCGCCAGTGGGACCAGATGGTCGACACCGTCGTCGGCTTCAAGCTCGACTCGGAGAAGACCTACGCCGCGCTGGCTCCGATCCGCACCTACGTCTCGACGACGACCGAGGCGCGGCGGGGTGGCGGTGGCGACCGCGATGCGATGCGACAGATCATGCGCGGCGCCCGCGAGCAACTGAACAGCGATCTCGGCAAGGTGCTCACCGAGGAGCAGGTGGCGAAGTTCCAGCCGCGCCGCGGACGCCGTGGCGGCGCCGGTGAGGCCGGCGGACGCGGCGACGCCGGAGACGAGCGAGGTCGCCGTGCTCGCGGCGGGGACCCGCGGTTGGCCACCGGCTCGAGCGCCGGGGCGAAGGTCGGCCAGCAGGCCCCCGACTTCACGGTCACCGACTCGTCGGGCACGTCGCACACGCTCTCGGCCTACAAGGGCCGGATCGTCGTGATCCAGTGGATCAACCCCGACTGCCCGATCTGCCGCCGCGTCAGCGAGACGGGGCGGGTCACGGCGATGATGGGCAAGGTCCGCGAGACCGCGCCCGACGTCGTGCACCTGACCGTGAACAGCACCCACTACATGGAGCCGGCGGACGGTGCGAAGTACCTCGCCCGGAACAAGATCAACGCCCCGGTGCTCGTCGATCGCGACGGCACGATCGGGCACATGTACGGCGCGAAGACCACGCCGCACGTGTTCGTGATCGACACCAAGGGCGTGCTTCGTTACCAGGGCGCGATCGATGACGACTCCCGCGGCCACAAGGGCGACGCGGCCGTCAACTACGTCGTGCAGGCGGTCCGGCAGATCGAAGCCGGCGAGACCGTCACCCCCGACGCGACGAAGTCCTACGGGTGCAGCGTGAAGTACAAGAGGTGAGCGGAGCGCCCCGGGGCTTCGCGAGGAACAGCCGTGGCCTCGTCCGAAAGGACGGGGCCACGTGCGGTTTTGGCTCTAAGACGACGAACGGCTGTACGACGGCAGCGACGAGTACCGCGGCTGTTTGAGCGCCGAAGCGGTGGAGCGCGGTACGGATCGGCGGGCCGAGCGGGCGAGGTCGTTCGAGGCGCGTCGCCTCGGCGCGGCCGGGGCCACGGAGTAGCTCGGCCGATCGAGGCGGGTCGGGCCCGTCGGCGCCGCCGGGCGATGCTTGGTCGAGGACCTGGGCCCCCCGGGGTTCTTGGGGTCGAAGTACCGGTTCCGGTCGAGCGTGTAGCGCTGGTAGATGTTGTACGCCGAGTCGTTGAACGCGTTGGCTCGGTTGTGCTGCATCCCGCCGGTACGGCGGTTCACGGTGTACACCGAGCGCGAGAGCGGCGCCCTGCGCGTCGGCTGGTTGATCCCGCCGCTGCCGCGCTGGAGATTGTGGTCGAGCGCGTACTGCCCGACGAGCACCGTGGCGAGCAGCGCGAGCACGGCGAGCACCGTCGCGGCCGTGGCGAGGTGGCGGTGGGCGATCATTGTCTGTCGCTCCTGACCTCGACGATCTCGACTTCGAGCAGGACGGTCTCGTTCGGACCGATGTCCCCGTCGCGCCCGGCGGCGCCGAACGCGCTGGTGGGGGGGATCGCGACGTACCAGTGGTCGCCTCCACGCATCTGCGTGACGAGTCGCTGGATCCCGGGGAGCAGGCCCGCGACGCGAAGCTCCGCGTGGTGCTTCTCGCCGAAGACGTAGCCGTCCAGCAGCGACGCGCGGTAATCGACGACGATCACGCTCTCCGCCTTCACCGGCCGGCCCGACCCCGTCGTGAGCACTCGTCGCTGGATGCCGCTGGGCAACGTCTCGACGCCCTCCTCCCGACCGAAGGACGCGTGGTGCTCGCGGCTGCGGCGGAGGTTCTCGTCGTGCAGGGTCTTGAACACCGGGTCCTCGCGGAGCCGTCGCTGGACGTCGCGCTCGCGCACCTCGCGATCGAGCTGCGCCAGCACGTCCTGCATCCGGTCATCGGTGATCGCGGGGTCGCGTCCCGCCACCGCGGCGGTGAAGCCGCTGAGCAGGGCGTCGTGGTCGAAGCGCACGCCATCGGCGACGAGCCGGGCCGCGGTCTGCCGGCCGAGGTCGTAGCCGATGCTGTAGCTCCGCTCGTCGGGAACCGCCTGACGCCTCGAGGTCTGTGGCTCGGCGGCGCCCGCGGTGATGCCAAGGAGGACCCCGGCGGCGGCGAGTGCGAGTCCGATCACGATCACTGGCTTGTTCATGTCGATCCTCCGCCGCGAGTATAGCCCTCTGCTGATACGCTGGTCTCGATGTCGCTCGGCCGCATACGTCCTCGGTTCACGGTCCGCGTCCCCGGCACGGTGGATGAGGAGATCGCGCTTCTCCAGGCGGCGGTGGGGACGTCGGGCAGCCGCTGCGTGTCACGCGTGCTCGGCAACCACGTGGACATCACGATCGTGCGCGAGGAGCGTCACCGGTGGTCACCGTGCGTGCACCTCGAGCTGCTGGAGTCCGCCGAGGGCACGATCGTCCACGGGATGATCGCTCCTCATCCCAACGTCTGGACGCTCTTCGCGTTCGTGTACATCACGATCGCCACCGCCACGGCGTTCGGCCTGATGCTCGGCCTGACGCAGCTCTTCCTCGAGCAGTATGCGTGGGGCCTGTGGACCGTGCCCGCCGGGCTCCTGCTGAGCGCCGGCATGTATGGTGTCTCGCAGGTCGGCCAGCGTCTTGCCGCCGACCAGACGCGGCTACTCTCGGAGTTGATCGACGACGCGCTCCGCGGCTCGTAGCGGTCTCGGGCTCGGCGTAAAATGATCGAGCGTGAAAGGAGGACCGTCATGAGCGACGAGCACGAACCGGGTGGGTTCCTCCAGGGCCTTATCGGGATGTTCGGTGGCGATGACGACGACGAGAAGGCACGCGAGCCGGAGGCCGAGACCGGCTACGCCGCCAGCGCCGAGACGCTCGAGGAACTGCTGTCGAAGCTCGCCGAGCAGGCCGCGGAGCGACGCGAAGCGGAGCGGCGCCGGAGGGCGGTCGTCAGCGGGCGCCTCTCCGAGATGGACAAGGACGACCGGGAGGAGATCAAGAAGGAGCGCATGGACGAGATCCACGCGCTCATCCGCGCCGACGTGCTCGCGACCCACGCGCGTCTCGGCACCGGCGTCGACGACGCGGAGCTGGCGCGGTTGGACGAGTTCATGCACCTGATGTGCGACGTCATGAGCGCCCCGGCCTCCGGTGGCGTCGAACTCCAGATCCGCGCGAGCGTGACGCGTCGTTTCTTCGACGAAACCGGACCGTTGGCGTGGGACCGCCTGGAAGAGCTCATGGAGCACACGGGGATCGAGTGGCCCGCCTCCGAGGGGACGGATCGCGAGCACAAGCACGCCGAGGCCGAGGAGATGTTCGTGCACGCGTCCCCCGTCGCGTCGAGCGATCTCGTCGCGGGAGTGGTCTCCGTCTGGCGCGATCACTATCCCCAGCCGAAGACACCTCTCTGGGAAAGCGTGTGCCTGCGGGCGGTCGGCTCCGGGCTCCGGGCCCGCATGCTCCATCGCGGGATGGAGCACTTGCGCGTCCACGGCGATGAGCTGCGATCCGAGGGAGAGGCGTTGTTGCGCGAGGAGATCACGACGCTCCGGCAGGTGCTCAGCTCGGGCGTGCGCTCCGTCGCGGAGGCGGACCAGGTGATGGCCGGGGCGGGCGGGCTGCTCGAGAAGGTGCTGCCCGATCTCTGCTGGGAACGAGCACGCGACGTCGTCGTGACCGATTGACGAGGGGCCAACGCGAGGAGCAGGCGTGTTCGAACCGGTCGAAATCGGAAGCAAGGTCTCGAAGGACGAGTTCGAGGCAGCGGTCGATCCGCTTCGCCTCGACCTGATCAACGCGCAGTACGAGTTGCACGAGCGACCGTTCAGCGTCATCGTGCTCGTCGCCGGGGACGATCGGTTGGGAGTCGAGGAGGCGGTGGACGTCCTGCACGAGTGGATGGACGCACGCTACCTCGACACCCACGTCTTTCGGCAGGGCGTCGAGGACCGGATCGAGCGACCGTGGTTCTGGCAGCACTGGCAGGGCCTGCCCCGGCACGGTCAGATCGGCGTGCACATGGGCGGCTGGATCTACCACGCGATCGCGCGGCGCCTGCGGGGCGTCATCGATGACGACGAGCTGGACCGGCGCCTCGCGCACATCCGCCGCTTCGAGGAGCTTCTGGCCGCCGATGGAACGCTCATCCTGAAGTTCTGGATGCACCTGTCCCGTAAGGACCACCGCAAGCGCCTCGAGGAGGCCGAGGAGGATCCGGACAAGGGCTGGCGGATGGAGGACCGCGACTGGAAGCTCGTCGAGCACTATCGCGAGATCCTGCCGATCGCCGAGCGCACCGTTCGGGAGACCGACACGCCGGCCGCGCGGTGGCACCTCATCGAGAGCGCGGATCGCCGTCACCGGCATCTCACCTTCGGCCGGACGATCCTCGAGGCGCTGACGGCCCGCCTCGAAGCACCGGAGCCGACGCCGGAACTGGCCGCTGCGCCGGCGAGCCCGGCGGAGCAGACGGACGTGCTCGCGAGCGTCGACCTGACCGCGGAGCTCCCGTACGAGGAGTACCGGAAGCGTCGCAACAAGCGCCAGGTGCAGCTCAGCAAGGCCACGCGTGCCGCGCGCGACGAGGGGCTCTCGACCGTGCTCGTTTTCGAGGGCTGGGATGCCGCGGGCAAGGGCGGCGTGATCCGCCGGCTCACGCACGCGATGTCCGCCGCGGACTACCGCGTCGTTCCGATCGCCGCGCCGACCGAGGAAGAGCTTGCGCACCACTACCTGTGGCGCTTCTGGCGGCACCTGCCGCGCCTCGGGCGCATGGTCATCTTCGACCGAAGCTGGTACGGGCGGGTCCTCGTGGAACGCGTGGAGGAGTACGCGCATCCATCACAGTGGCAACGCGGCTACACCGAGATCAACGACTTCGAGCAGCAGATCGTCGAGCACGGGACCGTGCTCCTGAAGTTCTGGCTCCACATCGATCCCGACGAGCAGGAACGACGCTTCAAGCAGCGCGAGGTGACGCCGTACAAGAAGTACAAGATCACCGACGACGACTACCGCAACCGCTCGCGCTGGGCCGAGTACACGGCCGCCGTGGACGAGATGGTCCGCCGCACCGGCAGCACCCAGGCCCCGTGGAAGATCATCGCCGCCAACGACAAGCGCTGGGCGCGCGTCGAGGTCCTCAAGACCGTCTGCAAGGCACTGGAGAAACGCCTGTAGTCAGTAGCCGGCGGACTTGTCGACGACGTTGCGCAGGGGCTCGCCGTTGGCGAAGCGGTGCAGGTTGTCGTGGAGGAGCGCGCGGCGGCGATCGCCGGTCAGCGCGGAACGGCCGGCGACGTGCGGGGTGATCACGACGTTGGGCACCTGCCACAGCGGGTGATCGGCCGGCAACGGCTCGGGGTCGGTCACGTCGAGGGCGGCGCCGGCGAGGTGGCCGGACTCCAGCGCCGCGATGAGCGCGTCGGTGTCCACGACCGGGCCGCGCGCGATGTTGACGAGATAGCCGCCGGGCGGCATGAGATCCAGCTCCGCGGCGCCGATCATGCCCTTCGTCTCCGCAGTGAGCGGCACGCAGAGGACGACGACATCGGCCTCGCGCAGCAACTCCGGCAGCTCGTCGGGCGTTCCCTGCCGGTCGACGTACGGCGGCGGGGCGGTGCGGCTGCGGCGCGTCGCGCACACACGCATCCCGAAGCCCTTGCCGCGCCGGGCGACCTCGCGTCCGATTCCGCCGAGGCCGACGACGAGCAGCGTGCGGTCGGCGAGGGCGACGGGCTCGACGCCGGAGCCGCGGCGATTCCACGTGCCGCGGTGAGCCGGGGCCGTGTACCAGGCGAGGTCACGGGTCAGCGTCAGGAGCATCCCGAAGACGTGATCGGCGATCGTCGGTCCGTGCACGCCCTGCATGTTCGTGAACACGATCCGATCGCTCTCGCGAAGCTCGGGAACCGCGAGGTACCGCTCCACGCCGGCGCTTCCGGCC
>JAAELP010000110.1 GCA_024226535.1 Planctomycetota bacterium | reverse complement strand
TTTTTCCATTTTCTAATTCTAGTTTCATCATAATAAAGAAAGTTCTACCAAATTTTTAGCAAGGATTTTAAGATTGTCTGTGAACTTATATTCTACACTTGCTATATCATTTTCTATTTCTTTAATACCATGTTGCGCGGCCACAAGACTAAAAGTTATAGATACAAATGTATCTACATCTATGTTTTGATATTTTATTTCATGTATCTGTTCTTTGCTAAATCCTTTACTTCTAAGCACATCAAGATATTCAGGCATTCCGTTTTCAATATAGTCATTTATATCTATTTTAATCTCATCATAATTAGAAGTTTGTGTAAATTTTTTATATCCATTTTTTATTTTAGATGCAAAAAAACAAGTTGTTGGTGTTCTAATTGCCGAGTGTGCTACTCGTACTGCTTTTGAAAGTACATGATCTTTGCTAAATCCTTTACTTTTAAGCATATTAAGGATATTCTTTCTGCCAAATCCTTTATTTTTAAGCACATCAAGATATTCAGGCATTCCGTTTTCAATATAGTTATTTATATCTATTTTAATCTCATCATAATTAGAAGCTTGTGTAAATTTTTTATATCCATCTTTTATTTTAGATGAAAACAAACAAGCTGTTATAGGTGTACTAATTGCTAAAGGTGCTATTCCTACTACTTTTGAAAGTTCTTTTAAAAGTTTTGAAGGTTCTTGAATGTTTTCAGTTATCTCTATACCTTGAGTTAATTTTTTAATAAAAAGTTGACTTTCCTTTTCAATGTTTAAAATGCGTACAGCTTCCT
>JAAELP010000109.1 GCA_024226535.1 Planctomycetota bacterium | reverse complement strand
GAGCGTGAACGTGCTGCCGACGCCGGGCGCGCTGCGCATGCCGGTCTCGCCGCCCTGGTGCTCGATGATGCGGCGAACGATGGACAGACCGAGCCCCGTCCCACGCACGTCCGCCACCGGCGTGCCGCTGCGGTCGATGCGGACGAACTCGCGGAAGAGCTTGTCATGGTGCTCGGGCGCGATGCCGACGCCGTTGTCCTCCACCTCGATGCACACGTTGCGGGCGCGACGGTACGCCCGCAACACGATGCGCCCCCCGTCCGGCGTGTACTTGAGTGCGTTGGTCAGGTAGTTGACGACGGCCTCGCGCAGCAGCTCGGGGATCGCCCGCACGGCGGGCAACCCCGGGGCGATTTCGACGACCACGGTGTGGCCATGCGACTCGGCCTGGTCGTGGTAGACGTCGGCCAGAGCCTCCAGCATCGTCCGCACGTCGACGGGCCGGACCTGGGCGGCGATCGTGTCCGACTCGAGCGTGTCGAGCATTCGGAACTCCTCGAGGAACTGGTTCATCCCGTCCAGCCGACGCAGGCTCCGCTCGACCGATGCCTGGTGCTTCTCCGAGAGCGTGCCGCCGATCCCGGCGGTCATGTTGCGGAGGATGGTGGTGACGACCCCGACCGGGGCCTGGATGTCGTGCAGCGCCATGTGGAGGAAGTCGCGGCGCAGGCTCGACGTCTTTCCCAGCTCGACGTTCTCGGTTCGGAGGTTCCGCTCCGCGGCCCGCAGACGATCGGCGAGCGTGGTGACCAGGAAGACGGTGAGCGTGAAGAGCAGGCCGTACACGACGATCACGGTGAGCGCGAAGCGGCCGTCGAACGCCTCGATGCCGGTCACGCCGCCCTCCGGCAGCCGCGGCGGGACGATGCCCCGCCACTCGCCGAGAACGAGGCCCACGATGAGCCCGTACGCCAGGCCGGCGATCATCACCGCCTCGCGCTTCGAGAGCAGCAGGCAGCTCAGGATCACGTGCAGCAGGTAGAAGGCGAGGAACGGTGAGCGCGGCCCGCCGACGAGCCAGACCCCCACCGTGAGGGCGACGAAGTCGAGGAGGATCGCGGCGTGCATCGTCGTCCGCAGGATCCACGACGATTCGAGGAACTGGTCCGGCTTCCGGTGCTGCCGGGTGAGCATGTACGCGACGGCGTTGTAGACGGCGACCACGGTCGCGAGCACGACGAGCGCCTGAACGTCGAGGTCCCTGATGCCGACGACCTCGCTGGCGAAGAACGCGCCGACCGCGATCACCCCCGCCGCCGCGAGCCGGATCTGCGCCTGGAGATGGATGCGCGCACCGAGCAGACGGTGGTGCGTGAGCACCGTCGGGGCTTCGCCCTCGCGCTCGCTCAAGGTCACAACCTCCAGTCCGGATTATAAAGACTTCACAGGAACGGGATCAGCAGATGCGGGGCAACAGCTCGCCCGAGGGCATGTCGACGATGCGCGTGCCGCCGATGCCCGTCTCCAGCAACACCCGCCCGGCCGGGCCCGCCTCGACGCGACCGATCCGGCACGCCTCGGCGCCGTACGGCTCGCTCCGCAACGCGGCGAGGGCCGTTTCGGCGTCCGTCTCCGGCACGAAGGCCACGAGCCGCCCCTCGTTGGCGATGTGCAGCGGATCGAACCCGAGGATCTCGCACGCGGCGGCGACCTCGCGTCGCACGGGGATCCGAGGCTCCTCGACGACCACGCACACGCCGCTCGACGCGGCCAGCTCGTTCAGCGACGCGGCGACGCCCCCACGCGTCGGGTCACGCAGCGCGTGGACCTTCACCCCCGAACCGTACAGCTTCTCGACGAGGCCGTTGAGGGGCGCGGTATCCGACTCGATCGCGGTGCGGAGCGCGAGGTCGCCGCGGGCCGCGAGCACGGCGATGCCGTGATCGCCGATCGGACCGGACACCAGCACCGCGTCGCCCCCGCGGACGCGAGCGGCGCGGGCGGACGGACGTCCGGCCGGCACGAGCCCGACGCCCGTCGTCGTCACGTACAACCCGTCCACGGCCCCGCGCTCGGCGACCTTCGTGTCGCCCGCGACCACCGTCACCCCCGCTTCCTGGGCCGCCGCCGCCGCGGAGCGCACGATCCGGTCGAGGTCGGCCGTGGCGAATCCCTCCTCGATGATGAACGCCGCCGCGATCCACATCGGGCGCGCCCCCACCATCGCCAGGTCGTTGACGGTGCCGCAGATGGACAGCCGTCCGATGTCGCCGCCGGGGAAGAACAGCGGGCGGACGACATGCGCGTCCGTCGACAACGCAAGCTCGCCGGCCTCACCGAGTTGATCGGTGCCGATGACGGCCGAGTCGTCGCCCTCCATGAGCACCGGGTTGGCCAGGAGCGGCTTGAAGAGCCGGTCCACGAGGTCGGCGGTGAGACGACCGCCGCTGCCGTGGCCCATCACGATGCGCTCGTGGTGCGGCAGCGGCAACGGGCACGCGGCGCCCACCGGGTTCCCAGCCGCCTTGGTCACGCCGTGTGCTCCGGCGTGGCCCCGACACGCTCGTACCGGTAGTACGCGGCGCATGCGCCTTCCGAGGAGACCATCGTCGCGCCGAGCGGGTTCTCCGGCGTGCACTCGGTGCCGAACGCCGGGCACTCCGTCGGCTTGCAGCGACCCTGGAGGATCTCGCCGGCGATGCAGATCGGCGACTCCTCGCTGCGCACCGCGCCGACGTCGAAGCGGCGGGTGGCGTCGAAGTCGCGATACGCGTCGCGCAGGTGCAGCCCGCTCGCCGGGATCGTCCCGATGCCTCGCCATCCGCGGTCGCCCAGCTCGAAGACGTCATCGATGAGCGTCTGCGCCTCGACGTTGCCCGCCTCCGAGACGATGCGTCCGTAGGCATTCTCCACGGCGGCGCGTCCCGCGTTGAGCTGTCGCACGGCGGTGAGCACACCGCGGGCGAGATCCACCGGCTCGAAGCCGGTCACGACGATCGGCACCTCGAACTCGCGGGCGATCGGCGGATACTCGTGGTACCCCATGACCGCGCAGACGTGGCCGGCGGCGAGGAACGCCTCCACGCGGTTGTCCGGCGCGGAGAGGATCGCCCGCATCGCGCCGGGCACGCACGCGTGCGACACGAGGACGGAGTAGTTCTTCAGGCCCATGCGCTTCGCCTCGACCACGCTCATCGCGTTCGCCGGGGCGGTCGTCTCGAAGCCGATCGCGAAGAAGACCACCTCGCGCTCGGGGTTCTCGGCGGCGATCCGGACCGCGTCCAGCGGCGAGTAGACGACCCGGACGTCACCGCCGGCGGCGCGCACCGAGAACAGATCGCCCTGCGTGCCGGGCACGCGGAGCATGTCGCCGAAGCTCGTGAAGATGACCTCGGGCCGGGCGGCGATCACGAGGGCGCGATCGACGATCTCCAGCGGCGTGACGCAGACGGGGCAGCCGGGCCCGTGCACGAGCGTGATGGTGTCCGGGAGCAGCCGGTCGAGGCCGCTGCGCACGAACGAGTGCGTCTGGCCGCCGCACAGCTCCATGAGAACGCACGGACGCGTCGCCTCGCGCTCGATCTCCTCGAGCACCCGACGGACGAGCGCCGAGTCGCGGTACTCGGTCAGGTGCTTCATGGATCCGGCCCCAGTTCCTCTTCGACGTCGCCCAGCTCGCGCAGGGCGGCAAGCGTCCGGTGCGCTTCTGCTTCGTCGATGCAACTGATCGCGAAACCGACGTGGACGAGAACGTAGTCGCCGACGGCCGCCTCCGGCTCGCACGCGAGGCACACCTCGCGTTCGACGCCGTCGAAGTCCACCATCCCCATGAGGATGGGACCGTCGCGCAGCTCGGTGATACGGCCCGGAATGCCCAGACACATGTCGTGATCCCTCGCGTCAGCGCGCCCGCTCGCTCGTCTCCGCGATCGCCACGACGGCCTGCCCGAGCGCGAGACCTCCGTCGTTCGCCGGCACGTGCTCATGCAGGAGCACCTCGAACCCTTCGTCGACCAGCAACTCGACGGCCAGGCCCAGGAGCAGGCGGTTCTGCCAGACGCCCCCGGTGAGGGCCACCCGCGCCAGGCCGTGCGCATCGCGAAGACGCCGACAGACGTCGCGCGTCATCATAGCCAGACCCCGGTGGAAGCGTGCCGAGGCGATCGGTGCGGCGACGCCCCGCCGCAGGTCCTCGACGATCGCACCGATGGCCGGCGCGGGATCGACCACGTCGCCGATGACGGTGAACGGATAGCTGCCGGTCTCCGCCGGCGCGGCGGCGGCCTCCAGCTCGCTCGCCGCCTGCGCCTCGTACGACGCGCGGTGGCAGATCCCCAGCAGCGACGACACCGCGTCGAAGAGACGGCCCGCGCCGGAGCTGCGCGGCACGTTCACGCCGGATCGGAGCTGCGACTCCAGCAGGGCGAGTTCGTCGTCGTCCGCCTCGCGCACCGGCGCGAGGTCCGGCGTCCACGCGACGCCCGCGTGCCGGAGCCAGCTCAGGGCGATGCGATACGGTCGCCGCGTCGCCGCGTCGCCGCCGGGCAGCCCGACCGCTTCGAGATGGCACACGCGCTCGAAGTCGCGGTAGCCGGCCACGAGGAACTCGCCACCCCAGATCGTCCCGTCCGGGCCGTACCCGGTACCGTCGAAGCTCACGCCGAGGACACGCTCGTCACGGTCGAGGCCGTGCTCGGCCATGCACGAGGCGACGTGCGCGTGGTGGTGCTGGACGGCGACCGTCCGAAGCCCATCGCGCCCCCCGCGCTCCAGCGCGCGGCGGGTGGAGTGGTAGTCGGGGTGCAGGTCGTGGGCGACGACCTCGGGGGAGATCCGGAAGAGGCGTTCGTAGTGCTCGATCGCCTCCTCGAGCGCACAGGTGTTCTCGTGGTGCTCGAGGTCGCCGATGTGGTGCCCCAGCAACGCGTGCCTGTCCCGTGTCAGGCAGAACGTGTTCTTGAGGTCCCCGCCGAACGCGAGCACCCGCGGCCCGGCGAACGGCAGCCGCACCGGGAGCGGGGCGTAGCCGCGGGCGCGCCGGAACGGGTACGGGCGCCCCCGCCACTCGGCGACGACCGAATCGTCGGCCCGCACGTGGATCGGTCGATCGTGCAGCAGCATCGCGTCGGCGATCGAGGCGAGACGCGCACGGGCGGCGTCGTTGCGGTGGACGATCGGCTCGTCGGTGAGGTTGGCACTCGTCATCACGAGCACCTCGGGGAACCCCGCCTCGGGCTCCAGCAACAGGTGATGCAGCGGCGTGTACGGAAGCATGAAGCCGTGCTCGCGACGTCCGGGGGCGACCTCGGGGGCGATCGACGACGGCGCGCGGGCGGGAAGCAGGACGACGGGCCGGGCGACGGATCCGAGCATGTCCGCGGCGGCGTCCGAGACGACGGCGTGACGCGCGACGGCGTCGAGATCGGCAGCCATCAGGGCCAGGGGCTTCTCTTCCCGGTGCTTGCGCTCGCGCAGACGGGCCACCGCCGCCGGGCTCGTCGCGTCGCAGGCAAGGTGGAAACCGCCGAGCCCCTTGATCGCCACGACCTCGCCGGCGGCGAGACGGGCGCGGGTCGCGCGGACCGCGTCGTCGCCCTCGGATTCACGGCGTCCGTCGACTTCGAGCCACACCTGCGGCCCGCAGGCCGGGCACGCCACCGGTTGGGCGTGGAAGCGCCGGTCGGCCGGATCGTCGTACTCGCGGCGGCAGTCGGGGCACATCTCGAAGCCCGCCATCGTCGTGCGGGCGCGGTCGTAGGGGATGTCGCGGACGATCGTGTATCGAGGTCCGCAGTTCGTGCAGTTGATGAACGGGTAGCGGTGCCGGCGGTCGGCGGGCGAACGCATCTCGGCGAGGCAGTCGCCGCACGTGGCGAGATCAGCGGCCACCGGCAGCGCGACGTCCGGCTCGTGCTTCGACTCGAGGATCTCGAACCCGGTGTAGCCGGCGGACGGCGCGGGCGCCGCGTCGATCGTGTCGATCCGCGCCTGCGGTGGACCGCCGGCTTCCAGCTCGGTGAGGAAACGGCCGAGGTCGTCGTCGGCGCCCTCGAGGGCAATGTCCACGCCCGAGGAGCTGTTGCGAACCCATCCGCTCAACGCGTGCCGGCGCGCGAGCGTCCAGACGTACGGGCGGAACCCCACCCCCTGGACCACGCCCGTCACGTGGACCCGCTGCGCGTTCAAGAAGCCCCTCGCCCCACGGGAGCGGCGGTGCGGACCCGGCCCCGGACCCAGTCGAGCCACGGCGCGAGCCCGTCCCCCGTGCGGCAGGACAGCTCGAAGGTCTCCAGCGTCTCGTTGAGCGAGCGCACCCCCCGCTGGAAACGCTCCATGTCGAAGTCGACGTAGGGGAGCAGGTCGATCTTGTTCACGACCAGTACGTCCACACCGCGGTAGATCCGCGGGTGCTTGAAGGGCTTGTCATCGCCCTCGGGCACGGAGGCGACCAGCACGTTCGCGTGAGTCCCCAGGTCGAAGCTGGCCGGGCAGATCAGGTTGCCGACGTTCTCGACCACGAGCAGGTCGAGTTCCTCGAGGGGAAGCTGCTCCATGGCGCGGCGGACCATCGGAGCGTCGAGGTGACACGCCCCGCCGGTGGTGATCTGGACGGCGGTCGCGCCTGCCAGCGTCGCTCGTTCGGCGTCGAGGGTCGTGGCGATGTCGCCGCCGATCACGCCGACCCGGAGGTCCGCGGTCAGCGGCGGGACGGTCTTCTCGATGAGCGAGGTCTTGCCGGCGCCCGGGGACGCCATGAGGTTCAGGGCGACCACGCCCGCCTCGTCCAGCCGCGCGCGGTTGATCGAGGCGATCTCGTCATTGGCCTTGGTGATCTTCTCGACGACGGGAATATGCATGGTCAGGGATCCTCTCCTCGGTTCTCGACCGCCACCGTCGCGGTGGCAAACGGTTCGACGTCGATCGCCTCCACCCGGACACCGTCGCCGGAAGCGACGCGTACGGAGTCGCCCTCGCATGTCGGGCAGGCGAAGTCGTCGTCGCGGGGGGGGAAAACCGCCCCGCATTCGCGGCACTCGAACTCGAGTGGCACGCGGCGAATGTGAAGACGGGCGCGCTCGGCGGCGGTCCCGTCGCTGATGATGTCCCAGTAGAAGACGATGCACTCGTCGACGACACCCGACAATTCCCCGGCCACGATGTGCACGTCGGTGATGCGCCCCCCGCCCGCGCGCTCGGCGTGCTCGATGACGAGGTCGAGGATGCCCTGGGTGATCGGGAGTTCGTGCATGGGCTCGTCAGATCCTAGCAGGTTGTTGAGGAACTCCGGCGCGACCGAGATCGAGCGAGGTTTCGTCCTGAGCGTGCCGGCGATTCGAAGGCATATCCCCTGTGATACGTCGAGAATCGACGGTGCGGTCAGGGCGGAAGCTCGCCGATGTCGGG
>JAAELP010000108.1 GCA_024226535.1 Planctomycetota bacterium | reverse complement strand
TCGACGTCAGCGGTGACGTCGGCTTCTCCGACATCCTCGCCGTCTTCGGCTCCTGGGGACCATGCGGCGTGCCGTGTCCCGAGGATCTCAACGGCAACGGGACCGTCGATTTCGCCGACGTCCTCGCCCTCTTCGGGGCCTGGGGTCCCTGTCCGTAGGTCGCCCCCGAACGGGTACACGGAACTTAAAAACCCGGGACGCTTACGGTTTTTCCAGAAAACCCGTAAGCGTCCCGCTTTTCTTCTTCCAGCCGCGATCAGATCACGATCGGCTTGCCGAGCTTGCGCCGGATCGCCGCGATCTGCCCCACGTGCATCATCTCGTGCGAGCCGCCCATCATGAGCACGGAGCCGACGGTCGGGAAGAAGTCACGCATCTTCTCCGGCGCCGGGTTGTCGAGATCGTCCTCGTCGAACGAATCGATCGCGTTCTTGGCCGCCGTGTGCATGGTGTCCATGAAGTCGAGGTACTGGTCCTTGGTCAGAAACCGACCGGCGTCATCCGATTCGCGGGTGTCGTCGCTGTGGCCCTCATCGAAGCCGTCGGGCAACTCCGGCATGTCGCAGCCGACCGCCGTGAACAACTGACGCTCCGAGGAGACCAGGTGGCCAAGCTGCCAGGCGATGTGGTTGGAACCGGGTATCGCCCGTGCGACCATCTCCTCGTCGGTGATGTCGCTCACGTACGCCTGGGTGACGCTGTGGGTGAAGTCGATGTTGTACTTCAGGAGATCCTTGGCGTTCATGTTCGGCTCCGGAAAGGGGGGCGGGCCTCGTCGCGAGACGAGTAGCCTAACCGATTCCGGAACGGCGCCGCCGCACGGGTTAGGGGCAGGGTTAGGGGCAGGGGCCCCAGACGCCGATCACGTCCAGAAGGTCGCCGAAGTCGACGCTGCCGTCGTCGTCCATGTCGGCCGAGCAGAGATCGTTCGCGCCCCAACTCCCGATGACCTGGAGCAGGTCACCGAAGTCGACGCTGCCGTCGCAGTCCATGTCGCCGACGCAGCCGTCGCACTGGGTGGGATCCTGGCGGAAGAACGTCAGCTCAACGGTGCGGCTTCGTGCGACGCCGCCGGAGGCCGACGGGTCCTCGACGAGCCACTGGGCGTAGAGGCGGTCGCCGAGCAACGCTTCGTCGTCGGGGATCGCCCACTTCCAGGTGCCGACGCCGTCGCCGTCGAGCGTGGTGGGTCCGTCGAGGTCGTAGGTGTCGAGCGTGCCGTCGGGGAGCGGGGGCGTGCGCGACAGCGCCATCCACGCGCTCGCCGAGGGCAACGCGTTGGCGACGCCGAGCTTGAAGCTCGTGGAGCCGAGGTTCGGTGGCGAGGTCGCGAGGATCTCGGGCACGGCGCCGCCCGTGCCCGCGGTGCCGAAGCTCATCGGCAGGGGGTTCGTCTGAAGCTCCGTGTGGAGCGTGGGCCGGTCGAAGGGGAACTGCTCGTTCACCACGCGCGGGTCGAGCAGACCGTTGCGGATGAAGTTCGCCAGGTCGTTGCGCGGCGGTCCCGGCGGGATGTTGATGCCGAGCCGGAGCGGATCGACGTTCTGCGGGAACGGCGGTGGAGCCGCGTAGAAGTTGATGACCTGCTGGAGCGTGTTCATCTGACCGTTGTGCATGAACGTCGCCTTGGCGCCCACGTTGCGGAGCGTCGGCACCTTGAAGCGGCCGGCATCGGCGGGGTTCCCGGTGATCGCCTGGCGTCCGTTGTCCTCCGCGATCGGGCGTACGCCGATGTTGCGGAACGTGTGGTTCGTGAACATCGGCAGCACATGGCAGACGTTGCATCGGCTGCCGGGGTTGAGAAACACGTTGAGACCCTGCTGCTGTTGCGGGGTCAGCGTGCCCAGGTCGAACGGGGTCTGGTCCGGGATCAGTGTGCGCTCGTAGGTCGCGATCGCGAAGGCGACGCGTCGGGCGGTGATACCGGGATCGCCGAACGCCGCCTCGAAGAGATCGGGATACGGCGCGAGCGCCGCTTCGACGTCCGGGGGGAGGTTCGTCGCCAGCGCCATCGGTCGCGCGGTCACGAGCTTGGCGGTGATCTGCGCCCAGTCGCGATCCTCGTGAGCCATCTCGACGTCGCTCAGGGGTGGACCCGCCGCCTGGCTCTCCAGCGCGCCGCCGACGGGAATCGCAACGGCGCCGCTCTCGGGATCGACGAACTGGCTCGTGCCACGCCCGTCCCAGAAGAGGTCCGGCGCGTACGCGGCCATGATCATCGTCGGCGCCGAGCGCGACGTGACCTGCACGTCCGACGCAAAGACCGTGTCGAGGACGAACACGTCGGTCGAGTCGGCCCGAATCACGCCGGGCGACGCGATCTTGTCGTCGGGCGTCCCGGGGTTTCCATCCAGGCCGGGGTTGAGCCCGAGCCTCGGATCGGTGCCGCCGGCGCTCGGCACGTGGCAGGTGCCGCACGACACCGAGTTGTCGCTGGACAACTGCGTGTCCCAGAAGAGCATCTTGCCCAGGACCCGCTTCGCCTCGGTGATCGGGTTCTGCGGGGGCACGGGCGGCGGCGGCAACTGGGCCCTCGCTCCGTTCGAGCAGCACAGGAACAGGATCAGGCCCGACCGGATCATCCGAACTCGCATGCGTGCGCTCCTCTTCCTCGAAGTTCACGGTTCTGATCCTACGTTGGCAGCTAGGGTCACGACCGGGACAGGAAATGAGCGGACTTCGCGCAAAAAAAAAGGCGGGCCCGCGCGGGCCCGCCTTCCGGTCGGAACGATCGCGAGCCGGAAACCGAGTTACCCCGATCCCGCCATCTCGTCGCACGTCAAACCGTACCCGCAGACCACCCGGAAGAAGTCATCGAAGCCCACCTGGCCGTTGCCGTTGAGGTCCTCGGGGCACGAGTCGGTCGGGCACGGCCCCCATGCGCAGAGGACGCAGAGCATGTCGCCGAAGCCGATGACACCATCGCCGTCGAGGTCACCGGGGCAGGGTCGCGGCTTCGTCACGGAGTCCATGATCGGCAGATCGCTCTGCAGGTCGTCGACGAGGGGCCCCGCCGGCCCATCGGGCGGCGGTCCGAGTTGCTGCTCTGGGGGCGACGTCTCGGTGTCCGTCGCAGTCGCGCTCTGGTTCACCGGGCTCGCCAGCAGGCCGACCCCCAGACAGATGGCGATCGCGGTGCTCGTGGTTGTCTTGAAAGTACACATGGTCGCATTGGCCTCCAATCCGCATCTGGCACCGATGCATGAATCGCCCGGCGCACGTTGTCTGACGCCAGCCCCCTGATGACACGGACTTGGTGGTCGTTTGGAGCGCCGACGGGCCGTCAGGCGGATCGCGGCGGGAAGCCGCGACAGGCTGGCGCCAGACGAACGAATGCGACCGGGCGCCGTCCAAACAATGATGTCACTCTAGGCAAGCAGGGCGATCCGCATCGATGGGGATCGATACCCGTTTCGGGGCCCAACGGGGATTGGCTTGCCCACCCCGGACCACGTAGGTACGCTGACTGGGGGGAGTTACGAACTGCGCCGGGAAGAGAGAACAGAGGGAGAACAGAGGAGGCAGACATGTCGAACGGGTTGCGTTTCGGGTGGGCCGCCGTGGCGGCCCTGGGGATGTCGTTGGGCGCGGCGCACGACGCGAGCGGGCAGTACGAGGCTCCCGATGTCTTCGACGTGACGGTGTCGGTCGACTCCGGCTTCGTCACGAACTCCTCCGAGGAGCGCGACGTCGTCTACTCGACGGTCGTTCAGGCCAAAGGTGTCGCCTGGATGCGGGTCCTCTTCGATGAGGCGCTGCTCGCGGCGGCGCCGGCGGGAGGCCGGCCCACCGTCATTCGGATCACCTCGCTGCTCGACGGGGCGGTGCAGCATCTCGACTCGGTGCGTCTGGCCCAGTGGCGCAACGCCACCGCGTACTTCAACGGCAACTCCCTGCTCGTGGAGCTGATCGCCGATCCCGGCTCGGGCGCAAGCCGCATTCGGTCCACGACGGCGCGGATCGGGCCGGAGGTGCCGGCGCAGGAGGAGACGATCTGCTTCGGCGTCGACGACCGCGTGCTCTCCTTCGACGATCGCGCCGGGCGCATCATGCCGGTGGAGTGCACGGCGTGGCTGATCGACGACGCGAACCGCTGCTTCCTCACCGCCGGCCACTGCACGTTCAGCGTTGACACGATGCAGTTCAACGTGCCGCTGTCGTCATCGGGCGGGCAGGTCCAGCACCCCGGTCCCGACGACCAGTACCCCATCGATCCCGTATCGATGCAGACCAACGGCGGGGGGGGAATCGGCAACGACTGGGCGTACTTCGGCTGCTTCGAGAACTCCGAGACGGGTCTGACCCCTGCGGAGGCACAGGGCGACTGGTACGTGCTCGCGGGTGCCGCGCCACCGGACATCGGACAGGACATCCGCATCACCGGCTACGGCTCGACGAGTTCGCCGGTGTCGCCGACGTGGAACAAGGTGCAGAAGACGCACTCCGGCCCCTACGAGGGCTCGCCCGGAACGCAGGTGGACTACCAGACGGACACGACCGGCGGCAACTCCGGTTCGCCGGTGATCGACGAGTCCACCGGCCACGCCATCGGCATCCACACGCACGGCGGGTGTGGCTCCGGCGGCGGTTCGAACCACGGCACGGCGATCGAGAACAGCGGGCTCCAGAGTGCCCTCGCGAACCCGCAGGGCGTGTGCATCCCGCTGCCGTCGCTCACGTTCAGCTACCCGGCGGGACTGCCGGACGAGTTGGGCCCGGACGGCGGGGGGTTCCTCGTGCAGATCGACGGCCAGGCGGGCGCTCAACTCCAGCCGGGGACGGGTCAACTGCACTACGACGACGGGCAGGGCTTCGTGGCCGTGCCGCTCATCCAGCAGGTGGGCAACGTCTACCAGGCGACCTTCCCCGCGCTGCCGTGCGACGTGACGGTCGACTACTACGTGAGCGCCGAGACGACGGACGCGGCGCTCATCACCGATCCGTCGAACGCGCCGACGGGAAGCTTCAGCGCTCCGGTCGTGTGCCCCGGCATCGTCGGCGACGTCACCGGTGACGGCGTCGTCAACTTCGCGGACATCCTCGCGGTTATCGGCGCCTGGGGCGACTGCCCCGACCCGCCCGCGCTCTGTCCGGCGGACGCGAACGAGGACACGACCGTTAACTTCGCGGACATCCTGCTGATCATCGCCAACTGGACGCAGTGAGACCATCGCTCCGCCGCGCGCCCCGCGCGGGCGCGCCGGCGGCGCCAAATAAGCACTTCGCCCCCTTGATGGATGTGCCCGCTCAGCCGACGATACTCGGCCAGAGCGGAGCACACCCATGGACCGCAGACTCACCGTCCGGGACGGCAACGAAGCATGTGCCGATGTGGCCTATCGCGTCAGCGAGGTCATATCGATCTATCCGATCACACCAGCCTCCCCGATGGGCGAACTGGCCGACGCCTGGGCGAACCAGGGGCGGCCGAACGTCTTCGGGCTCGTGCCGGACGTGGTCGAGATGCAGAGCGAGGCCGGCGCCGCCGGGGCCGTGCACGGCTCGTTGCTCGCCGGGGCCCTGACGACGACCTTCACGGCGTCGCAAGGCCTCCTCCTCATGATCCCCAACATGTTCAAGATCGCCGGCGAGCTGACGCCGACGGTCTTCCACATCGCCGCCCGCGCGATCGCCACCCACGCGTTGTCGATCTTCGGAGATCACAGCGACGTGATGTCCGCGCGGAGCACGGGCTGGGCGATGCTCGCCTCGAGCTCGGTGCAGGAGGCCCAGGATCTCGCGCTCGTCGCCCACGCCGCGACGCTGCGCACGCGGGTCCCGGTGCTGCACTTCTTCGACGGTTTCCGGACGTCGCACGAGATCAACACGGTCCACACGCTCACCGACGACGACATCACCGCCCTGATCGATCGCGAGCTGATCCGCGACCACCGGCGGCGAGGGCTCGATCCCGATTACCCGACGCTGCGGGGCACCGCTCAAAACCCGGACGTCTTCTTCCAGGCGCGCGAGGCGGCGAACCCGTTCTACCTCGCCACGCCCGGCATCGTGCAGGAGATGATGGACCGGATCGCCGAACGCACGGGACGCGCTTACAAGCTGTTCGATTATGTCGGCCACCCCGAGGCCGAGTACGTCGCGGTGGCGATGGGCTCGGGCACCGGCGCCGCCGAGGAGGCGGTCAAGGCGCTCGCCGCGGACGGTCGCCGCGTCGGGCTCGTGAAGGTCCGGCTCTACCGGCCCTTCGACACCCAGTCCTTCATCAACGCGCTGCCGGCGACGACGAAGCGCGTGGTCGTGCTGGATCGAACCAAGGAGCCCGGTGCGCCCGGCGAACCGCTCTACCAGGACGTCACGGTCGCGCTCGCCGAGTCATGGCAGGGTGACGGTCCCGTGCCGATGGCCATCGGAGCGAGGTTCGGCCTGTCGTCCAAGGAGTTCACGCCGGCGATGGCCGCCGCCGTCTTCGACGAGGCCGCGGCCGAGAAGCCAAGACGCCGGATGACCGTCGGCATCATCGACGACGTCACCAACCTGAGCATCCGCTGGGATCCGACCTTCCTCACCGAGGGCGCCGACGAGACGCGGGCCGTCTTCTACGGGCTCGGCAGCGACGGCACGGTCGGGGCGACGAAGAACGCGGCGAAGATCATCGGCGACTACACCGACCTGCATGCGCAGGGCTACTTCGTCTACGACTCGAAGAAGTCCGGAGCGATGACGATCTCGCACCTGCGCTTCGGACCGAGGCCGATCAACTCCAGCTACCTCATCCAGAAGGCGGGGTTCGTCGCGTGTCACCAGCACGGGTTCCTGGACCGGGTGGACATGCTCTCGATCGCCGACGAGGGCGCGACGTTCCTACTCAACAGCCCCTACCCGGCAGAGAAGGTCTGGGAGACGCTGCCGCACGAGGTGCAGACCGAGATCATCGAGCGGAAGCTCCGCCTGTTCGTGGTGCCCGCCCACGCGGTCGCCGCGGAGCTTGGCCTCGGTTCGCGGATCAACACGGTCATGCTGCCGTGCTTCTTCACGCTCTCGGGCGTGCTTCCACGCGAGCAGGCGCTGGAGGCCATCCGCGATTCGATCCGGAAGACCTACGGCAAGCGCGGCGAGACGATCGTCAAGCGCAACCTGGAGGCCGTCGAGCGCTCGCTCGATGCGTTGTGCGAGGTCGACGTGCCGCGCGAGGCCACCTCGACGCGACACCGTCGTCCGGCGGTTCCGGACTCGGCTCCGGACTTCGTGAAACGCGTGACGGCGATGATGATCGAGGGCCGGGGCGACCTGCTGCCCGTGAGCGCCTTGCCCGTTGACGGGACGTTCCCGACCGCGACGGCGCAGTTCGAGAAGCGCGGCATCGCCCGCGAGATCCCGATCTGGGAGCCCAGTCTCTGCATCGACTGCGGGCTCTGCGCGATGGTCTGCCCGCACGCCGCGGTCCGCACGAAGGTCTTCGAGCCGGGCCAGGTCAACGGCGCGATCCCGGGCTTCCGGCAGAAGCCGTGGAAGGGTAAGGAGTACCAGGGCAAGAACCTCGTCATCCAGGTCGCCCCGGACGACTGCACCGGGTGTGGCGTCTGCGTGGACGTCTGCCCGGCGCGGAGCAAGGAGTCGGCGAAGCTCAAGGCGCTCAACATGGCGCCAGTCGGCGATCACGTCGACGAGGAACGCCGCCTCTTCGACTTCGTCCTCGACATCCCCGAGATCGATCGCCGCGACGTGCGCCTGGACACGGTCAACGGATCACAGCTTCTCCAGCCGTTGTTCGAGTTCTCCGGCGCCTGCGCCGGCTGCGGCGAGACACCGTACATCAAGCTCATGTCGCAGCTCTTCGGCGATCGCGCCGTCGTCGCCAACGCGACGGGCTGCTCGTCGATCTTCGGCGGCAACCTGCCGACGACGCCGTGGACCGTCAACGACGACGGGCGCGGCCCCGCGTGGGCGAACTCGCTGTTCGAGGACAACGCGGAGTTCGGCCTCGGCATGGCGCTGGCCGTGGATCGCAAGCGAGCCTACGCCCGGTCGCTGCTCGATCGGCTCGGCGGCACGATCGGCCGCGAAGAGGTCGACGCCCTGCTCGCCGAGGTCCCGGCGGACGAGGCGTGGGTCGCGGAGCAGCGCGAACGCGTCGCCGCCCTGAAGCAACGCCTGGAGCCGCTCGCCGGCGGATCGGAGGACGTTCGCGACCTCCTCGCCCTCGCGGACGTGCTCGTGCCGCGGAGCATCTGGATCGTCGGCGGAGACGGTTGGGCGTACGACATCGGCTTCGGCGGCGTCGACCACGTGCTGACCACCGGGCGCAACGTCAACATCCTCGTGCTCGACACGGAGGTCTACTCGAACACCGGCGGGCAGGCGTCGAAGTCGACGCCGCGGGCCGCGGTCGCGAAGTTCGCCTCGGGTGGCAAGGCCACGGGCAAGAAGGACCTCGGCCTGGCGGCGATGTCCTACGGCAACGTGTACGTTGCCCAGATCGCCCTCGGCGCGAACCCGAAGCAGACCTTGAAGGCGATCCGCGAGGCCGAGGCGTACCCCGGACCGTCGCTGATCCTCGCCTACAGTCACTGCATCGCCCACGGCATCGACATGACCACGGCGAACCATCACCAGGCCGACGCCGTCAAGTGCGGCTACTGGCCGCTTTACCGGTACGATCCGCGGCATGCGCACGAGGGTGAACACCCGCTCCAGCTCGACAGCCGCGCGCCGTCGCGCCCGTTCAAGGAATGGGCGATGAAGGAGGCGCGCTTCGCCATGCTCGCCCGGACCGATCCGGAACGAGCCGAGCACCTGCTCGATCTCGCCCAGCGTGACATCGACGAGCGCTGGCACTTCTACCAGCAGATGGTCGGTGTCGAGCGCACCGTACCCGACCAGGAGGTCCTGGCATGAGCGTCGACCTGCGCACCACGTATCTCGGTATGGAGCTCTCGAACCCGGTGGTCGTCTCCGCGTGCCCGATGGCCGAGGACGTGGACCAGTTGGCCCGGCTGGAAGACGCCGGCGCCGCCGCGGCCGTCTTCCCCTCGCTGTTCGAGGAGCAGATCGAGCGCGAGGAGCTGGAGATCCACGGGTTCTACGAGCAGGCGACGGAGTCCTTCGCCGAGTCGGTGACGTACTTCCCGGAGATGACGGACTACAACGTCGGACCCGGGGCGTATCTTCGCCGGCTCGAGGAAGCGCGGAAGCGCGTGTCGATCCCGGTGATCGGAAGCCTCAACGGCATCTCCGCCGGCGGCTGGGTGCACTACGCCCGCCAGATGCAGCAGGCCGGGGCCAGCGCGATCGAGCTGAACACGTTCGTGATCACCGCCGACCTCGACGCCGACGCCGCGACCATCGAGAAGCGGCAGGTGGAGTTGGTCAAGGCGGTGCGCGCCGCGGTGACGATTCCGCTCGCGGTCAAGATCTCGCCGTTCTACTCGGCGACGGCGCACTTCGCGAAGCAGCTCGTCGATGCCGGCGCGGACGGGCTCGTCCTGTTCAACCGGTTCGTGCACCCGGACATCGACCTCGACACCCTGACCGTTCGCCCGCACCTTAAGCTCAGCCGCTCCTACGACGGGTTGCTGCCGATGACGTGGATCGCGCTGCTGCACAAGCGCGTCGACGCGTCGCTCGCGGCGACACGCGGCGTGCACACGGCCGAGGACGCGCTCAAGATGCTGCTCGTCGGAGCGGACATCGTCGAGGTGGCGTCGACGCTCTACGAGAACGGCCCCGAGCAGGTCGGCGTCATCCGCGACGGAATCCGCTCGTGGCTGGAGCACCGCGAGTACGAGTCGGTCGAGCAGGCCAAGGGAAGCCTGAGCTACGCCCACAGCCCCGACCCCGCCGCGTTCGAACGAGCCGGCTACCTGCGGACGCTCGCGTCCTACACCTCGCGCGTGGTGTGATCGCGAATCGGGAAGTTCATGCCGGCAGGATAACGACCCGCCGCTGATCAGCGGTGCCGACCGGAACCGTAACTGCGGTGACACCCGTACCCATAGCTGGGGTGATATCCATCGTTGTAGTCACGCAGTTCGTGTCCGGCCCAGATCGTGAGCCCGATCATGGCGATCTCCGCCAGCCCCTCGAGGATCGACTCGAAGGTCACGTCCGGTTCCGGCTCAGAGCGGTAGTCCAGGCCGTAGCCGCCGTACTCGGTCCGCGGCGGCGACGCGCAGCCACCGACGGTGACGACCGTCGTCACGGCCACGAGCGTCAGGATGCTGATCGTTCGGCGGTACCGCATCGCATTTCCCAGCCTGACTCTACGGCGCGAACCCGGCGAGGCAACACGGGGAACCGGTATTCCCGTCATACCGGACGTACGGGCCACGTCGGGGAGAGACACTCGAGCCGATCGGTTGACCTGTGAGCCGGGCGCGCGAGAATCGGTGCCATGTTCGTCCGCCCCCTGGAGTTCGATGACCTCCGCCGCTACATCGCGCACTTCGCCGAGTGCAACGCCGAGTCGGGCGCCGACGGCGCGCCGCACTTCCACGTCTACGGCCGGTCCGAGCCGTACGACCAGCGGGCGGCGCTGCTCCGCGAGCGCGGGCGCTGGTCCACGCCGCTGGACGCAGCCGGATGGCGTCGCGCGTGGGGACTCCTGCTCGACGAGGATCGTCTGATCGGTCACCTGTACCTCGAAGGCGGGACCCTGCCGGCGGAGATGCACCGCGCGCGCCTGGGCATGGGCGTGCGCCGCGAGCATTACGGGCGCGGCGGAGGCCGCCTCCTGCTCGCCGCCGCGCTGGCGTGGGCGCGAGCCGAGCCGCTGCTGGAGTGGATCGACCTCGGCGTGTTCGAGGAGAACGCGACCGCCCGCGCCCTCTACGCCGCCATCGGGTTCACGGAGTGCGGGCGCACGCCGGACCGCTACCGCGTCGACGGACACCGTATCGACGAAATCGAGATGACGCTTCCGGTGGGTGGGCCCTGACGCTTGCCGGCGGCGTGCGTCGCGGTCACTTCACCCTCATTCCGTTTCCGCCGGGGGCGGCCCGGGCGTGTCTTCGCGTTTCGTGTCCGTGGCCGGCTTCGCGCTCACCGTCAGACGCGCAGGATGACCGAACCAGCCGTGAAAACCGTCGCCGTACTTCGCGTTCAGGACGGCGGTCACGTCGTCCATGGTGCCGTCGGCGTCGACCCAGCCGCCGTCGATGTCGGGGAAGTCCACGACGCAGTTGGCGCACTTCGCGGCATCGCCGAATCGGATGGGACACCAGAACGACTCGACGTTGCGGAGCATCTCGCTCCCGAGCGCCCAGACGCCGGTCATCCAGTCGCAGTAGAGGCACCAGATGAGGTCGTAGCCGACGAGTCCCTCGAACTTCTGGCGGGAGAGGTTGACCCAGTCGCCGTGGCGTTGTCGCGGAAGCCGCGCCGTGAAGGTGAGGACCGGGTAGATGAAGACCTCCGCGGCCCGGATGATCCAGAACGCGGGGACCGCGAGCGTCGTCCACCAGACACCGACGTGGTTCCGCCACCCGCCGACGTTGCGGCTGATCGTCCGGAAGATCCGCGGCCGCCCGCGCGTCGTGCTCAGGTGCCAGAGTTCATGACCGACGATCCAGAGCAGCATCGCGCTCACCTGCCCGCCGACGGCCGCGCCGAGCCCGGCCCACCCACCGAGGATCGGGCCCACGACCTGCGGCGCGCCGGTGAAGAAGAACACGAGCACGTCGACCAGCGGCGCGCGGGCGACGGCGCGCGCCAGCCCTCCGTCGGGGCCGACCACGCGCAACACCACGTGCAGAAGCAGCGCTCCCAGCAGCAGCGCGCCGACGGTGCCCACGTAGATCTGCAGGGGCTCTGACCACATGCGGGTGTCTCCGGAGGAGGGGTCCGGACTATACCCGGTGCCGCGGTTACAATGACGCCGAGGGCTCACGCATGATCAGGATTGTCCACGTCGCCGCGCCGATCCTCGCGCTGACGGCCACGGCGTGCACGACCACCCAACCGGTGATGATCGCGCCCGTCGAGCAACCCCTCGCCCTCCGCCGCCTTCAGTCCCACCGTTTCGATACCTTGGACGAGGTGCAGCTCCTGGAAACCTGCGCCGACGTGCTCGTCGATCTCGGGTTTCAGATCGACGCCTCCGACGAGGTCCTCGGCCTGCTCGTGGCGTCGAAGCAGCGGAGCGCCGTGGAGACCGGACAGATCCTCATCTCGTTCGCCGCCGCGGCCCTCACCGGCTTCCTCACCCCGTATGACACCCAGCAGACCCTCCGCGTGTCGATCACGAGCGATCCGGGCGAGGACGCGTGCTCGCTGCGGGCGAACTTCCAGCGCGTCGTCTGGAACAGCTACGGGGTCTTGTCACGGGCCGAGCCGCTCGGAGACCGCGAGATCTACCGCACCTTCTTCGACCGCGTGGACGAGGCGATGATGCAGGACGGCGAGTCGTGAGCGGCGGGCGGCGGACGCGATGGTCGGTTCCGGTCACGCTCACCGCGGCGGCGCTCGTCGGCGCCGTGACCGGCGGCTGCGACTACTCCCAGCAGGAGCTGCTCGCCGCTCCCGTCGAGCAGGCCTCGCTGCGGGCGATGCAGACGCGATCCTACGCGGTCACCGACGAACGCCTGATCCTGCGCACGATCATCGCCACGCTCCAGGACCTCGGCTTCGTCATCAACGACGGCAACGCCGAGCTGGGGCTCGTGAGCGGCACGCGGCTGATCGGGGGCGCCGTGCGGATCATGGTCACGATCCGCGCCGACGGTCCGTCGCGCACGCTCGTTCGCGCCAGCGCCCAGTACTCGTCGGGGTACGGATTCACCGTGGTGATCGACCCGCAGACGTACGAGGAGTTCTTCAATGCGTTGTCGCGATCGCTCGCGCTGGAGGGCCAGCCGGTCGAGTGATCCGGGTATGGACTACGAGGCGCTCATCACGTTTCTTCCCGTCCGCGGGTGAGCGCCGCCCGGCGCCGAACGTCCCAGGCGATCAGGATCAGGACGCACACGCCGACCAGCGTCACCACGATCACCATCGGGCTTCGGATCGCGGTCGGGGCGTCGGCGACGAAGATCCGATCCACGAACAGCGGATACTGCTGCTGTAGCGAGGCAACCTCCCACGGCCCCGTGCGGCGGCCGCGCCGCTGTTGGGCGCGGGCGACATGCGCGACGGAGACCGGAGAGACGAAGTTCCCCCAGCTCCGTCGCACGAACGTCAGGACGTCGGCGATCTGCTCGTCGTCGAGCGACGCGCCCAGCGGATCCATGACCGACGTGAAGGTGCGCCCGTCGGGGAGCGGAAGCGGGCCCTGGAGACCGTGCATGACGATGCTCGCGGCGCGCTCAGGATCGCCGAGCACCCACGGCGCGCCGTCGAGGGGTGGGAAGCCCTCCTCGCCGCGGCCGTCGGCGCCGTGGCAGCGCGTGCATCCGACGACCTCGTCCTCGTAGATCGAGCGCCCGGCCTCCAGCCGCGCGGCGGGGACGGGGGCGTGGAAACGCTCGAAGCCCTCCGGCCAGCGGTCCTCCGGCGCGTCGTGCATCGCGCGCAACGCGGCCATGGCCATGAGGTGACGAGCGTCGAAGTCGCCCAGGTGCCGGTCGCTGGGCATCGAGACGAGGTGTCCGAGCCACGTGAACGTGTCGGCTTCGTACCCGCCGTGTCGAGCGACCTCGGCGACGGCGCCGACGGGACGGACGCGGCCTTGCTCGACGGCCCGGCGCAGTTCCGCGAGGATGCGCGAGGAAGCGTCGCCCGGCGCGAGCTGCTCGAGCACCGCCGTCGCGAACGCGGGGTCGTCGCCGACGACCATGGAGCGGTCGTCGCCGGACTTCAGGAGCGTCGCGATCGCCAGGATGCGGACGTCCCGGTCATCGTCGGTCGCGGCGCGTTCAAGTGCGTCGCTCGACGCGGCGAGCGCCTCGTCATCGGCCGCCAGCAGCAGGGGGGCGATCGCCTCGTGCGCATCGTGGCTCTCGACGAGCACCGTGACGAGCTGCCCGACGCGCGCCGCGCCGCCCGCGCCGGCGAGATGCCCCAGCGCCTCGTCGCGTCGCGGGAGCGGGACGTCGACGCGGGCGAGCATCACGCGGGCGACGACGTCGTCCATCTCGGTCGCGAGCAACTCGCCGACGGCGATGCGGCGCAGCCGCAGGCGGCGGGCGATCTCCGAGTCCGGCTCGCCGTACCGCTCGAGGTAAGCGAGCGTCTCCTCGAGGGCGATCCGCAACCCGTCGTCCATCTCCCGCTCCGCCGCGACCGCGGCTACCGCGGCGCCGTTGACGCTGGGCACGAACCCGCAGGCGACGACCGCCTCGAGCCGGACACGCATGTCCGCGTCGGCGACGGCGCGTTCCAGACGCGGCAACGCCTGCCCGGTCTCAACGAGCCCCTGGTGGAGCCAGTACCGGAGCACGCGCACGGCGCCCGCGCGGGCGAGGGCTGTTTCGGACTTGGCGACGCGGTCGAGGAGATCCACCGCGACGCGCCCGTGGGCCTGGTGGAGCCACAGCGCTTCGAGGACGAGCCGATCGCGGAGCGGATCGTCCGCTTCGAGCCGGGCGAGCCAGGAGGCCACCTCCGGGAACACGTCGGTCGCGGGCATCGTCTGGAGACGACGCCGCGCGTGCTGGCGGGTGTTGCGCTCGGGCAGGCGAAGCTGCTCCAGGAGCCCAGGCACGGTCGTCGCGATCTCGGGACTCTCGAGCAGGGGACGCTCCGCGTGCCGCACGCGCCAGATGCGGCCGTGCGTGTGGTCGCGTCGCGGGTCGCGAACCGAGTATTGCATGTGCCCCACGATCGGGTTGCACCAGTCCACGATGTACAACGCGCCGTCGGGCCCGATCTCCATCGCCACGGGGCGGAAGTTGACGTCCTTGCACTCGACGAGATCCTGCGGCATCGACTCGGCGCGCCACGACGATCCGTCGGGCAGGACGCGATCCCAGCGCGTCCCGTGGAAGCCGATGGATTGGTTGACCAGGAACGAGCCCTGCGCGTCGTCGGGGAAGTGGCGACCGGAGATCAGCTCGCAGCCGGCGGTCGGGCGGCCTCGCTTCAACCGCTTCTCGGCCCGGCGCGGCTTCTTCGGATACTCGAATGCCGTGACGACATGCGAGAACGCGTAGTTGTCGCCGCCGGACGCATCGGCGAGGACGCTCTGGCCGAAGTCGTCGAAGACGTGGCCCCACGGGTTCGCGAATGAGCAGTGGGAGATCAGGTCGAGCCGCCCGGCGCGCGGGTCGAACCGCCAGACCCCGGCGTCCCGCGTGCGCCGCGTGCCCCACGGGGTCTCGACGTTGCTGACCGTGAACACGCCTTCGTGCATCAGGAAGCCCCCGTTGGGGTCCCACTCGAAGGCGCTGATCTGGTGGTGCGCGTCGGGCATGCCGAAACCGCTGGCCACGATCTCGTAGCGGTCGGCGACGTCGTCGCCGTCGCGGTCGGTGAGCTTCCAGAGTTCCGGCGCCATGCCGAGGTAGACCGCGTCGGTGTCCACGGCGAACCCCGTGGGGATGTTCAGGCGATCGGCGAAGATCGTGCGCCGGTCGGCGCGCCCGTCCCCGTCGGTGTCGTCGAGGATCAGGAGCATGCAGCGGGGATCGTCGCCGGGCAGCAGGTGCGGGTACGTCGGCGCGCAGAGCACCCACAGACGCCCACGGGCGTCGAAGGTCATCGCCAGCGGGTTCCCCAGCTCCTCGAAATCCTGCTCGGAGGCGAAGCACTCGATTCGGTATCCGTCGGCGATCGTGAAGCTCGCGGCGAACTCGCCCGGGGGGAGGATGTTCACGTCGCCGAGCGACGTCTCGGTGCCCCTGGCCTCGACGGGTTCCGGGTTCCAGGCGTCGCCGGGGAAGACACCGGGCTCCGGCGGGCGCTCCCACACGGCCGCTCCTTCGGGCGCGTGGGCGAAGACGTCCTCCGGCGCGGGGAGATCCATCGCCCACATCGCCTGCTCGCGGGCGGCGATCATGCGCGCGAGCTGCGCCATCTCCGGCGGAAAGTTCACGACGCCGAACGGCTCGGCCCGCCGACCCCACACGTATTCCGTGTTCGTGGGACGGTAGAGCAGCCGGAACTGGTAGTGCTTGTCGTACGCGAGGCGACGCAGTCGTTCGGCAGGCTCGCGCGGCGATCCGTCGGCCACGGGCGCTCCGAGCCAACCGAGCTGCCGGCCCATCTCGGCGGTGAAGTGGAAGCAGCCCCGCTCGTCCGGGTGGATGCCGTTGACGGTGAGGCGTAGCTTCTCGCGTGCGTAGAGATCGGCGGACGGCTCGAAGAGATCGACGAGCCGAACGCTCGCGTCCCGCGCTGCGGTGCGCATGACCTCGACGTATCGGGCAATGTCGGCGTTGCGGCGCTGGATCGCCGGACCCGTCGGCATCGGCGCCCCGAGATCCTCGTGGGCGATCGGGGACACGAGCACGAGGCGCGGCGCCGACTCCACCGAGCCGACGGCCGGCAGCAGCTCGTCGAGCGCGGTGCGGAACCCCGCGAGGCCGTCGGCGCCGGCGAACGACTCGCTCATGCCGAAGCACAGGAACACCACGTCGGGCTCGAGCGCCGTGAGATGGTCTTCCACCGTCGGCACGTTCATCTCGCGCGGGCGGAGACCGACCTCGTCGCCCGACCACGGCACGTGACGGATCACCAGCTCATGATCCGGGTGCGCGGCGTGGGCGAGGGCGTCGAAGTATCCGCTCAGCGCGATCCGTTCGGCGAACGTGCTCCCGACGACGACGATCCGGTCGCCGGGCTCCAGCGCGAACCGCGTGTCGTCCTGCGCCCGCGCGGTGGCGGCGAGGACGACGGCGCCGAGCAGCGCGATGGCGATGTGCCTCATTGGTCTTCCGGATCCATGGCGTGATCGCGCGGCCGAACGCCGGGCCGGTGGCGTCCGAACCCGAACGGTGTCGGCTCGTAGGTCCCGACGAGACGCGCGTCGGTGCCGTCGGCGGGGATCTGGTCCTCCATGCCGACGGCCCAGTACACCGCGTTCACGAGCATGCGCCGCGTGCCGGCCGCGAGGAGATCGGTCGCCGCGCCCATCGTGGTCGTGAAGACGCGTCCGGGCCGGCCGCCGTCGGCGAGCCGGTACGTGCGTGTCCACGCCACGGGCATGACGGGATCGTTCTTCTCGCCGGTCACGGGCACGTCGTCGGGATCCATGCCGGCGAGCACCTGCCCCAGGACGATCGGCTGGGCGTCGCCGGTGAGCGGCAGACGCACCGTGTAGACGTCCGTCGGTCCCCACACGTCGCCGTCGTGGAGCCCGCGGGCGATCGGGTGATCCCGCGCCGCCGGCGCCAGCAGACCGCGCGTGCTCTCGTGTCCGTGGTGCCCGTGGTGCGCGATCCACGTCTCGCCGAGGATCTGCCGGCCGAAGCCCTGCGTGAACTCCGGCCCGTCGAAGTTCCACGAGTAGCGTCGATACGTCGCGCTCTTCTCCAGCGAGAACGCGTGCGTTGCGGTTCGCAGACCGATGACCGGCCGCCCCGAACGCAGGTACGCATGGACCGCGGCCATCTGGTCGTCCGGTAGATCGCGGAAGCGCGTGGCGATGATCATCAGGTCGGCGCTCACGAGCGCGTCGAGCCCGGGGATGTTCGTTCGGTTCTCCGGGTCGATCGTCCCCGACTCCGGATCGATCGCGAAGAGCACCGTGCAGGTGAAGCCGTGCCGGCGTGCGAGGATCTTCGCGAGTTGCGGCAGGGCCTCCTCGGACCGGTACTCCTCGTCGCCGCTGACGAGGACGACGTGCCGGCCGGCGCCGGGACCGTCGCCGGCCTCGAGGTGGAGCCACCGGTCGGACCCGGTTGAGGCGGGGCTCGCGAGGAGCACGGCCGCGACGAGGATGGAGAGCAGGCACGCAACCACGGCGTCAGCCTACCCCGCCGAACTCGAAGTACGTCGGCGCTCCCGGTCCCACCGGGATCCCGAGGCCGAACACCCAGAGGTAGAAGAGCGCGATCCAGCCCAGCAGGAACAGGATGCTGTAGGGCAGCATCGTCGAGATGAGCGTACCGATGCCGAGGTTGCGGTCGTAGCGGCAGGCGAACGCGAGGATCAGGCCGAAGTAGCTCATCATGGGCGTGATGATGTTCGTGGTGCTGTCTCCGATTCGGTAGGCCGCCTGGATCACCTCCGGGCTGTACCCGATCGTCATGAGCATCGGAACGAAGATCGGGGCGGTCACCGCCCACTGGGCGCTCGCGCTGCCGAGCATCAGGTTCACGAAGCAGCACATCAGGATGAACGGGATGAACACGAGCGCGTTGTCGAGCCCGATCGCGATGAGCGCGTCGGCGCCTACGACGGCCAGGATCGCCCCGAGGTTCGTCCACTTGAAGAACGCGACGAACTGGGCCGCGAAGAACACGAGCACGATGTAGAGCCCCATCGAGCTCATCGCCGCCGCCATGCCGTCGATGACGTCCCGGTCACCGCGCATCGAGCCGACGCTGCGGCCGTACACGAAGCCGGGGACGACGAAGAACACGAAGATCATCGCGACGATGCTCTTCAGAAACGGCGACGGCATGAGCGTGTTCTGCACGGGATCGCGCAGCACGCCCCAGAGGGGAACGATCCCGGTCACGCTGTTCCACGTTCCCTTGAGCCCCTCCACGACGGGGACGGCGACGGTCGTGCCGTCCGGCCCGACGTTCACGGTCGTGAACTGCGGACCGGCGAGGACGACGAACAGCAGGCTCGTGACCAGCGCGGCGATCGCCGCGTGCTTGAGCCCGCGTTTCTCGCCCGGGGACAGACGCTCCAGCGAGGGATTGTGGTCCACGCTGTCGTCGGCCCCGGCGGGGTCGTACGCGCCGAGACGCGGCTCGACGATGCGCGCCGTCACCCACGAACCGATCGCCGTGATCATGAACGTGCTGGCGATCATGAAGTACCAGTTGACGGCGGGGTGCACCTCGTAGGTCGGGTCGATGAAGCGCGCGGACTCCTCCGTGATGCCGGCGAGCAGAGGATCGACGGTGCCGATGAGCAGGTTCGCGCTGTAGCCGCCGGAGACGCCGGCGAAGGCCGCGGCGAGCCCCGCGAGCGGGTGACGTCCGACGGAGTGGAAGATCACCGCCGCGAGCGGAATGAGCACGACGTAGCCCATCTCCGAAGCCGTGTTGCTCAGCACGCCCGCGAAGACGACGACGACCGTGATCAGGTGTCGCGGCGCCGCGAGCACGAGGCCCCGGATCGCCGCGCTCAGCAGGCCGCTCTTCTCCGCCACGCCGACGCCGAGCAACGCGACGAGCACCGTCCCCAGCGGCACGAAGCTGGTGAAGTTCGTGACGAGGTGCGTGGCGATCCAGCGGAGGCCCTCGCCGGTCATGAGGCTGCGGGCGACGATGAGGCCGCTGGGATCGCGACCCCCGGCGCCGACGGGGCGGGGATCGTCGACCTGGACGTCCAGAAGTCCGCACAGCCCGCTGACCAGGATCACGCCGAGTGCGAACAGAGCGAACAGCGTGACCGGGTGGGGAAGCAGGTTGCCCAGCCACTCGATGACGGCGAGGAACCGCGCGAACAGGCCGGTTCCGCCGTTGCGCGGCCCATGTTCCCGTGCCGCTCCCGCTGATCTGGGCTGTTCGGTCATTCGACGAGGATACCGAATCCGAGGAGATCGCTTGACGATCGTGGAATCGGGACCGATATCATCAGGGCTGGAGGCCCCTCGCGGAACGGGGGACGGGGCCACCGGAGGAGGAGGAATCGATGCGTCGGATCCCGATCGTCACCCTGCTGGTCGTCCTTGCGCTCCTCGCGGGGGGAACCGCGGTCAGTGGGCCGGCCGCCGAGGACGGGCCGGCGTGCGAGACCACCGGCCCGGACGTCATCGTCGCCGGAATCCCCGATGCGTTCAACTGGCAGAGCGAGGGCGCGATCGAGTCGTTCACGATCGCCACCACCGCCTGCAACATCGGCAACGAGCTGATCGACTGGATCAACAACACGTCACAGCACCCGGTGATCGGGCAGAACATGTTCCGGCTGCGGGACGGTCGGTTCGAGCACGTCGGCCAGGCGTGGCTCAAGCACGGGTTCGGCGCCATCCAGCTCGACCTCTGCGGGTGCGGGTGCCAGCCGGGCGGGGACAACCAGCACCTCGGTGTCGGGTGCGCCGATCCGTACACCGCCGGCCGCAACGGAACGCAGCCGCTGATGGGTCCGAAGTTCGAGGTCAACGCCGCGACCGGGGTCTTCCCGTACCCGGCGACGAACATGTTCGACGTCGGTCCCAAGGAGTTCAAGCGGATCCAGGTCGCGGTGGCCGATCTCGATCCGCAGCAGCAGGGGGGAGGCGTCTACTACGTCGAGGCGCAGTACGTCCACCCCGACGACGCCACGGCCGGCAACAAGCACAACAACGCATCGTGGCGCGAAGCGAGCGTGAGCGGTGGCGGTGAGGCGTGGACGATCGCGCTGACCGGCGACACGCACCAGCGCGAGCCCGCGATCATGGCGTGGGCGTCGGCGGATCCGGCGGTCGAGATCGTCGTCACCGACATCCCCGGCGACGGCCGGATCTTCGCCGGCTGGACGGCGACGAGCGTCGGCGGAGATCTCTGGCAGTACGAGCTCGCACTGCACAACCTCAACTCCGATCGGTCCGCGCGCTCGGTCACCGTGCCGCTCCCGCCGGGGACGACATGCACGGCCCCCGGCTTCCACGACGTGGATTACCACTCCGGCGAGCCGATCGACGGCGCGGACTGGACGCCGACCATCGACACGGACCAGGTCGCGTGGTCGACGAGCACGTTCGCCGAGAACGACATGGCCAATGCGCTGCGCTGGGGCACGCTCTACAACTTCCGCTTCATCGCCGACGTCGAACCGACGGAGTTGACGGAGATCGTCATCGGTCTCTTCAAGCCCGGGACCCCGGAGACCGTCACGATCCCGATCTCCTTCGCGGGCGTCATCTGCCCGGCGGACCTCGACGGCAGCGGGGACGTGGGCTTCAGCGACATCCTCGCGATCATCGGCGCCTGGGGCCCTTGCCCGACGCCCTGCTCCGCCGACCTCAACGGCAACGGCAACGTCGACTTCGCCGACGTGCTCGCGGTGATCGGCGCGTGGGGTCCGTGCTCCTGACTCGAATGCCGTTGAGATAAGGCGTAACGACTTGCGTGAGCCGGGTTGCGGATGAGCGCTTCATCGCTCCAATCCGTGCCATCGTCCCATCGCAAGTGTCCTCCGACTCCCTACGCCCGATCCCCCGACCCCCAATCCCCCGTCGCAGATGGGTCGTCGGCTCGATTGGCGCTGGGAGTCCGAGGACACTTGCGATGGGTCCATGGCGGGGATTGGAGTGTCGGAGGATCTCCTACTGAAGCGCCGGCACCCGAACCGGCCAGTCGGCGGGGCGGTCGAGACCGTGGCGGCGGCGGATGTTGGCGAGGGTGCCATCCCCGGCCATCTCGTCGAGCGCGGTGTCGAGGTCTTGTCGCAGCTCCGTGTCGGCGAGTCGGAGCATGAATCCGTACGACTCCAGCGCCACCGGCTCCGGCAGCACGCGGAAGGCGTCATCGTCGCGCGACCACTCCACCGCCTCGAACTCGTCCACGACGATGGCGTCCACCGCGCCGGAGCGCAAGGCATCGCGCATCGCCCGCGCCGAGGGAAGCTCGATGACGATCGCGCCCTCGATGCCGCGCGCCGCGGCCACCGACGTCGTTCCCGCCGAGGCGGTCACGCGGTGTCCGCGCAGGTCGGCGGGGATGGTGTACGACGTGTCGGTGCGCACCATGACCGCCAGGCAGGTCTGGAAGTAGGGACGCGTGAAGGCGTACCGCCGTTGCCGCTGCTCGGTGATGCCCGTGGTCGCGGCGATCATGTCGTACTTGCCGAACTGCAGTCCCCGGAAGAGTTCGGCGAACGAGTCGCCCCGGAGGACCTGGGCCCGGCGCCCCGTCCGCTCGACGGCCTCGCCCGCCACCTCGACGTCGTGGCCGGCCAGACGACCGTCGTCGTCCACGTAGTGGAAGGGGGGGAAGACGCCGTCCGTCGCGATGCGGACGGGCGGCGGAGGGGCCGCACACCCGGCGAACCCGAGCACGATGCTCGCCAGCACGACCATCGCGGCGACGCGCACGATCGGCTCCCCGCACTCCGGGCAACGCGCGCTCTCGATTCCTTCCAGGTGGTAGTTGCAGCGGAAGCACGCCTTCACGCTCCACGCCGCGCCGCGGATGCGACGCTGGAGGTGCCGCGACATCAGGCGCCCGTAGAACACCGACAGCACCGTCGCGCCCAGGGCATACCACTCGTAGCCACCGTCGAGCCACCCGTGGTGCTGGATCCCGGCGGCCTTGACGACCACGGCCCAGAGACAGAGCAGGGCGAAGATGACGGTCGGGGTCCAGGCGAAGACGTGGCAGATCCGCCAGCGACGCCGGGCGGTCCCGCGATCGGTGAAGCTCGTCATTCCAGACTCCAGGTAGGGGGCCACCACGAGCATCCACGCCACGCCGAGCAGCAGCGGCGTCAGGGCCACGACGAGGTGGGAGAAGATCAGGCGCCGCCACGCGGGCCGGCCCGTCAGCGTGAACCAGGCCACGATGCAGACCGCCAGCCAGGCCATGCCCAGCCACCACCACCAGCGGATCCGCCTCGTGCTCATCCTGACTCCCGCGTGTTCGTTGTCGACGCCGGTGATCGTACCCTGCTACGGTGCGCGGTCATGCGGTTGTGCCTCATCATCGTTGTCGCCGGGATCGTCGCGCTTGGGGGATGCACGAAGCCGCGACCGGCGAGGTCCGGATCCTCCCCCGTGCCACCGGCGCCGCCGCCCCGCGAGGGGTGGAAACCCGTGTTCAACGGCCACGACCTGAGCGGCTGGACACCGAAGTTCGCCGGGCACGACCTCGGGGTCAACCACCTCGAGACGTTCCGCGTCGAGGACGATGCGATCGTCGTTTCCTACGACCGGTACGACCAGTTCGACGGCGCCTTCGGGCACCTGTTCCTCGATGAACCGTACGGTCACTACCGCATGCGTCTGGAGTACCGGTTCACCGGTGATCTCTGCCCCGGAGCGCCCGGATGGGCGTTCCGCAACAGCGGCGTGATGATTCACGGCCAGGCCCCGGAGTCTATGTCGCGCGACCAGTCGTTCCCGGTCTCGATCGAGGTCCAGCTTCTCGGCGGGGACGGAACCCGCGAGCGCGCCACCGGCAACGTCTGCACGCCCGGCACGCACATCGTCCTTGATGGTGTCCTCGACCGTCGCCACTGCATCGACAGCACCTCCCCGACCTTCCACGGCGACGGCTGGGTCTCGCTGGAGATGGAGGTGCGCGGCGGCGAGGTGATCCGGCACCTGATCGACGGCGAGGTCGTCATGCAGTACGGCGAGCCGCAACTCGACCCCCGCGACGGCAACGCCCACGTGCTCATCGAGGAGCGGGCCGGGAACATCCAGCTCGACGCCGGGAGCATCTCGCTCCAGGCCGAGGGGCATGCGTGCGCGTTCCGGCGGATCGAGATCTGGCGGCTCGACTGAAGGCCGCGCGGCGTATCATGAGCCCATGACCTCCAAGGACCTCGATAGCGCATTCACCCCGCCCGCCGCGTCGGCCCTCGTCAGCTTCCGGACGATCGGCGGCACGCTGTTCGCCACGATCACCGCGGGCGCGATCTCGTCGATCGAGGTCGGGACCATCCGCGAGACCCTGCGGCAAGCGCTCGAGCAGGCGCCGAAGGGCTTGCTGCGTCACTTCGTCCTCGATCTCGAGGCCGTGACGTTCGTCAACAGCGAGGCGATCGGCATGTTCGTCGCCATGCACTCGGCGTCGGAGCATCGCGGCGCGACGCTCATCCTGGCCGCCGTGACCAAGCCCGTGCTCGAGGTGCTCGTGGCCACCCACCTCCAGCGGGTGCTCACGATCTGCACGTCGCCGCACCAGCTCGAGGAAGCGCTGCGCTGAGTCAGGGGCACGTTCCCCACTGCCCGATGACCATGACCACATCGCTCCAGGAGACGACACCGTCGCCGTTGACGTCGGCGGGGCACGTCCCGCCACACGCTCCCCACTGACCGATGATCGTCAGCATATCGCCGAAGTCGACCGTGCCGCTGCCGTCGACGTCCTCGGCGCACGTCGCGGAGGTGATCAGGATCGCGCCGGCGTTGATCGTGAGATCGTAAGGAATGAACGAGTAGTCGCTGACCTGGGCGCTCGCGAGATCCACGGTGATCTCGCTGCTCGGCAGAGCGTCGAGCGGCACCGTGATCTGGAGGTCGAGCAGGCCGATCATGCTTCCGACGATCTGATCCTGCGGGAAGATGCACGCGGCGGTCACGTGCGCATCGGCGGCCGGCGTCGTGTCCCAGCCGTCCCAGCCGTTGGAGAAGAGCAGGCCGTTGTAGTCGACGCCGGCGATGACGAGGCCCGATGCGTCGACCGCGAAGTCGAACGCGCCGACGAGATCGTCCGTCGAGAGCGTCACCGGCACCGTGACCGTCTGCCCCGGCTCGGCACCGGCGGATCCGATCGTCAGCGTGGCGTTGCCGGCCCCGGCGGGGGAGGCCAGCGTCGCGGCGGTGGTGAGGGTGACCGCGATGAGGGTTGTGGTCCGGTGCATCATCGTCCGTTTCCTTTGTTGGGGATGGGATCACGGCCCCGCGTCGGGGTCTCCTGCTCGCACCAATGTCCGGCGACGCCCGCGATCTGGCAAGAACTTTGTTCAGGGATCCGCGGCATGCCGCTCGAACAGTGCTTCCGCCTCGGCCTGGAAGCGGCGGAGCTCGTCCATGTCCGCCGCGTAGCTCAGGCGATCGACCGTCTCCTTCAGCTCCGCCGGCAGGTCGCGGTCGAGATAGCGGAGCCCGTAGTCGAATCGCTCCGGGCAGTGGCGGATGCGCAGCAACTCCACGAGGGGGATGAGCGTCATGCCCCGGTAGAACTGCATCGCGTCGGTCGGCTGCCCGCGCTCGATCGCCTTGAGCACGAAGCTCTGGAAGATCGGGAACCGCGCGAGAACGTCCACGAGCTTCCGCTCCATCCGCGTCCGGTGCGCGTCCCAGTCCAGCGGCGGCGGCGGCGTGACGAGCCCGTCGCGGTCGAGCAGGACGACGGCGTCGCCGTGACGTTCGCGCTCCAGGTAGCGCTCGTCGGAGCTGAGCTCGAGGACGACGAGGTCCAGCAGCGTGTGCGGGCTCGCGTCCCGGAACCGGTAGAACGCCTGTTCGTGACCGTGCCACGTCGGAGCAGGCAGGCGGTAGCGTCGATCGATCGGTGACAGCGACTCCAGCACGGGTTCGAGCGCCGAGAAGACGTCCTCGACGCGCTCGTCCTCGGCGACGACGAGGAGATCCACGTC
>JAAELP010000107.1 GCA_024226535.1 Planctomycetota bacterium | reverse complement strand
GCCGGTCCAGGCCGCGATCGGCCCGCTGAACAGCTCGATCGGCTGGCCCTCCTCCAGTTTGAACGCCTTGCCATCCCAGTAGCCAAGGAGAACCGAGCCGTCGTCGCGGATGCCCAGGACCTCGCCGACGATGTTCTCCGGCCCCGGATCGAGCAACGCGCCCATCGTGTCGGCGTCCCAGATCGCGGGCGTCCGGCTGAACGAGCCCTGCGCGAAGCCGCCGGTCAACGCGCCGTCGGCGGAGATCACCGACGTGCGGTTGCTGCCGTTGCCGAGCGACTCCTGCTCGAGCATGCCCGTCGCCTGCGTCCACCGGAACCCGCGACCGCTACAGCCGTCCCACGAGAGACCGACCGCGATGGAGCCGTCGGCCGAAAGCTCGTAGCCGTCGCTGCGGCTCGGGCAGCCCCCGGCGTTAGGAAGCGCGCCGAGGCTGAACCAGCCCTCGGCGGCGGTCCACATCCCGGCAACGTTGCTGCCGATGCCCAGCGGATCGTCGATGTCACCGAGCACGACGGTGCCGTCGTCTGACACCGCGCTCGCGCCCTGGCCGCCGATCACGTTGTACCCGGTCTCGCGCGACCAGATGTACCCGCCGCCGGTGGACGAGTGGCCGACGATCCACTTGCCGTCGGGCGAGAGGTCCATGGCGACGTTGGCCTCGGTGAGCACTTCGAACTTCGCGATCTGCGCCGAGGCGTCGGGCGCCACGGACAACATGGTGGTCGCGCCAATTCCGACGAGAACGAGGGTGCGGGTCATGTTGCGCTCCATCTACCTGTTGGTGAGTTCTTGCTGAGGTTCAGTCGCACGGCACCGAGCAGTCGCTGCCCTGGAGCCAGTCGCCGCCGAGGGCACTGCAGTCGAGGCTGCTGCCGGTCGAGCACGGCGGGCACGACCCCCACGAGCCGAGCAACTCGAGGATGTGGCGGAAGCCGATCGGCTCGCCGTCGGATGAGCACGAGCCGGTCGAGCCCCACTGGTCGAGCATCGCGGCGAGATCCGCCATGCCCACGGTGCCGTCGCCGTCGGCGCAGTCGCCGGGGCACGGGATGCAGCAGCGGCCGGTCGGCAGCTCGCACGGCACGGGGGCGCCGGTGTGGATGTTCAGTGTCCACGCCTCGAGCCGGCCGATCTCGAAGAGGACGCGGTCCTCGACGTGCAGCTTCCACGACCCGGCGGTGTCGATTCCCTGGAACGCGGCGAGACGCGAGCCGTTGACTTCCAGCGGCGCGATGATGCCGGTGGTCGCCGGGTACCCGCACTCGATGTCGAGGCCGTCGTCATCGAACGTCGCGTCGAGGTTGACCGCTCCCTCGCACACCTGGCGGAAGAGCGTGGCGGACGTCCCCGACTCGACATGCGTCAGGGTGATCGTCAGTTCCGAGATCCACCCGTGCGGGATGACGGTGTCGACCGTGAGCTTGCCGATCGGCATCGACTCGCTGATCACGATCGTGTCGGTGACCCCGTTGGGGTTGGCGTCGGGGATCTCCACGTCCGGCATGCTCGTGTACGAGACGACATCGCCATCGTCGCCGAAGCAGTCCGCGCCGGGACCGAGGTACACGCCGCCCTCGACGAAGCAGTCTTCCTCGTCACGATCGAAGCAGACGCCGCCGCCGAAGCAGCAGCCGCCGGGCTTCGTGGCGGTCACCGAGAGCTGGTACTCCGTCTGGCACGGGAGGAACTCGAACCGCGCCGGTGCCAGCAGCATGTACCACGTGCCCGCGTTGAGGTACGCCCCCACCGTCGTCGTCTCGCACGCGAGCGGCACGGCCATGGCCACGAAGACGGAGAGGCCCTCGCAGGAGTCGATCCCGAAGTTGTCGACGATGCCGAAGATCGGCGAGAAGGGCGCCGTGACGGTCATCTCGACGAAGGCGTCCTCGTCGAGCTGGAGCTTGTACCAGTCGACGTCGCGTCGGTCATTCGTGGCCCCGACGGTGGAGCAGTAGCTCTCGCCGGGGAGGATCGGCTCCATCGGATAGACGAGGCCGTCGCAGACGGAGCAGATGTCGATCGCGAGCTGCGCGCAACCCGCGTCCCAACCCTCGGCACAGCAGTACGGAGCGATTTCACACACCGCGAACTGGCAGATCAGGTCATCACAGCCGGGACCCTCGTTCGGCGTGCAGCAGTCGCTCGTGAAACCGATCGGCGAGTTGCAGCCACCGTTGACGATGTCCTCCGGGATCCCGCAGTTGGGCTCGTTCTCGACGTGGTCGGTGGCCGGGCACTCGAACTCGCATCGCTCGCAGATCGGCGGCTCGTCGCACGCCTGCCCGTCGTCGTAGACCGAGAGCGTGAACTCGCCCGTCGATCCGGCGCCGTTCACGAGCACCCAGTACGACCGGCCCGCCTCCGAGCACCAGTTGAAGGTGGACTGGAGGAAGCTGGCATCGCACGCGTCGTCGTTGCTGCCGACGCAGAAGACAGGAGCGCAAACGGTCGGGCACAGGAACGTGGCCTGGCGCACGCAGATCGGATCCCACCACACGTCGCAGCAGAACGGGTCGAGCTCGCAGACGGCGTCCTGGCACTCCAGGTCGTCACAGCCGCCCTCGTTGAGGGGCTGCGGCTTGCAGCAGGTGCTGGTGTTGCAGTCGCCGCAATAGACCGTGAGGACCGTGTCGTAATCAGCGGCGCCGGGCTGCACGGGATCACCGGAGCACGTGGTGACCGTGATCTTGTTGCCGGTTCCCTCGACGAGGTACCAGACACCGGGGACGCCGCCGGTGAACACCGGCGGGCAGAAGTCGACCTGGTCATCGTTGGCAAGGATGGTCGATCCGTCGGTGGTGGAAGGCACCGCCACCACGGTGGCGTTCTCGCAACCGTCGTTGGCGGGCACGAGATCGAGGCAGTCGATCTCACCGCACGTCATGCCTTCGGCGACGTACACGCCGCCGGCGTCGAGGCAGACGGACTCGGTGCTGTCGATGCAGTCGGGACCGGGCAGGCAGCACGCGCCGAGCACGGCGGGCGCACAGTCCGGCGGGTCGGCGCAGGGCGTGCCGTCGTCGTAGACGGACAGATCGAAGAGCCCCTGCTCGCTGCCGTGCACGAAGATCCGGTACTCGGCGTCAAGCTCGGAGCACCAGCTCACCGTCGTCTGCGAGAAGAACCCGCAGCCGCCGTCGGCGCCGACGATGCAGTTCAGCGCCTCGCACGGACCGCAGTAGATGCTGATCCGGGTGTCGAAGTCCGCGGAGCCCGGCTGGACCGGGTCGCTCGGGCACGTCGTGGCGGTGATCGTGTTGCCGGTGCCGGTGACCGTGTACCACACGCCGCCGGTGGTGATCGGCGGCCCGCAGGCTGGCCCAGCCTCTGGATCCTCGATCGCGCCGAGCGTTCCGCCGAAGGTCACCGAGGGAACCTCGACGTGATCCGGCGCGTCACAGAAGTCGTTGGCCTGGACGTGGCCGCCCGCGAGCAGTGCGGACAGGGCGAACGTCGCGCCGATGAGCGAAATGGGGGTGCGCTTCATGGCTGGGGGTCCTCCTCATCCCGGAACGGATACCTAGGTTACGCGACCCCCAACGTCCTGTAAACATTTCCCTAGGGAAAATCGTGATATTCTCCTGAAAGATTTCCCTGCCCCCGCTATGGTTAGGTACGGACCGGGGACGGCCCGGTTCCGGGAAACGGAGGACCTCGCGCCATGGGCCAGGATCTAGCAGTGCGAACTTCAGGCGGGGAGCCGTTTTACGAGCACCTGCGCTCGAGCCTCCAGGCTCTCCGGGCGGCCCTGATCGAGCTGCTGGCCACCGTCGACGCCGATCCGACCAAACCCCAGGATCTCTCCCGGCGCTTCGGGCTCAACAAGAATCTGACCTGGAAGATCTCCAAGATCGCCGGCGGCCCCGACCTCTACGCATCCGTCCCCCACATCCCCGGACCGGCCGGGCTCGGCATCTTCTTCCGGGCGCTCGCCGACGCCGGGGCCCCCGCCCCGCTGCTCGATGCCGGCCGCCGCGCCGCCGCCGAGTTCGACCGCGTGGTCAAGGTCCACACCGGTGACCGCGCCACCCTGGAGATCATGGTCAGCGACCGCATGCCCAGCTCGGTGCGTATCGAGCAGGACGAGCAGAGCCGCCGCCGCGCGTTCCAGGCCAACAGCGGAATCTGGGGCGTGCGGGCCCGCACGCAGCTTTCCCTGTGCATGCTCGCCCCCAACGCCGACGACCCCGAGATGGCCGACCTCGTGCAGGTCAACGGGCTCGACCAGTTCCACCGCCTGCGCCCCGAGGCGCGGTGGCTGCTGTTCCGGCGCGAGCGATGGAGCGACGACGGCCCGCATCCCGCGCCGGAGTCGGTCGAGTCGCTCGACCCGGACTACCCCGTCAAGGGCGGCGTTCCTCTCCTCGGCGACTTCTGCTCGAAGCCGATCCCCGAGATCGACCTCATCGTCGGCGAGGGCGAGGAGCAGTACGAGCTACCCGCGGGCCCGGTCGGGAACACGGCGGCGCTCACCTGCATCTTCGGTCACGTGACGCGACGCGTCGGCCCGGCGTTCGCTGAGGGCAACGGCGAGCACAGCGAACTCGGATGCAACCTGATCACCCCGGCGGAGCACCTGGTGCTCGACATGCTCGTGCACCGCGACTTCGAGTGGGCGATGCGACCAGACCTGCTCGTCTACGGGCGTCTGGACGGAGGCGCCATGCACGCGCTCGCGCGACGCCAGCGCAACGTCCTGCCGGTCGCCGACGGTCTGCACGATCTCGGGTGGGGCGTCTCCGCCGTCGCCACCTCGACGCTTCCGTTCTACTCGAAGCTCGTGCGGTACGTGTTCGACAGCGTCGACTGGAACCCCGACGACTTCCGGACGTTC
>JAAELP010000106.1 GCA_024226535.1 Planctomycetota bacterium | reverse complement strand
GCGTCCACGACCTCGGCGAGCTCGTCGCGGAAGCTCGATTCGCCGCGTTCGCTGTCCGGGGCGATGCGGGTGCCGAGCAGATCGCACGCGCGGTAGACCTCGGTCATCGTCACTTCGATCAGCCGTCGCCACGCCGCGACCATGGTCTCGTCGCCGGACTGCAGCCTGACCAGCGCGTCCCGGGCCGCCGCCTGGGCCGCACCCGCGCTTTCGTTCTGGGCTTCGAGCTCGGCGATGCGATGGGAACCGCATCGATTCGAGATCGCGGCGTCCAGTCCACGCACGTCGCCTCGGGCCTCGAGCTGGGCGTCGCGGTAGGCGACGTTGAGGGTGTCGAGATCCAGCGCGTCGAAGTCGATCTTTCGAGCGAGGAGGGAGTGCAGCGTCATCGCGATGGGGAGGCCCCAGTCGCCGAGGTGGTTCTGTCGGTGGACGGTGCGGCCGACTCGTTCGAAGAGCCGGGCCACGGTGTCGCCGATCACGGTCGACCGCAGGTGGCCGACATGCATCTGCTTCGCGACGTTCACGCCGCAGACGTCGATGGTGACCCCGTGGGTCTCGGTCTCCGGCTCGATGCCCAGCCGATCGTCGTCCATGCCGGCCAGGGCTTCGGCGAGGGCGGTCGGTCGAAGCCGGATGTTCAGGAAGCCGGGGCCGGCGATCTCGGGGACCTCGATCACGTCGGTCAGGCCGTGTTCCGGCGACATCAAGGCGTCGGCCAGTTCCGCGGCGACGTCTCGGGGCGGACGACCGAGCTTCTTGCCGAGCGCCATCGCGGCGTTCAACTGGAAGTCCCCGAATTCGGGTTTGGCACTGGGCTTGAGGGCGGCGTTGATGCCGGAGGCGGCGTCGCCACCGACCGTGCCCACGGCGACGGTGACGGCGGCTTCGACTCGGGCGACGGGATCCTGGACGGCGTTCATCCG
>JAAELP010000105.1 GCA_024226535.1 Planctomycetota bacterium | reverse complement strand
GCTCGCGATCGGGCTGCTGGTCACGGCTCGGAAGCTCGGGGACGGCGAACATCGTGGCGCCGGTGGGCCCGTCATGCTCGGGGTCGCCGGCACCGGCTGCCTGCTGCGGGTCGGACTGAACGGATCGAAGGGGGCGATCGCCGCCTCCGCCGTCGGCGTCCTCGGCCTGCTCCTGCTGCTGGGCCCGCTGCGCGAGACGTTCCTGCGGCGTTCCGGGGCGTGGTTGATCGCCGTCGGCGGGCTCGCCTTCGCCGCGATCGTGCTGCGTGGTCTGCTGCCCGAGGACTTCGCGGGGGATCGCTCGCTGCTCTTTCGCTGGCATTACCTGCAGGGCGGATTCGCGATGTTCCTCGAACATCCGTGGCTGGGTGTCGGGCCCGACGGGTTCCAGAACGCCTATCTCTCGACGCGGCCGATCCGCAGCCCGGAAAGCGTGGCGAGCGCGCATTCCGTCGTCGTCGACTGGCTCGCGTCACTCGGCGTTTCGGGAATCGGCTGGCTTCTGGTCGCGGGCCTGATCGTCCTTCGACGCGATTCCTCGGGTTCGGACGGAGATGACGCCGACGTGGCGCTCGGTGCACCCCTCGCGATCGCCGCCGGACTGATGGCGTTGATCGTGGTGATCCTGCAGGCGTGGGTCGAAGGCCCGCTTCTTGGTGACGGTCTCGCGGTCCGGGTCGCGGCGACGCTCGCGGCGGTGATCACCGGCGCCGCGGCGTGGTCGGTCTCCTCCCGGCTGGCCGACGGATTCGTCCGAGGCGTGGCGGTGGCGGCGGCCGGCGTCCTCGTGGCCCAGTCCCAGATCGAAATGCTGCTGTGGCAACCGGGTTCCCTCGTGGCGTGCTGGGCGCTGCTCGCGTGTTCGGGCGGTGCCGTTGGGCGCCGGAGCGAGACCGGGGCGTCGTCCCGAGGCACACGCTCGCTCGTGATTCCCGTGGTGTTCGCCGTGGTCGCGGGTGTGATGGCGATCGGTGGGCTCCGGGACGCCCTCGCCACCGCGGAGGCCGGGCGTTCCATCTCGGCCCTCCACCGGACGCCCGCCGATGATCGCCCGCCACCCTCCGCGGCCGATCGCCGGGAGGCGGCGGAATCGCTGGTCGTGGACCTCGTCGAGCGGGGGGGCTGGAACGACCCCCGACGCGTGCGTGGCGCGATCACGCTGTTCATGACCACCGGCGTCGACGTCGATCGACGACGGGCGGCGGCCATCGCCGACGCGTGGTCCGACGCCCGTCCCGGCGTCGCGTCGGCGGCGACGCATGCGTCGGTGCTGGAGGCGATCGCGATCGCTTCCTCGGATCCGTCCGACGAACGCGAGGCGGTCTTCGCGATCGAGCGGGTGATCGAATTCGATCCGTACGACGCGAGCTGGCGGCTTCGGCTCGCGGAACGGCTCGCGGCGCTCGGGCGTTGTGATGAGGCGATCGTCGCGGTCGACGAGGCGATCAGGCTCGACGCGACGCAGGACCTCGACCCGCTCGCGCAGTTCGGCCCAGAACAGGGGCGACGCGTGGACGCGATTCGATCGGCCTGTGGTTCGAGCGTCGAATGATCGGCGAAACCGCCGCCACCGATCACTCGGGAAGCAGGATCTCGCCGACGATCCGGGAGAACGTCACGCCGCGGCTCGGCGGGAACCGTTCGGCGCCCTCGTCGCGAAGTCCGGGAGCGTGGTGGGCGAGGTAGGTGTCGAACGCGACGCGATCCGGGAAGCGGTACCGCACGGTGACGGTGGTCTCCTCCTCCTCCGGTTCCGTCCAGCGCACGACTTCGGCGCGATCCGCGCCGCCATCGAGCACCGCCCGCATGTGTCCGAACCGCAGCCAGTGGACGAAGTCCTCGGCGACGTCGTGTTCTTCGAACCGAGCGGTGACGGTATAGGCGATCGGCATGTCGGCATTCGACCATCCCGTCGACCGGTCGAGGACTTCATCGAACGCTCGTCAACAATCGACGGGATCGAAACCGGCCTCAGGAGCCATCAGGGGCCTTCGGGGCCCGCTTCCGCGATCGCCTCGAGGACCTGGCTCGGGGTGTAGGCGTCGCTCTTCCAGATCTCCACGCCGTCCCGCCCGTAGACCACGAGCAGCGGAATCGTGCGGCGAGCGGCTTCGATGAGCTTCGCCCGGCCGTCCGGGTTGTCGCCGGTGAGGTCGATCTTCATGGGTACCACGTCGGGACGATCGAGGGCCGCGACGACGCGTTCGGTCTGCAGGACCGTGGCTTCGAGGGTCTTGCAGTTCAAGCACCACTCGGCGGTGAAGTCGAGGACGACCACCTTGTCCTCGGCGACCGCGTTCGCGAAGCGCTCGGGCGTGTAGTAGACCCAGTCGATGGGGCCCTTCGCGGTCATGGTCAGGCCGACCCAGATCGAGAGCGACGTGATGAAGCCACCCACGACCGTGAAGACGATCCGGGGCGTCCATCGATCCGCGATCCGCCAGGTCTGAACGAGCAGCCAGACGCCGGAGGCCAGTGCGGCCGCGGTCACGAACCACCAGTAGATCCGGCTGGGGGGTTCGCCCGGGACGACGGTCAGTCCGGAGATCCCGCTGCCCACGAAGTAGACGCCGGCGGCGAGGAGCAGCAGGCCCATCACCTGCTTGACGACTTCGCTGGCCTTGCCGGTCCGCGGCATCTTCTTCACCAGATCGGGGAAGGCGCTCAGGATGAGGTAGGGGATCGCCATCCCGGTGCCGATCGAACCGAACACCGTGAGCACCGTGCCGGGCGACTGGGTCGTCGCCCAGGCGGCGGCAGCGCCCATCAACGGCGCGGTGCACGGGGTCGAGAGGATCGCGGTCATGATGCCGAAGACGAACGAGCCACCGATGGTGTCGTGGCTCGTCTGCACCGCGTAGAACCTGGCCGGCAGCTGGATCGTGAAGAACCCCGCCATGCCGATCGCCATCACCACGATGATCGCGCCGACGCTGATCGTGAAGGCCGGATACTGGAACAGCTCGCTGATCGACTGGAAGCTCTTGAGTCCCGCGATCATCCCGCCCAGCACCATCCAGAAGAAGACCACGCCCACCGACATCGAGAGGCCGAGGGTGAAGCACCGACGTCGATTCTCGGCCGCGGCGCTGAGGCCCATGATCTTCAGGGGGATGACCGGGAGGACGCAGGGCGTCAGGTTCAGGAGCAGGCCGCCGACCGCGGCGACCAGGAGCAGCAGGAGAAACCCGCCGGTGCCCGCGGCGTCGACCGAGAAGGCGAGCCCGAACACGTCGAATTCGATGATGTCCGCGGCGACTGCACCGCCTCGGATCGCCGCGAAGATCGAGGGATCGAACGCCGCGAACGCGGGGTCGTCCTCGTTGGTGGCGCCGCCGCCGGACGTCGAGATCTCGAGGGACCGGGTCAGCGAGACCTCGGCGGGGGCCAGGCAGTTCCGGTCGTCGCAGGTCTGGAAGCCCACCTCGATGGTGAGGTCGTATCGGCCCGGTGCGGCGTCTTCGTCCACGGTCATGGGTACGAGGATCGCGACCCGACCTTCGTAGACGGCGTACTTGATCGGGCCATCGCCGAGATCGGCCAGGACGCCGTGAATCTCCGGCCACGTCGCGAATCCGTCGTGGATCGTGAACGGGCCGGACTCGCTCGCCGGAATCGTGATTTCGGTTCGGATCGCTCCGTCGAACTGGGCGAGGTCCTCGGGGACCGGCCCCGGGCCCGGCCAGACGTGCCAGCCGGTCTCCATGTCGAGGATCACGGCGACGACGACGTCGCCGCCCGGGGCGACCGCGGTCCGCGAGAGGAGCATGTCGGTGCCGACCCGGTCCCG
>JAAELP010000104.1 GCA_024226535.1 Planctomycetota bacterium | reverse complement strand
GCCCTGCACACCGCTGCGCTGGACCTGGTCGAAGAAGCTGTCGGGGTAGTCGGCCGCCTCGGCCTCGCCGCGGCGCAGGATGCCGGTGTAGAGCTGCTGGATGAGCTCGTGGGCGGCGTCGTTGGCCGACCCGACCGCCGGCGCTGCCGGTGCCGGCTGCCGGCCGGTCTGCTGGCTTGCGGAAGCGCCGCGGACGGTGATCTTCACTTCCCCGATCCGACAGTTTCGCGGCACCTCTTCCAGCCGCCCGGGCCGGACGACGGCGGTGATCTGGTAGCCGAGACCGGTCTGGCCGGCGGCGACGGCGGTGAACGAGATCTTGCCCTTGCGCGGATCGTGGTTGCCGAGCTTGAGCACGCGGCTGACGTCCTGAGGCCGATGGCGGCCGGCGCCGAAGGCGGTCGGGGCGCCGATGTCGGCCGACGCGCTGTAGGGATTCTCGCTGCGGCTCGGGTAGGCGTGGATGTAGAGGTCGGCCTTCTCGCCGACGCCGAGGACGATCACCTCGCCGTACTTGTAGTAGGTGTTG
>JAAELP010000103.1 GCA_024226535.1 Planctomycetota bacterium | reverse complement strand
GTCACCGTCGGGTCGGCGTCTCCGGGCGCGTCGGGATCGTCGGATGTCACGTCCGCGAGCTCGGCTGCCGACACCGTCGCCTGGTTGGAGACCACCAGCACGCCGACCGGGAAGGGATCGTCGATCCGCACCCGGAAGCTGACGGTGACGGGAATGCCGACGTTCACCTGGCCGAAGGCGATCTCGATCGGATCTTCTCCGGCGATCGTGCCCTGGGAAGCCTGGACGCTGCCCGCTTCGAGGGAGGTATTCGCCGGCAGCGAATCGGTCAGGGTGGCGCTGGTGGCCGGCGTGTTGCCGTCGTTTCGGATCGTCAGCTGGTAGAGCAGCACGTCACCGGGTGAGGCGACGCCGTCGCCGTCACCATCATCGAACAGGACGTCGACCTTCTCGAGACGCAAGCGCGGCTCGGCCAGGATCGTCGTCGTGGTGGGATCCGCGTCGCCGCCGGCGTCCGGATCGTCAGTCGACGCGTCCGCAAGCTCGACGCTCGCCACCGCGCCCTGGCTCACGATTTCCGTCACCCCGGCGGCGACGGGCAGGTCGACAAGCACGCGGAAGCGCAGGGTCACCTCGTCCATGCCGCCGGCGATCTCGCCGAGGTCCACCATGACCGGGGCCTCGGTTTCGATCGTGCCGCGCTCGGTGGTCACCGAGCCGGTGACCATGGAGGTGTGCTCGGGAATCGGATTGCCGAACATCACGCCGGTCGCCGCGGTATTGCCGGTATTGACGATCCTCACCGTGTACTCGAGCACGTCGCCCGGAGACGCTACGCCGTTGCCGTCGGCGTCTTCGAACAGGGCATCCGACTGCTCCGCCACCAGCTCGGGCTGTGCTGTGATCATCGTCGCCGTGGGATCGGCGTCGCCGCCGAGATCGGGATCGTCGGTCAGAACCGCCGGCAACTCGCTCGACGTCACCGCTCCCTGGTTCTCGATCCGGTCGACTCCCGCCGGCACCGGGTTGGCGATCTCGACCGTGAAGGTCACGGTCGCCACGGCGCCCGCGGCCACAGTGCCGAGATCGACCTCTACCGGATCCTCGGTGACGACGCTGCCGGCCGAGGTCTCGACCGAACCGGCGATCATCGACGTGTACGCCGGGATCAAGTCACGCAGCACGACGCCGGAGGCAGCGCCGCTGCCGCTGTTCGAGATCTCCACTGTGTAGCCGATGGCGTCGCCCGGGGACGGCGAGCCGTCACCGTCGTTGTCCGCCACCAGGGCATCGGTCTTGACCGCGGCCAGCTCCGGATCGCCGGCCACCGGCGTGACCGTCGGATCGGCTGTCATCGAGGTGTCCGGGTCGTCGCTGAGCACGTTCGCCAGCTCGTTCGACGACACCACCGCCTGGTTGACGACCTCCGCCGTGCCGATGGGCAGCGGCTGGAGCTCGATCTCAAAACTCACCGTCGCCGCCGTGCTGGAGCCGAGAGTCCCGAGGTCCACCACCACCGGATCCGAGGAGACCGTCGTCCCCTGGGAGCTGGTCACCGAGCCGGCGACCACCGCGGCGTTCGCCGGGATGGCGTCGCTGAGCGCGACCCCGGTCGCCGTACCCGCGCCGATGTTGCTGACGATGATCTCGTACCGTACCCGATCACCCGGGTTGACGACGCCATCGCCATTGGCGTCGTAGGCCACCGCGTCGGTCTTGATCGCGGCCAGGATTGGCGACGCCGTCACCTCGACCGCGAGCGTGTCGCAGCCGGTACCGCCATCGTCGTCGGTAACGCAGACCTCGGCGGTGTAGACACCCTGGGCGGAGTACACGTGGCTGGCGCCGACGGTACCACCGCCGGCCAACTGCGCCACGGCCGCCGGCTCGGTCGTGCCGTCGCCCCAGTCGACGATGGCGGTGTGGGTGTCGAGGAGGCCCGGATCGGTGAAAGCCAGGTCCGCCAGGTCCAATACGATGCCGGCGAAGGTCGCGCGATCCTCCCCCGCCTCGACCGCCGGCGCCACGTTGCGCACCTGGATCGGGAAGGTACCGCAGTCGGTACCGCCATCGTCGTCATCGACGCAGACCTCGGCGCCGTAGCTGCCGTCGTCGAGAAACACGTGGCTACCGGTCACCAAGCCGGAGCTGGGAAGCGTCGTGACCGCGCCGTCGCTCAGGCTCCCGTCGCCCCAGTCTATGGCGGCGCTGTGGACGTCGAACAATCCAGGATCGACAAAGAAGACGTTGAGCGCCAGAGACTCGCCCTCGTCAGAGACCATCGTCGGATCCGCGAAAGCGCTGTAGCGAACCTCCTTCTGGGATTGGTTCTCGAAACCGAATCGTCCAGGCGGGAAGTTGCCCTCGAGATCGATCTCCAACTGGCCATCGACGAAGACCCGGAAGCGATCCGTCGTGTAATCGAAGCTGAAGACGTAGTCGCGGTTGCTTTGCCAGCCCACGTCGCCCAGGTTCAGCCCACGCGCCAGCTCCTCGACGCCGCCGTCCGGGGTGCAGGGATGGTCGATATGAGTGGAGTACTCGTAGTTGGCGGGAATGCCGCGGACCCGCGACACGGCGAGTCCGCGCACCCCGGTGAGCGGACCTGGGCACGGTGACGTGCTGGTCTGGTCGTCCTTCTTCCAGTCGACCAGCAGGTAGTCGGCCTGCGCATTCGAGGTGTCCCCCGGCTCGAAGCCGAAAACGAAGCCGAGATAATCGTCATCAAGACCGTCACGTACTCGAACTCTGCCTTCCAGGCGG
>JAAELP010000102.1 GCA_024226535.1 Planctomycetota bacterium | reverse complement strand
GGCGCACGCCACTTAGTCCGAACGGGGCCTCGCATCCGGACGCGCGGGCGCACCTCGCATCGCCTGCGCGGCGCCCGCCGTCCCGGCATTCGCGTCGCGCGCGGTGCGCTCGTCCACCTTCTCGATGAACGGGATCCGCAGCGAATACACGCCGTCGGCCAGCTCGCTCTCGACCGGGTAGCCGCACCGGTGGAAGACCTGCAGCATGCCGTGGTTCCCGTGCAGGACGTCGGCCGTGAACCCGAGGATGCCGTTGCGGCGGGCGACGTCGGCGAGCCGCCTCATGAGCTGCGTGCCGACGCCCTTGCGCTGCCAGTCGTCGCACACGAGGAACGCGGCGTCAGCGAAGTTCGTCCGCGGCTCCAGGCGGTAGTGGGCCACGGCCATGACCGGCGCGTTCTCCGAGGTGTCCGTGAGCACGACGATCGCCATGTCCGACTCGTAGTCGACGCGCAGGAACTCCTGTAGCTTCTCGTGCGGCATCGCGGACATGATCCGGAAGAACCGGGAGTGGATCGACTCCGGCGAGAGCCTGTAGAACACCTCGCGCAGGAGCGGCTCGTCGGTGAGCTTGAGCGGTCGCATGAAGGCGGGCGAGCCGTCTTTCAGGGTGATCCACTCCTCGATGTCCTCGGGATAGACCGGCGCCCTGATCGGGAGCTCGAGTTGGTCGGAGTAGACGAGGTGGCGGGCCTTGGCCTCCGAGAGCAGCCACGGGCGGAACTTCGGGTGCGCGACCTGGATCAGCGCGAGCGTGCGCTCGCGCACGCTCTTGCCGTGGAGGTACGCGACGCCGTACTCGGTCACGACGTATCGCACTTCGCTCCGGCTCGTGACCACGCCCGCGCCCTGCTTCAGGACCGGCACGATGCGCGAGATGGTGCCGTTCTGCGCGGTCGAGCGCAGCGCGACGATCGGCTTGCCGCCGCCGGACCGCGCCGCGCCCGCCGTGAAGTCGGCGTGGCTCCCCACGCCGCTGTAGAAGGCGAGACCGAGCGAATCGGCGCACACCTGACCGGTGAGATCGACCTCGAACGCCGAGTTGATCGAGCACATCTGGTGCTGCTGGGCGATGACGAACGGGTCGTTCACGAACTCGGTCGGCTGCGACTCGATGATGGGGTTGTCGTCCACGAACTCGTAGAGTTCGCGCGAGCCGATCACGAGGCATGCCACGACCTTGCCGCGCTCGAGCGTCTTCAGGTCGTTCGTGATCACACCGCTCTTGATCAGCGGAACGACGCCATCGGACAGCACGCACGTGTGGATGCCCAGGTTCTTGTGGTGATCGAGGTACTTCAGGACCGCGTTGGGGATCGTCCCGGCTCCGATCTGGAGCGTCGATCCGTTCTCGACGAGCGTGGCGACCTTTCTCGCGATCCGCTTCGCCACCTCGTCCGGCTCCTTCGGCAGCTCCTCGGGAAGCGGGTGATCGGCGGGCACGAGCACGTCGATCTTGCTCGCATGGATCGCGCACGCGCCGAGCACGCGCGGCATCTGCTCGTTGACCTCGGCCACCACGAGGCGAGCCGAGTCGGTCACGGACTTCTCGATGCCGTTCGACACGCCGAAGCTGCAGTACCCGTGCTTGTCCGGCGGGCTCACCGAGATGAGCGCGACGTCCACGCGGATGCTGCCGGACCGGAAGAGGTCGGGAATGTCGGAGAGCGAGACGGGCGTGTAGTCGGCCTGGCCCTGCGCCACCGCGTCGCGCACGTGCGACCCGATGTAGAACGCGTTGTGCCGGAACTTCTTCCAGTAACCGTCATCGACCTCCGGCGCCGCGCCGAGCGTCAGGAAGTGGACGATCTCGTTGTCGCTGAGGTTGCGCGCGCGGGCGAGCTGCTCCACGATCGTCTGCGGCATGCCGGCACAGGAGCCGAGCACGATGCGATCGCCCGGCTTGATGAGACGCACCGCATCCTCGACCGACTTGATGCGGTCGGCGAAATGCTCTTTCCAGTCGTCGGCGTCGCTCATGGGGGCACCTCCAGCCACAGCCCCGGGAGCCCCTCCAATGTCTAGGTTACCGACCTGGGTGAGTCTAGGGCCAGCG
>JAAELP010000101.1 GCA_024226535.1 Planctomycetota bacterium | reverse complement strand
CTGCCCCGGCGGCGCGTGCTGCCTCGGTGACGGCTCGTGCGCCGACCAGGCGACAGCCGCCGCGTGCGACGCCCTTGGCGGCACCTGGCAAGGCGCCGGGACCGAATGCGCGACGGTCACCTGCCCCGGCGGCGCGTGCTGCCTCGACGACGGCTCGTGCTCCGACGAGGCGACGGCCACCGCCTGCGCCGCCCTCGGCGGCACCTGGCAAGGCGCCGACACGCGGTGCGCGACGGTCACCTGCCCCGGCGGGGCCTGCTGTCTCGACGACGGCTCGTGCACGGACGTGCCCACGGCCGCCGACTGCACCGCCGCCGGCGGCGCCTGGCAAGGCGCGGGGTTCGGCTGCGGGCTCATCGCCTGCCCCCTCGGCGCCTGCTGCATGGACGACGGGACGTGCCTGATGCAGGAGACGCTTGCGGACTGCTCTCTGCTCAACGGTACGTGGCAGGGCGCCGGCGAGGACTGCGCGTCTGCAACCTGCGCCGGCGGCGCCTGCTGCTACCTGGACGGCACGTGTCTCTACGAGGCAACGGCCTTCACCTGCGATGCCGTCGCCGGCCTGTGGCAGGGCGCGGGCACCGAATGCACCACGACGCGATGCACGACCGACATCAACGGTGCGTGCTGTTACCTCGACGGCACGTGTCTGCGTATGCAGATCTACCGCTGCAACCAGACCGCCGGCACGTGGCTCGGCCCGGGGACGGTCTGCGACGGGCCGGCGTGCCCGTTGTACTCGGGCGCCTGCTGCTTCCCCGAGGGGGGCTGCACGAACGTGGACATCGTCGCGTGCAACACCGCCGGCGGCCTGTTCGTCGGCAGCGGGTCGAACTGCGCGATGGGTCTCTGCGACATCAACATCGGGGCGTGCTGCTTGTCGGACGCCTCGTGCATCCAGGGAACCGAGACCGACTGCGCGGGGATCGGCGGCACGTGGCTCGGAGCCGGAACGTCGTGCCTGGGCGGCTGCCCGCAGCCGGGCGCCTGCTGCCTGGCCGATGGCACGTGCCGCATCGAGACGCACGTCGGCGGCGCCGCCTGCGCGGCTGACGGCGGTACATACCAGGGCGACGACACCGACTGCGCGACGGTGAGCTGCCCGGCCCCGGCGACGTGCGTGTGCGACCTCGACGGTGACGGCGACGTCGATTTCGCGGACGTGCTGGAGCTGATGGGGGTGTGGGGGCCGTGCGCCGGCTGCCCGGCGGACTTCGACCAGGACGGCATGGTTGGCTTCAGCGAGCTGCTCGAGGTGATCTCCGAGTGGGGACCGTGCGACTGACGCGAATCCCCCGCGGCTCTACAATCCGCGCCATGCTGAAGTCGAGAATCCCGTTCGTCCTCGGCGCCGTGCTGGTCGCCGGTTGTGCCTCCGTGCCCCCGGCATCCGAGCGCGTGCCCGAGGCCGTCTCCCTGCTCGGACAGCCGCTGTACCCGATGGCGATGACGGCCGAGACGCGCGCCGATCGCGAGGCGAAGCTCGACGAGGCGCGCCGCGCGTACGCCGCCGATCCCTACGGCGAGGAGGCGATCATCTGGCTCGGACGACGGACCGCCTACCTCGGCCGTTACCGCGACGCGATCGCGATCTTCACGCAGGGCCTCGAGACGCACCCGGAGAGCTTCAAGCTCCGGCGGCACCGCGGGCACCGGTACATCTCGCTGCGCCGGCTCGACGACGCGATCACGGATCTCTCCGAAGCGGCGAGGCTCATCGACGGCGTCGCCGATGAGGTCGAGCCCGACGGCCTGCCGAACGCGCGGAACATGCCGACGAGCACGAACTTCACGAACATCTACTACCACCTCGGGCTCGCCCACTATCTCCGGGGCAGTTTCGCCGAGTCCGCGGACGCGTACGCACAGTGCGTGCGCTACTCGCGCAATCCGGACATGCTCTGCGCGGCCACCTACTGGCTCTACCTGTCGCGGCGGCGGCTCGATCACGACGACGCCGCGCGGGCGGCGCTCGCGCCGATCGGCGCCGACATGGACGTGATCGAGAACCACGGCTACCACCAGCTCCTGCTGCTGTTCAAGGGCGAGACGACGCTGGAGGCCGTGACCGGCGGCGACGCTCCTCCCGTCGGCCGCGCAATCGAGAACGCCACCGTCGCCTACGGCGTGGCGATGTGGCGCATCCTCGACGGCGGTGCCGAGCGTCCCGCCCCGCTGTTCAAGGAGATCATCGCCGGCGACGCGTGGCCCGCCTTCGGCTTCATCGCCGCCGAAGCTGAACTCGCCCGGCGGGATTGGTGACGGCAAGGCGGGCGTCAAGACGCGCCGCTCGCCGTCAGTAGTCCCAGTCGTGGTACGAGGCCTGCACCTTCGCGCGGCCGAGCCAGATGAGCAGGAAGATCGGCCAGGCGAGGGTGATCGCGGCGCTGATCGCGAGCAACGCGACGAGCGCCGCCGCCGCTCCCGGAAGGCCGTCGGCGGACCTCGGCGCCGAGATCAGCGCGAAGGTGATGCATCCGCCGAACAGCACCGCGAGCGCGATCATCACGATGGACCATCGACGCAGGTGGGTCACGCCGCGCGCCCGGCGTCGCACCACGCCGAAGCCCCCGAGCGTGAGCCACGTGCTCATGAGGAAGGGAAGCGCGCCGGCGAGCAGCCCGATCGTCGAGGTCAGGCGGTTCTCCGACCAGGGCATCGACTGCACGACGACGATGAGGCTCGGGCCGTAGGTGATCATGCCGAGCCCGCCGAGGCACAGCGACAGGATGCCGACGACGAGCGGCCAGACGGCGGGTCGGTCGCCCTTCGGTGCGCGGGAGGGCTTGGCGGCGGCAACCGTCGGCGCGACCGCCTCGCCCTTGCGGACGTCGTACCCGCAACTGATGCAGACGACCGCGCCCGGTGTCATCGGCGCGCCGCACCCCGGACATCCCTGCTGCCCGAGACCGGGCGCGATCGGTGGTGGCGGCGGCGCGTCGCCGACCACCTCGTCGAGCATACCGAATGGGTCGTCGTCGACCGGTGGCGGTGGTGGCGGCGGCGGAGCGGCCGCCGCCGCCTTGCGCGCGTCGACCTGGCGCTTCGCCTCGTCGTAGCACGGCTGGCAGTAGTAGCGTCCCCTCGCGTCCTTGGTGCGCGGCTTCCCCGAGCAGTCCTCCCCGCACAAAACGCAGGTCTTCTCGCTCACCGCGTCAGTCCCCGCCCAAGTCCCTGCTCAGTCCCCTCACGCCCTGCTCTCGGTCGGCTCCCGCGGCAGCAGCATACCACCGTTGGCATCCGTCGACGTCGGCATGAGCTGCATCTGGACCATGTTGCGGTACCGGCCGCTGCGGTCCATGAGCTGAGCGTGGGTCCCCTTCTCGACGATACGGCCGTGCTCGAGCACGACGATGAGGTCGGCGTGGGCGATCGTGCTCAGCCGGTGGGCGATCACGAAGCTCGTGCGGTCGCGCATGAGCGTCTCGAGGCTCACCTGGATCAGGCGTTCGCTCTCGGTGTCGAGGTTGCTCGTCGCCTCGTCGAGGATGAGGATGCACGGATCCGCGAGCAACGCGCGGGCGATTGCCAGCCGCTGGCGCTGACCGCCGCTGAGCCGCACGCCGCGCTCGCCGATGATCGTGTCGTAGCCCCGGTCGAGGCGGTCGATGAACTCCGCCGCGTGCGCCTGCTCGGCGGCGCCGCGAATCTCTTCCGGCGTTGCGCCACGACGGCCGTAGGCGATGTTCTCGCCGACGGTGCCGTCAAAGAGAAAGATGTCCTGCTCGACGACCCCGAGCAGACGCCGGTAGCGTTCGACATCGATCGTGCGCAGATCGACCCCGTCGAACGTGATCACGCCCTCCGTCGGGTCGTAGAACCGCGCGATCAGGTTGCACAGCGTGGTCTTGCCGGCACCGCTGGAGCCGACGAAGGCCACCATGCGTCCCGCGGGGATCTCCAGGTCGATGTCCTCGAGGACGCACGTGTCGGCCCCGGGGTACGCGAAGCTCAGGCCGCGGATGGCGATCGCGGCGCCGACGCCGGTCGACCGCGGCGCGTCGGCGCCGCCGGTGCCCTCGAACTCCTGCGGCTCGTCGAGCAGGTCGAGCACGCGGTCGAGCCCCGCAAGGCTGTTCTGGAAGCTCGTCGCGCTGCTCGCCAGCGTCGCGAGCGGCTCGAGCAGCATCGCGAGGTAGAACAGGAACATGACGAGATCGCCGGTCGTGATCGCCCCCTCGAGAACGCGGCGACCGCCGTACCACAGCAGCGCCGCCGACGCCGCGGGAATCAGGACCGCCCACCCGACCTCGATCGTGCGCGATGCCCACCACGCCAGCAGCTCCTGCCGGATCATCAGGTGGTTGTTGCGGATGAAGCGCCCGGTCTCGGCCCGCTGCCGCCCGAAGCTGCGCACGACGCGCATGCCGCCGAAGGCCTCGGTGGCGTGCCCGTCCATGTACTGACGGGACGCGCGGATGTCGCGCCACAACGGACGGATGCGGCCGATCCACGAGCGGTGGGTGTAGTAGATGATCGGGATGACCAGCAGCGAACCGACGAGCAGACGCCAGTCGATCACGGCGAGGATCGCGAGCGTGCCGAGAAGCTGGATGACCGCGCGCCACGGGTTGTAGAGCATGCTGAACAGCAGCTCTCCCACGCCCCCGGCGTCCTCGCGCAGAATGCTCGCGACGCCGCCGCTCTTGAGCTGGTAGATCCGGTGCAGCGGCAGCCGCACGGCGTGCTCGAAGACCCGCTTGCGGACGCGCGACTGCACGCGCTTGGTCGTCAGCGTGTTCAGGTAGCGGCCGGTCATGCCGACCGCGATCGCCACCGCCGCGACGGCGACGAGCACGACCGCCGTCAGGGTGAGCAGCGTCGGCCTCTCCGTCGGAAGCCCGAACCGCTCGACGACCCCCGCCGGAATCTGCTTGCTCCCGAGGATGTAGTCGAGCACGAACCCGGTCGCCGCCGGCGGGATGAGCTTCAGGGCGGTGGCGACCATGACCGTGAGCAGGGAGAAGCCGATGATCGCCCGCGACCCGCGGAGGAAGCCGTAGAAGGCGGCAAAGAGCTGAAGGAAGGAGCGCTGGCCGTGCGGCCCCTTCGTCTTCACGTGCGCGGCCGCGGTCCGCATCGAGCCTTCCGTCTCGTGCGCCTTCAGATCGATGCGATACTGCCGGTAGCGCTGCCGGCTGGTGCGGGGACGGAAGGACATGGCACAAGGGTAGGCTCCGTCCGGGCTCCCCTCCTCCCGCTCTTCCCGCGCTTGACGCATCTCACGCTTCGCGTACGCTTTGCCGCGGAGGGCACCGTGGGAGGCTGCTCATGACCGCGAGCGTAGGTGGGAATCCCTATTACGTCCCTTCCGGCCGGCTGACGATCGGCGGACTCGTGATGATGCTGATCTTCGGCGTCATCGGCGGCCTGTTGCTTGGCGCCGCCTACGGGTACCTGATCCAGTACAACCCGCTCGTCTACGTCAACTTCCTCGCGACGCTGTTCGTCGGCGTCGTCGTGGGCGTGATCGCAAGCGTGGGGATCTCCAGGGGCGCGGTCCGGTCGCCGGGCGTCGCGGCCCTGCTCGGTGTGGTGGTCGGTGTCGTCGCGCTGTACGTGAGCTGGGTGTTCTGGATGCACGCGCTCACCCTTCGGGCGGGCCAGGCGACGTGGCTGCTCGACCCCGCCGCGCTCTGGGAGGGGATCCTGGTCGTCAACAAGAACGGCGCGTGGAGCATGAAGGGAACGACGCCGACGGGCGGCGTGCTGTGGGCAATCTGGGGCATCGAAGCCGTGCTCATCGTGGGGATCTGCGCGGCGATGTGCCGCGGCGCCGCGGGTGAGCCGTACTGCGAGGCGTGCGGCCGGTGGTCAGCGGACGTCTACAAGGATCTGCCCTTGCCCTGCCCGGTCGACCTGTCGGCGCTGCGCAACGATCTCGAAGCCGGCAACGTCGCGGCGTTGAAGCCGTTGGCGGGCGGCGCCGAGAACTGCCGCCTCGATGCGTCGCTCTCGGCCTGCCCGGGATGCCCGGACGTCGGCTTCCTCACCGTGAGGAAGGTGGACATCAAGACCGACCGGAAGGGCAAGACGTCGGAGAGCAAGTCGGACTTCGTCAAAGGGCTCGCGCTCGCCGGCGACGGCATCGCCGCGGCGCGCGGACTCGTCGAGGCGGCAACCGCGGACGGCACGGCGACGTTGGCCGAGCCGCCGGCGGGATGAGCTTCAGCGCGGAAACCCGGTCCCGCCGCCCGTCGCTCTTCGACGTCCTCTTCTGGTCCGCCCCGCTTCTCCTCGGCATCCTCACCACGATCGGCGTCTCTTGGTGGAGCGCGTCCCGCGCACGCGATCTCTTCCAGGTCCCCGCCAACGTGGCGTGCTCGATCATGCCGGCGGTGTGTGGATCGGCATCTGGAAGCAGGCGCGCGGCGTCACCGTTCACTGGGCCGTCGATCCGCCCTTCGATCTCGCCCGGGTCCGACGTCAGAAGGACGTGCCGGCCTGGGCGAAATCGGAGCTTCCGTCGACGGTGCCGCCTGACCGGAAGCTCCCGCACCGGCGCTGGGTCGTCGGTACCGGTTGGCCGCTTCCCGCGATGAAGTCGACGCTCGATCCCGCTCTGGGCTCCATGTTCGCGGACCCGCGGGTCAACTGGGGGATCCGGTTGCCGAAGACGCAGGCCGTGTACGCCGGGCAGGCGTTGCCACGGGCGCTCCCCCTGCTTCCGATCTGGCCGGGCTTCCTCCTCGACTCGTTGCTGTACACGGTCTTCTGGCTCGTCGCGCTGCCGATGTGGGGGATCATCCGGCGGCGCGTGCGCCGGCATTACGGGCATTGTCCAGCATGCCGTCGTGATCTCCTCCATGACCTGGCGGCCGGCTGCCCCTGCGGCTGGCCCGCGCGGCGCCGACGACGTGGCGATCGTGCGCCGGAAACGGGACCCGTGGCACCACCGGCGGCCGCGCCTGCGTTCGCGACCGCGGCGCCGGGCGCCCGGACGACTCCGGGGCCGTCGGGACGTCGGTCGACCTGGATGCGCTCGGCGGCGGTCGTCCTCATCATCGCCTTGGCGACGAATCTCCTTGCGACGTGGGGCTGCGCGCTCACGATGCAGCCGACGCGATGGATCGTGCCCCCTGCCTGGGCGTCCCGGCTGACCGGCACGGCGGTCACTCCATTCCCGGCGGCACCTCCGCCGACGACGCTCCACCGCGACGAGGACCTTGTGATCTCCCGATGGGCCGATCCGGGGATCACCGTGTCGCAGAGCGCCGGACGACCGCCCGATGATGTCCGGCGTCTCGACGAGCAGGTGCCGGCCTGGCTCGAGTCGGAGGCACGCGCGGTCGACTTCCCCGGCGACCGCTGGATCATCGACGTGGGCTGGCCGGCGCATTCGATGCGCGCCCGTGTCGATGTGGACCGGTCGTCCGGCGCGGAAATCGTGGACGTGCAGGGCGCGCTGAGCCTTCCCGGCCCGGCCTCGAACGCGTACTGGACGTCCGTGCCCCGGGTCCTGCCCCTCATCCCGATCTGGTCGGGCCTCGCGTTCAACACGCTCGTCTTCGCAACGGCGTGGTTGCTCGTGCTACTCGTTCCGCGACAAGTCCGTCGCCTGGTAAGACGCCGCTTCGGCCACTGCCCACCCTGCGGCTATGACCTCAACGGGGTGTTCGCTCCCGGATGTCCGGAGTGTGGCTGGCGGCGCCGACCTAGTTCGTGACCACGTCCCGCCCGCGGATCCCATCCGTGGTCAGGATGTGGAAGCTCGTGTTCACGTTGTCGTAGCCGTACGAGCTGAGGTACCCATCGAGCCCGAACGCCGAGTCACGGCTCCAGAGGCCCCAGTCGTCATTTCCCGTCTGCGTCCGCATGCGGCCGTCGGCCGCGACCGCATCGCGCGTGCCGACGGTCCCCACATGCCCGTCGTAGAAGAGCGTCACCGGGGCCGACGTGGAAGCGTGATTGAAGTAGTACGGCTCGCAGCCGGCGTAAATGGAGCCGTCGAAGCCCGGGTTGCAGTCGACCTTCACGTTCTGGAGCCAGTGGTGCTCGAGCATGTGCGTCTTGAGGCTCGGGAAGAGGCACTGCGAGAACGACGGGCTGCGGAAGCCGCCGGGCATCGACCACGGATCCCGCCACCCGTTGTACGAGGAATCGTCCGGGTCGTCGCGGGCGAAGACCTGCGGGGCGAACATCGCGGCCGGGCTCAGGCAGTAGCTCGACCACGCCGGGATCTCGCCGATGCCGGCGACGTCCGGCCGGTCGCAGTACTCGCCGGGGTCGTCGAAGCAGTTGGAGCCGCCGAAGCCCTCGCCGTTGACGGTGTCGAGCACCATGACGTCCTTCGGCGCGTAGTAGACGGGATCGTAGAACTTCCCGGAGACGTACCGGTGGAACTGCTGCACGTTGATCAGCCGGAATGATCCGAAGTGCCGGACCACGCCGTTGAACGCGATCGGCAGGTTCAACGAGGCGTTCGCCGAGTTGAAGTTGCCGTCGAACTCCTCGTTGTCGTTGGTCTCGTGCGTGCGGTAGATGAACAGCCGGTACGGACCCGTGTGGTCGAGGTATCCCCAGCCGAGGATCGGTCCCTCGTGGCAGTGCTCCTCGCTCGTGCCGCCGTTGGCGAGGTAGTAGTTGTGGAACGCGGAGATGCTGCCTCCGTACGACGCGATGTTGTCGTTGACGAGCGTGAACTGCCGGTCCGCCCACGCCGCCGCGTAGCTCTGGTGGGCGGCGGCGAGGTTGCGCAGGTTCGCCACGGAGCGGGTGAGATGCGCCTGCTCGCGCGCCTTGCCGATCGCCGGCAGCAGGATCGAGACGAGCAACGCGATGATCGAGACGACCACGAGCAGCTCGATGACGGTGAACGCGCTTCTGCACAGGGTTCGCCGCGTGTTCTTCATGATGTCGCACCTTCCCCGGGGCGGGGGGCTTGGGCGCGGGCGGAGATATGAACGGAGACGAGGGAGCCTGTCTCCGCGGCCCGCGCCGGGTGGATTCACTCTACCAGACTGCCAGATCGTCGGCGCAATGGCAAGCGAAAACGACTGCCCGCCGTGTTCAACAGCGATCCGCGCCTTCATGGGCGGCGAGGATCGGGTCCGCGTAAGCGCCGCACTCGGGGCATCGGCCCGACACATTCCCGCTCAGGTCGTACGCGCAGGTGCTGCAGACGTCGTCGCGGAACCGGACGCGAAGCGCCGAGCGACGGCCGATCATATCCAGCAGTCCAATGCCACTGGCCACGACCGCCATGATCACCAGCGGGAACAGCCAACCGGCAAAGGCGCCGCCCACCGTCGCGACATCGAACGCCAGGTTCATGAGCGTACCCGAGATGGTCCAGCCGATGAGACGTCGCCCGCGCAGAACAGCGCCGTAGCGTCCGACGATCCACCACGCGGCGAGTCGCGCCGCATAGAGATACACCCACGACGCGATCATGAGGTGGTCCTTCCCCGTGAACCACAGAAGCGCCGCACCGCCACCGACGAAGACCAGGCCGAGCCCGGTGCGCAAGAGCACGAGCTTGAAGACCTGGGAGTAGCGCAGCGGCGCCGGCCGACTCACACGGAATCGGAATGCCTGAATGAACAGGAAGTACGCCACCGGTTTGACGGCGAGGAAGATGATGAGCGACATCCACAGCGCGTCATCGCGAAAGTACGGTCCGCACGCAAGCGTTGATCCGATCATGACGACCCCGGGTGAGCGTTCGCGACGTCGTGTCGTTCGATGCCATCGGCTCGTCGAACCCATGATCTGAGCGCACTTCGCGCCGCAGGTCGAGTTCGAGGTGCTCGCGGATCGCCTGAGGGCGTACGTCCCCTTCCCATGCCCCTGCCCCGCCGACCTCGACGGTTCGGGCCGCGCAAGGAGCCGCAACTGGAGCGGCCGACAACCCCGTTTCTTGCGGTCCTGACCGCCCCGACGCTACACTTCACGACCCACACGCGGGAGTAGCTCAGTTGGTAGAGCGTCAGCCTTCCAAGCTGAATGTCGCCGGTTCGAGCCCGGTCTCCCGCTTTTTTGCTGCGCTGGTGCGCGTGGGCGCGTCACGGTTCCTCGCCGCGGTCGCGCTCTCGTTCGCGACCGGTTGCGCCGCGACGCCGGAGGGGACGGGCGAGCGCCTGGAGACGCCCGCCTACGTGCTGCCGAAGTGGACCGTGCGCGACGGCTACGTCAGCAACGGCGCCGAGCTGTGGGTGGCGGGGTATCACCTGGGGACCGACGACTGACTCTTTCCTGTAAGGCCTCGTTGAGACATGGTCAAGAAGCTGATCTCGCTCGTCATCGTGCTGTTGGTTCTCGTGGTGGTCGTCGTGGCGGTCGTGTTCCTCTACATCGACTCCATCGCCAAGGCGGGAATCGAGAAGGGTGGGACGTATGCGCTCGGCGTGCCGACGACGGTCGACATCGTGGACGTCTCCGTGTTCGGGGGCACCTTCGAGATGAGCGGGCTGGCCGTCGCGAACCCGTCGGGGTTCAGCGCCGATCATTTCCTGACGCTGAACGACGCGGGTATGGCCGTTTCGCTTGGCACGCTGCGTGAGGAGACGGTCGAGCTGCCGACGTTCGACCTGACCGGGCTCGGCCTCACGCTGGAGCGCAGCGGCGGCAAGGCCAACTACAAGGCGATCCTGGAGAACCTCAAGCGGTTCGAGACGGGCGACGGTGGTGGCGAGCAGCCGCCAGCCGACGGCAAGAAGTTCGTCATCAAGAAGCTGTCGGTGCGCGACGTGAGCGTCGACGTGTCCGTCGAGGGGCTGGCGAACGTCAACCTGCCGATCGACGAGATCATCCTCGAGGACGTCGGCTCCGGGAAGGGTGTGCCGCTCGGCGAGTTGGCGAACATCATCGTCAAGGCGATCTTCGCCGCGGTGGTGGAGCGCGGCGGCGGGATCATCCCCGGTGATGTGCTCGGTGAACTCCAGGGCGGGCTGGCGCAGCTCAAGAGCCTGGAGTCGATGGGCATCGAGCGGATAACCGAGGTGCAGGACCGCATCAAGGAGCAGACCGGCGCGCTCCAGGACATCGGCAAGGGCCTCGACGACGTCGGCAAGGAGGCGGGCAAGGCGCTCGAAGGCGTCGGCAACCTCTTCGGCGGCAAGAAGGACAAGTAGCGCGAAACGGGAGGCCCGTGGGTCGCAACGCCATCCACCTCATCGCGATCGGCATCGTCGTCCTGCTGCTCGTCGGGATGCCGAGCGTCGGGTCGTGGCCGGTCGTCGCGGGCCTCGTGCTGATCCTGGCCGTGTGGCTCACCTGGCAGGCGGTGCAGGTCCGCCGTGGGCGGAAGGACTGACTCGCACCAACTCTTGACGGGTGCCGTGGTCTTGCCGAAGGCAAGGCCGCGTGCCTGGCGGGACCGCATCGACGCGGCCTCGGCTGCGCCGAGACCACGGCACCCGGTATGCGCCACGTCACCCGGTATGCGCCACGGCACTCGATGGGGATCGGGCGAAGCCTACTTCGCGTTGTCCCCCGGCCGGAAGATGCGCAGCAGCTTCCGCAGGGGATCATAGAACTCGTCGACGACGCGTTCCTTGAGCGGGATGATCGCGTTGTCGGTGATGGTGATGTGCTCGGGGCAGACCTTGGTGCAGCACTTGGTGATGTTGCAGTAGCCGATCCCCTGCTGCTTCTTCAGGTCCTCGAGCCGGTTCTCGGTGTCCAGTGGGTGCATCTCCAGCGCCGCCGTGTACACGAGGAAGCGCGGGCCGATGAACTCGTCGTGCTTGTCATGGTCGCGCAGGACGTGGCAGACGTCCTGGCAGAGGAAGCACTCGATGCACTTGCGGAACTCCTGGACGCGATCGACGTCCTTCTGGTCCATCCGCCACGAACCGTCGGCGGCGTCGGCCGGTCTCGGCTTGAAGGGCTTGATGCGCTCCTTGACCCGGTAGTTCCACGAGACGTCGGTGGTGAGGTCGCGGAGCAACGGGAACGCCTTCATCGGCTCGATCGTGACCGGCTTCACGAGGTCCAGTTCGTCGCACCGGGTCATGCACATGAGCCGCGGATGGCCGTTGACCTCGGCGGAGCACGAGCCGCACTTGCCGGCCTTGCAGTTCCAGCGCACCGCGAGATCCGGCGCCGTCTCCGCCTGGATCTGGTGGATGGCATCGAGCACCACCATGCCCTCGGTGACCTCGGTGGAGTAGTCCTCGAAGGTCCCGCCCTCGGAGTCGCCGCGCCAGACTCGGAACGTCACCTCCGCCATCACTTGTTCTCCTCGATGATCTGGGTCAGCTCGTCGCGTGGTGGCACGATCGGCTCCCGAGTGAGCTCCATCTCGCCGTCCGGCCCGCGCCGGAGCACCGTGTTGTGCTTCGCCTCCTCCGGGTCCTTCTCCGGGTAATCCTCGCGGAACTGCGCACCGCGGCTCTCCTTGCGGTCGAGCGCGGACAGCGCGATCGCCTCGGAGACCGTGAGCAGGTTGTCGAGATCCAGCGCAGTGTGCCAGCCCGGGTTGTACTCGCGGCTGGGCATTGCGAAGGCCTTGCCGGCTCGCTCGCGAAGCCGCGCGACGCCCGCCAGCGCCTCCTTCATCTCGCCCTCGACGCGGACGATGCCGACCTTGTCCTGCATGAGGTCCTGGAGTTCCGCCTGGATCCGGTAGGGCTGGCCGTCGTCGTTCGCTTCGCGGTCGAACGGCTCGAGGGCCGCCGCGACCTGGGCGTTGGCCGCGGCCTCGTCGATCGATCCCGCGTCGTTCTCGGCCGCGAACTTCGCGGCGTAGGCGCCGGCCCGTTTGCCGAAGACGAGCAGGTCCGACAGCGAGTTGCCGCCGAGGCGGTTGGCCCCGTGCAGCCCGCCCGCGCACTCGCCGGCGGCGAAGAGACCCGGGACGGTGGACATCTGCGAGTCGCCGTCCACGCGGATCCCGCCCATCACGTAGTGCGTGGTGGGGCCGACCTCCATCGGGTCCTTGGTGATGTCCACGCCCGCGAGCTGGACGAACTGGTGGTACATGCTCGGGAGCTTGCGCTTGATGTGCTCCTCGGACTTGGAGATGTGCTCCTTGATCCACGCGATGTCCAGGAACACGCCGCCGTGGGGGCTGCCGCGTCCCTCGCGCACCTCGCGGACGATGCACCGGGCGACGTGGTCGCGCGTGAGCAGCTCCGGTGGCCGGCGGGCGCTCTTGTCGCCGACGACGTAGCGCCAACCCTCGGCCTCGTTGTCGGCGGTCGACGACTGGTACAGCGGCGGGATGTCGTCGAACATGAACCGCTTGCCTTCGCTGTTGCGAAGCACCCCGCCCTCGCCGCGGACGCCCTCGGTGACGAGGATGCCGCGAACGCTCGGCGGCCAGACCATGCCGGTGGGATGGAACTGGACGAATTCCATGTCGATCAGGTCCGCGCCCGCGTGGTACGCGAGGGCGTGCCCGTCGCCGGTGTACTCCCAACTGTTGGACGTGATCTTGAACGCCCGGCCGATGCCGCCCGTCGCCATCACGATCGCCTTGGCCTTGTACAGGTGGAAGCGGCCCAGTTCACGCTCGTATCCGAGGGCGCCAACGATGCGCTCGCCGTCCCTGAGCAGCGCGATGACCGTGTGCTCCTGCAGGAAGTCGATGCCCTGGTGGATGCCGTGGTCCTGGAGCGTGCGGATCATCTCCAGGCCCGTGCGGTCGCCGACGTGCGCGAGACGCGGGTACTTGTGACCGCCGAAGTTGCGCTGGAGGATCCGCCCATCGTCGGTGCGGTCGAACAGGGCGCCCCACGACTCGAGATCGTGCACGCAGGCCGGCGCCTCCTGCGCGTGCAGCTCCGCCATCCGCGCGTTGTTGAGGTACTGGCCGCCGCGCATCGTGTCGGCGAAATGCGTCTTCCAGTCGTCGCGATCGTCGACGTTGGCCATCGCCGCCGCCATGCCGCCTTCGGCCATGACGGTGTGGGCCTTGCCGAGCAGGGACTTGCAGACCACGCCGACGCGGGCCCCCTGCGCCGATGCTTCGATCGCCGCCCGGAGGCCGGCCCCGCCGGCGCCGATCACCACGACGTCATGTTCGTGCGTCTGATACTGATTCATCCGAGAATGATCCAATCGGTCCACACACCCTTGGCGAGCATGCGCACGTAGAAATCGGTGAAGCCCACCCAGAACAGGCTGATCCACGCCCACCGCATGTGGCCGCGGTTGAGGCAGCTCACGCAGCGGTAGGCCTGGTAGCGGATCGGGCGGCGAGCGAGCAGGTCGAAGGCACCGCCGATGAGGTGCCGGAACGAATGGCACCCGAGCGTGTAGCCGCCGAGCAGGATGACGTTCAGCAGCAGCACGATCGAACCGAGCCGGATGCCGAAGTGCGTATCGCCCGTCGCGGCGTCCTCGAACCAGAAGCCCTTCCAGGCGTCGTAGCCCAGGATGAAGATGAACAGCAGCGCGATGTAGAAGAACACGCGGTGGATGTTCTGGAGCACGAGCGGGAACGAGTGCTCACCGCGGTAGCCCTTCCGCGGCTCGCCGACGGCGCAGTTCGGCGGATCCGCCCAGAACGCCTTGTAGTACGCGCCGCGGTAGTAGTAGCACGTGAACCGGAACCCGGCCGGCGCCCAGAGGATGAAGAACGCCGGCGACCACGGCAGCCAACTCGGGAACCACCCTGGCTTGGGGCCGAAGATCGAGTGCGACGACTCGCCGAACACCTCCGGCGAGTAGAACGGAGAAAGGTAGTTCGCGCCGCCTCCGGCGAAGTAGTACTCCTTCGCCTGGAACGCGGCCCACGTCGAGTAGACGATGAACGCGCCGAGACCCAGGAACACGGCCAGCGGCATAAGCCACCAGAGATCGATGCGCGACGTCGCCCCGAAGCCCCTCCGCTTGAGCTGGGGGAGAGGCAGCTCGGTTCGGGTCATGAGTTCAGCTCCGTGCAATGCGGCGACCGCGCGTCGCCGATGGTCGGACAGGATACCGCAAGCTCGCGTTGGCATCGAGCCGCGTCACCGCGATCGGGTTCGCTGGCGCGGAGTGTTCGACTTCCCTCGCCGCTCTTCGGGGATTCGACCCCCTTGACGTCAGCCGCACGATCCCCAATGCGCAATCGCCGCGAGCACGTCACCGAACCCGACATCGCCGCTGTCGTCCAGGTCCTCGGGGCAGCCGACACACGGGCCCCAGGCGCCGATGATCACCAGCACGTCGCCGAACCCGACGTCGCCGCTGCCGTCGAGGTCGCCCGGACAACGCGGCACCACCGTCGCCCGGAACGCGGCCACCGTCGCGGCGGCCTCGTTGAGGGAGCGCACGTTGTCGGCGGCGTCCGGCGGACATCGGTCGCCGCTGACGCCCATGGGGATGCCCATGAAGGACAGGTCGGGGCTCGAGAACAGGTCCACGTGCGTGCCGGGCGGGTTGGACATGATCGTGTTCCACACCCCGGCCGGCTCCCGGTAGCCGAAGGAGTAGCAGAAGATCGTGTTCGTGATACCCGGCTCGTGATTGTGCGCGCAGCCCATGTTGTGTCCGGCCTCGTGCGCGAAGACGAGACCGCCCTGCCCCGTCCCCACCACGCTGAACGCCGAGCTTGCGAACGCCGTGCTCAGCTCGAACATCCGGTACGCGACCCCCGCCGATGGAGAGACGACGATGAGGCACACCAGGTCCGCTCCGAGCGCATCGCGCACGTCGTGCAGTCCGTCGGCGAACCCGTCGGCTGGATCGCGAAGGTCCGCGAGATCGACGAGGATGTTGCCCGTCTCGACGTCGGTGGTCTCGGCCGTTCCCACGAGCCGGAGCCGGTGGTGCACGCCGCTCGCCTCGTTGACCATGTCCGTGTAGGCGATGTACGAGTCGGCGAGCGCTTCCATCGCCGACGTTCCTCCCCCCGCGACGCGCGCCGAGACGGTCCACGCGACGAGGACGTCGATGATCGGATCGGCGGTGTCGGCCGATGCGGCCGGAGTCGGTCTTTCGGCCGGCGCCACGTCGTGGGCGCGCGTCGCGCGGCAGTCCAGACGCCGCCGGGCGGGCACGTTCGCGAAGACGGGCCCTCGCGCCGTCGCGCGGAGGTGGTAGTGCCCGACACCGGGAACCGAGATCTCCCCGACGGTCGCGTCGGCGTTGTCGGCGATGATGAACCACCCGCCCGGGTGCGAACGCAGGGAGCCGCGGCGGACGACGCGTCCGAACGCCGGATGCCCGACGGTGTCCACCGTGCCGGTGACCGTCAGCGTCTCGGTGACTTCGAGCGAGAGGGCATCCCCCGCCCCGACCCGGCGCCACGGGCGGGGCTCGATGATCCCGGCCCCGGCCACGCCCGGCGGGGACGCCGACGCGACGATCGACGCCCCGACGAGCAGCGGGGACGCAAGCAGCAGCATCGCGGCAAGGCGATCGGCGCGGATCGGCATGGCGGATCCTCCTCACCGGACTGTTCGCGGGTTTCCCCCGCCCTGATTCACCGGATCATGGGGCCGCGATCGCGCCGGGCGGTCTTCCCGGTGTAGGATCGCGTGGCCGACCACCCCTCACGGAGGCATTCGAAGATGGACGCAACGACCTCACTGACCGCGCTCGACCTGGGACTTCTGGCGCTGGAGCAGTCCCGCACCTACCTCCTCAAGTGCGTGGACGACATGTCCGACACGGATCTCCTCCACCGCCCCGCCGAGACGGGCAATCACGCGTTGTGGGTGATGGGTCACATCGCCTGGAGCGACGACTTCTTCCTTCAGCAGTTCACGAAGGCGGAATCCGGTATCGCCCCCGAAGAGTGGGGCGAGAAGTTCGGCATGGGCTCCTCGCCGACCTCCGACCCCGACGACTACCCGACGCGTCTGGAGATCATGGAGGTCATGGACAAGACCCGGGCGGCGCTCATCGCGTGGTGCAAGACGCAGTCCGACGAGCAGCTTGGGGCCGAGGTGCCCGCCGAGTGGAAGGGCTTCGCTCGCAACTTCGGCATGCTCATGACGTCCGTCGCGTGGCACGAAGGCATCCACACCGGGCAGGTGCTCGAGGCGCGTCGCAGCCTGGATATGAAGCCGATGTACGGGTAGTGCCGCGAAGCGGCACTAGCAGGCCGCTAAAGAACTCGGCCGGCGGCTGAGTGCGGCGCTTTCCGTCGTGGCAAGGAGCCGAACCGATGCCGTATTTGAACGATACAGCGAGGTTCGGCGACGCCGTCCACGGCGGGAATGGTCGTGCTCAGACGTCGGATGGAGTTCTTTAGCGGCCTGCTAGTGGTGTCCGCCAAACAGCTTGTGACTTATCGGCGCGAGATCGTCGTCGCTGGCAAGGCGACGCGACGCTGGCATATCCATGGATACGTCGAGGAGGGGCAACGCAGCCAGCGGCGGCGAGGTCCGTCGATATGTTACAAGATGTTTGGCGGACACCACTAGACCCAGATCAAGCGTGCGCGGAGTCGCTTTGCGGCCACCGGCGCGGGCTCGGAGCGGGCGGCGGTTCGACCGCGGCTCGCCGCAGCGAGCTGTTGGTTCCGGCTGGTTG
>JAAELP010000100.1 GCA_024226535.1 Planctomycetota bacterium | reverse complement strand
TCGTACACGCGCGGCCAGGTGAGGATCGGGGCGTCGGGATCCCCCTCGCCCGCGGGGTCCTCCGCCGGCTCCGCGGCGGTGTCATCGGCCGGTTCGTCGATCGTCTCGCCGACGGGCTCGCCTGTCGGCTCGGGGGCGGGCGGCGGCTCCTGGGCCGCGATACCGGCCGCGAGCCACAGCGCGAGCACGATCGCCGCCATGCCGTTCGCGCAAGCCGCCCTGTTCGGGGAGTCGTTCATGTCGCCGCCTATTCTAGTACGCAACGTGTCCGGTGCTGGTCACCGCCCTGGAGTTCCGCCGCATGCAGTGCAACATCGACGCTCGTGGCCGGGCCGCACGTCTGGCCGGTGGGATCATCGCCCTGGTGGCCGGGATCGTCCTCGCGGCGCTCCGCGGCCTCGACGTGCTGCCCGGCGTCTGGCCCTGGATCGTCGCGGCCGCGCTCATGGCCTTCGGCGCCTTCGGGATCTTCGAAGCGCGGGCCGGATGGTGCGCGTTGCGCGCAATGGGGTTCAAGACTCGGCTGTGAACACCCGGCGGATCACGGCGTCCCCCGGCGCGCGGCCAGCGTGACGATCTGGAACGGACGAACGTCGAACCGCGTGCACTGGTCACCATGCTCGAATCCCGGCAACGGGCGTCCGCGCTCGAGCAGATCGACCGGCTCGACCGACGCCACCGGGAGATTCCACGTCACCCGGACCGATCCGTGGCCGCCGTGGGTCTCGACGAGACGCAGGATCAGCCGGTCGTCTTCCTCGGCGGGCTTGAGCGCGGAGCAGACCATGCCCGCCGCGCCGCCCGACTCGATCGTGACCGGCGCCCACTCGTCGCGCACGGTGCCGGCGCGATCCGCCGGAAGCGGCAGCGCGCGCACCGGCGCGTTGAGCTGGTGGGCCCAGTGGTCGACGCCAGCCGCGCGCCAGCTTCCGGCGTGGGCCATGAGCGCGTAGGTGAACTCGTGGTCGCCGCGATCAGCGCCGGGATCCGGCCACGTCGGTCCGCGGACGAGCGTCAGGCCCATGACGCTGCCGTCGCAGGAGTGCCCGTACTTGCCGTCGTTGAGCAGGCTGACGCCGAAGCCGGCCTCCGAGACGTCCATCCACGAATGCGCGCAGACCTCGAATGCGGCGCGCTCCCTGGACGTGTTCCGGTGGGTCGGACGCTCCAGGTGACCGTACTGGATCTCGTAGGTCGCGCGGCGTGACCGGACGTCCACCGGGAACAGCGCACGCAGCACGCGGTGATCTTCGTTCCAGTGCACCCGCGTCAGGATGTCCAGCCGTGGCGTGCCGGCCTCGAGGACGTAGCGCTGCGTGATGCGGCTGTCCGCTCCGAACGTCCTCGTAACCTCGACCGCTGCCCGCAGCGCTCCGGCCTCGACGACCCGCCGGTCATCGACCGGCCCATCCAGCGGGCTCGCCTTCTCGACGTGCTCGGCGTCGATGTCCCACGCGTCCCAGGATCGCGGGCGATCCTCGTAGATCACGAGCTGGTTGATCGGCTCGTCGCCGCAGGCGTCACGATCGACGCCAGCGCCCCGAAGGCTCGAGACGCGCCCGCGTTCATCGATCCGCGCGGTCACGAGGCCGTTGGACAGCACATCGCCGTCGATCGTCACCGGCTGAGACGCCGGCGGATGCGCCCGGTCGATCACGCGCACGCCGAGCGCCGGGACGTTCTCGACGTAGTGCGGCTCGCCGGCGCACTCCACGACGCCGCGGGCCGCCGCCGAGCCGGCGTTGAGCACGAGCATCGGCGCTTCGAGACCCGTCGTATCGACGTGGCTCGCCCACCCCGCGAGCGCGTCGTCGATCACCCGGGTCGTGATCGCCGCCACGCGTTCGTGATCGCGCCGCGCGTCGACGTACACCTCGGCGATCGACGTCCCCGGCAGGATGTCGTGAAACTGGTTCAGCAGCGTGAGCTTCCACGCCTCGTCGAGGACCACCCGCGCCGCGTCGGCGGCCGGTCTCGGCGCCACGGCGACGAGCAGCTCCGCCACGCGCAGCGCGTGCTCGGCGCGGCGGTTCGCCCGCTTCAGCCACGACTGCGTGGTCAGCGTGCCCCGGTGCAGCTCGAGGTACAGCTCGCCGTCCCAGACCGGCAGGTCGCGGCCGGCGGTGCGCAGCGCTTCTCGCCGGGCCAGCAGTTCCTCGCGGAAGACGCGCGTGCCCGCGAGCGTCACCCGCGGCAGACCCTCGCACCGCGCCGCGAGCCGGGCGTTGAGGACCATCGCCTCCGTCGGCCCCCCGCCGCCGTCGCCGTGGCCGAACGGCTGGAGCCACACCCCGGTCGGCGGATCCTCCTTGCGAACCGCGTTCTTCTCGCCGCGCCGCATCTCGTGCGGGCTCATCGTCGCGTTGTAGTCGTGGCCGGGCGTGCAGTGGGCGAGCACCTCCGTGCCGTCGAGGCCACGCCACCGGAAGCTCACGTACGGGAACTCGTTGGGGTGCCCCCAGGAGAGCTTGTTCGTGATGAACGTGTCGAGACCGGCCTGCTCCATGATCTGCGGAAGCGCGGCGCTGAAGCCGAACGTGTCGGGGAGGTAGAGCAGGTGTTGCGGCGCGTCGTCACCGAATCGCTCGCGGAAGTAGCGCGTGCCGTGCAGGATCTGCCGGACGAGCGACTCGCCGCTCGGGACGTTCGCATCGGGCTCGATCCACATCGCGCCGGCGGCCTCCCACCGGCCCTCGGCCACGCGCTGCCGGACCTGCTCGAACAGATCCGGGGCGTCGCGCTCCAGCCACGCGTACTGCTGCGGCTGCGAGCACAGGAAGACGAGATCATCGTCGCGCTCCATGAGACGGAGCACGGTCGCGAAGCTGCGCCGGCACTTGTAGCGTGTCGCGGAGATCGGCCAGAGCCAGGCGGTGTCGATGTGGCAGTGACCGACGGCGACGCACCTGGTGGCCGCGGCGTCGTTCGCGCCGAGCGCGGCGGCGAGCGCGTCGGCGACCGGAGCCGCGTTGGCCGCGACGTCGCGGTCGTCGATGCGACGGGTCGCCTCGGCGAGCGCCTCCCGCAGGTCACGCGCCCGCGGCTGGTCCTCGGTCATCTCGGCGAGGAGCTGCCGCGCCAGCTCGTACGTCCGCCACAGCCGCCACGCGGCGTCGTCGACCGTCACCAGCTCGCACGCGGACAACCGCGCGGGGGCGTCGCTCGCCCACCGCTCGCGTCGCTCGCGCGCGTCCCACGAGAAGATCGCGGCTCCGAACGGGTGATGGCAGGCGGCCTCGACGTGAAGCCGGACCGGCGCCCCCGCCTCGGCGGACTCGTGCAGACGGCACGTCAGGTGGTTCTCGTCGAGGCCCTGCCGCGGCACGCCGTCCAGCCAGAGCAGCGCCTCGGTGCCGGTGTCGAAACGCAGCGCCACGGGGCGCCCGGCCATCGACACCGGCACCGAACCCGTGAGGCGGAACCACGCCCACGACCACGTCGGCCCCCACTCGTAGCCGGGGGTGATCGGCTCGTACGCCGCCGCCACGGCCGCTTCGTGGGAGATCGGCGTCGGGCTCCGGTGGACCGCGACGTCGAGCGCGGCGCGCTCCGGGTACACGGCCGGCTCCAGCACTTCCTTCGCGAAGGCCGAGAACCGCTGGCCGGCGTACTCGAGGTCGGTCACCACGGGTGGCGAGTGTACACTGTCCGCTCGGTCGAAAGGACCCGTCCATGAACATCGGTAACGCGCTCGCGGGGCTCTCGCTGCTCGCCGCCGTCGCGTGCTCGTCTCCCGTTCGTGTCGACGAGATGTCCGACGCGCAGCTCCACACCCACGCCCGCGATCTACTCGCGGCCGTCCCGCTCATCGACGGGCACAACGACGCACCGTGGCAGTACCGGCGACGCGTGAGCAACGACCTCGACGCGATGGACTTCGCCCACGACCTGTCGCACCTGGACCCGCCGATGCAGACCGACCTTCCGCGGCTCCGCGCCGGCGGCGTGGGCGCGCAGTTCTGGTCGGTGTACATCCCGATCCGCGAGCGCGGGGGCCGGCGCGGCGACGCCCGGATCGTCATCGAGCAGATCGACCTCGTGAAGCAACTCGCCGAGCGTTTCCCCGACGACCTGGAGATGGCGTACACCGCCGACGACATCGAGCGCATCCACGGCGGCGGCCGGATCGCGTGCCTCGCCGGCATGGAGGGCGGGCACTCGATCGAGAACTCGCTGGCCGTGCTCCGGGCCCTGTACGACGTCGGCGCGCGGTACATGACGATCACCCATAGCAAGACCCTCGACTGGGCGGACTCGGCCACCGACGACGCCGTGCACGGCGGGCTCACCGAGTTCGGCGAGGCGGTGATCCGCGAGATGAACCGGCTCGGCATGCTCGTGGATCTCTCCCACGTCTCCGCCGACACGATGCGCGATGCCATCGCCGTGGCCCGCGCCCCGGTGATCTTCTCGCACTCGTCGGCGTTCTCCGTGTGCCGCCACGTCCGCAACGTCCCCGACGACGTGCTGGAGATGACGCGGGACAACGACGGCGTGGTGATGGTCACGTTCCTTTCGTACTACGTCTCCGAGGAGCTGCGCCAACACGGCGAGCAGCTGGACGCGGAGCGGTGGCGTCTTCGCAAGCTCCACGAGGATGACGAGGACGCATTCCGGCGGGACCTGGGGGCGTGGCGGGAATCGAACCCGGCGCCACGGTGCACGATCGCGCAGGTCGCCGACCACATCGATCACGTGCGCGACGTGGCGGGGATCGACCACATCGGCATCGGGTCCGACTACGACGGCACGTCCGCGCTGCCGGAGGGGCTGGGGGACGTCTCGACCTATCCCGCGCTCGTCGTCGAGCTGCTGCGGCGCGGGTACTCCGACGACGACATGAAGAAGATCCTGGGCCTGAACGTCCTGCGCGTCATGCGCGAGGCGGAGCGCGTCGCGGCGCACCTGCGCCGGACCGAGCCGCCGGGGACGGCGCAGGCACCACCCCCGGAGTCCTGAGCAAACGCATGGCCCTCCGCCTCGTCGAGATCATCGTGCCCGCCGATCGGACCGACGACGTCCGCGAGTCGCTCGCCGATCTGCCGATCGACGGCGAGTGGCAGGAGACGCTCGCCGGCGGACGCGTGTCCGCCCGCATGCTCCTCGACGCCGAGGAGACGGGCCACGTCGTGGACGTGCTCGACGAGCGCTTCGGGCAGGAGACCGGGTACCAGCTCCTGATCATCCCCGTCGTGGCGGCGCTGCCGCGGCCGGACGAAGACGAAGAGGACGAGGAAGAGGAAGAAGAGGAGCTCGTCGAGAAACGCCCCGTCGCCGGCGGGCTCAGCCGCGAAGAGCTGCACCACGACTTCCAGGACATGACGAAGCTGTCGCGGGTCTACATCGCGACGGTCGTGCTCTCGGTAGCGGTGGCCGCGGTCGGCATGCTGCGCGACAACGTGGCCGTGATCATCGGCGCCATGGTCATCGCCCCGCTGCTCGGCCCCAACGTCGCCCTCGCGTTCGCGACCACGATCGGCGACGTGTCGCTGATCCGGCGCTCGATCCAGACGAACCTCGTGGGGGTGCTCATCTCGCTGCTGCTCACGATCGCGCTGGGGGCGGTGATCACCGTGGACCCGACGGACCACCACGAGCTGATCGCGCGAACGGTGGTCGGGCTCCCGGACATCGTGCTCGCGATGGCGGCGGGCGCGGTCGGGGCGCTCGCGGTGACCCGGGGCATCCCGGCGGCCCTCGTGGGCGTCATGGTCGCGGTGGCCCTGCTCCCGCCGACGGTCGCCCTCGGCCTGATGCTGGGCTTGGGCCACTGGGATCTCGCGACGGGAGCGGCGATGCTGCTGGCCGTCAACCTGATCTGCATCAACCTCGCGGGCGTGGTGACCTTCCGGCTCCAGGGCGTGCGGCCCCGCGCCTGGTACGACGCCGTCCGCGCCCGGCGGTCGGCGCGGCTGGCGACGATCGTCTGGATCGTGCTCCTCGCCGCGCTCGCGGCCGTGATCGTCCTCTCGAAACGCGAGTAGAATCCGCACCCCATGCAGGTCGACTACATCAACTTCAACGAATCCGGCGACCGCCAGCGCTACCTGCTGAAGACGTTCGGCGACCTCCTCACCGGGCGTCTCCTCGACGTCGGTTGCAGCACCCGCATGCTCGAAGACGAGCTGGACGGCGTGGACTACACCGGCATCGACGTGGCGGGCAACCCCGACATCGTCGTCGACCTCGAGGCCGTGGAGCGTCTGCCCTTCGAGGATCGCTCGTTCGACTGCGTCGTGTGCAACGACGTGCTCGAGCACATCGACACGCTGCATCGCATCTTCGACGAGGTCGTGCGCGTCTCCGATCGGCACGTCGTCATCTCGCTGCCGAACTGCTGGCGGACGCTGCGGCGCCGGATGAGCCGTGGACGCGGGAAGCCGCAGTACTACGGACTGCCCGCCGAACGCCCGTCCGACCGCCACAAATGGTTCTTCAACGTGGACGACGTGCTGAGCTTCATGGAGGAGAAGGCGCGCACCGGCCCGGTGTCCATCGTCGACACGCGCGTCAACGTGAAGCCGCGCCCGTGGCCGGTCCGGCTCGCGCAACGGCTGCGGACGCCGGCGCTGAACCGCTACCTGAACCGCCACGCGCACTCGGTGTGGACGGTGCTTCGTCGCGATTGATCGGGCGCAGCACCAGGGGCGGGCGCTGGCCCGGACGCTCGATCTCGGCCACCGGTTCCTCCCGGCTCCACCCGCGGCCGGAGAGCAGCGCGTCGAGATCATCGGGGAACGGCTCGATCGTGTACGCGGGGCCCGTGTCCAGACGCGGATCGCCCCAGTAGTGGGTGTGCGTACGCCGGCTCCAGAAGTTGAGCGGCCCCACGTACCACAGGTCCGCGAGCACGACGGCGTCGGTCGCGGTCTCGTCCCGGAGGTACTCGGCCATCACGTCCAGCGCCACGAACCGGCCGCGCTCGTAGACCTCGTAGAAGGCCGCGCGGTGCTGCTCGACGATGAACGAGCCGACCCGGACGAGGTTCGTCGCGCCCCAGACGCACGCGAGCGTTACGCACACCACGCTCGGCCAGCGGCCGTGGAAGCGCCGGTCGCCTGACTTCAGCAGGAACCACGAAGCGAAGACGAGCACCGGCATCAGGGGCAGGAAGTACCGGCGCGTGATGTAGAAGATCAGCCACTGCGGCACGAACACGATCACGAGCATCCCCCAGACGGGGCGGCGCCGGAACATCACGAGCCCGGCGCCAAGGAACGCGATGCCGAAGGGCAGGTTCACCCACGGTCCGGCGTCGACGCCGAGCGCCGCCCGCGACGAGGTCTCGCAGAACAGCAGGTAGAGGTTCGTGGTCAGCGCCTTGCGCACCGTCCCCGGCAGCTCGGTCGTGAGGAGGTGGATGAGCAGACGCTCGTCGCTGCTGAGGTCGAAGATGCTCTCGAGGTTGGGGTTCGCCAGACGCACGGCCAGCACGCCGGCGATCGCCACGCCGACCGCGGCGGCAAGCACGCCGAACTTCCGGCGCCGCAGCGCCTCCCAGCCGAGCCCGAGCACGAGGGCCGCCATCGCGGTGAGTACGACGTTGCGCATGACGCCCATCAGGGCGATCCCGCCGAGCATGAGAAGCCCCGAGACCAGCCACACCGGTCGCCGCGTGTAGAAGCGCTCGAGGCCGATGAGCAGCAGGAGCATGCCCGTCATGAACGGCAGGTCCGCCATCGGCTCGCTGCGGGCGATGAAGTAGGTCTCGGTGATCCCCAGGATCACGGTGGTCATGACGGCCGCCCCGCGCCCCGCGTGCAGATGGAACAGCCAGTAGACGAGGGCGAGGGACGCGAACCCCAGCAGCATCATGACCAGGTTCACGGCCCAGATCGCATCCGTGCCGAACACGGTCATGACGCCGGCGAGGAGGTGCGGATATCCCGGCGCGACGATCTCCTCGAAACCACGCGGGTGCGTGAACCCGGCCCCTTCGGCGATGTTGCGCGCGATGATCAGGTAGTCGGCGCTGTCCGGCGAGATCCGCCAGCGCGTCCCGTACGCGGCCAGGTGCAGGAGACCGAGTCCCCCGAACAGCCACCATCGGTGGCGGACCGCCCACCCCTCGACACGCTCCAATCCGGGCGCCGGCGCGGAGGCCACGGGACGCGGAGCGGATTCTGCCGACGGCGTCGCCTGCACGGACGGAGGATACGTCGGACCACCGCCTCCGGCCAGTGTCCATCGGCCGTACACTGCTCGCAGCCCGTTGAAGAAGTCCCGCGCGGCGAGAGCGCGATCAGGTTCGTCAGATCAAGGAGCCGAATCGATGGCATATCCAGAGAGATACGGCGAGATTCGGCGACGCAGAGCTGGCGGATCTGGGCCGCTCGCAGCCCGCGCGACTTCTTCAACGGGCTGCTAGCCCATGACGTCGATCTCCGCCGTCATCTGCTGCCAGAACGCCGAGGACACGATCGGTCCCGCGTGCGCCTCCGTCGCCTGGGCCGACGAGTTGATCGTCGTGGATTCCGGTTCCACCGACGGCACCGCGAAAATCGCCCGCGAGCACGCGGACACGTTCGTCGTCGAGCCGTGGCGCGGCTACTCGCAGCAGAAGGAGTACGCCGCGTCCGTGGCGACCCACGACTGGGTCTTCGTGCTCGACGCGGACGAGACGTGCACGCCGGCACTCGCCGAGGAGATCCGCGGGCTGTCCGACGCGGACCTCGCCGCCCGCGACGTCTACCTGATGAAGCGACGCAACTTCATCTTCGGCCGGCACGTGCGGGCGTGGGACCCGGACTGGCAGAGCCGCCTGATTCACCGAGAACGCGTGACCTGGTCCGGCGACGTGCTGCACGAGAACCGATTGCCGAGCGACGCGGGCCGCCAGCAGAGACTGGACGGCGCGATCGAGCACAAGCGGCACAGCCAACGCGGCTTCGAGGACTACTTCCTCGGTAGCCGCCTCGACGCGCGGCTGCTCATGGTCGCCCGCGACATGCACGACCGCGGACGCCGCTGCTCGACGCTCGACCTGCTGTTCCGGCCGTGGCTCGCATTCATGAAGTTCCTGATCGTCAAGCGCGGCTTCCTCGACGGCAGCTTCGGCGTGCTCCTCGCCCAGAAGACCGCGGTCACCACGCAGCTCAAATACGCGGCGCTGTGGGCGATCCAGAACGACGTCGCGGAGCGCGAGTAGCGTGCGGATCGCCATCGCCATCGAGTTCTTCGACCCCACGCACGGCGGGGCCGAGCGGTCCACGGATCGGATCGCGCGGGAGCTTTCGGGCCGCGGTCACGACGTGACGATTCTCGCCGGCGGCGCGCCGCCTGACCGGGACTTCGGCGACCTTCGCATCGAGCGATGGCGCAAGCGGTCCAAGCCGCGGACGGGCCGGGGCGCCATCGACTACGGCCGTTGGGTCGGGCAGCGCATCTTCTCCGGCGACTTCGATACCGGCGTCTCGATGACGACGACGGCACCGGCACCCGTCGTCGAACCGCGGGCCGGCGTCGTGCGCGAGAACATGCGCCGGGCCCTCGCGGCGGCCGGCTTCGCCGCGCTGCGCCGGGCGGGACAGATGCTCTCGATGCGCAAGCGAGGACTCCTGCGGGCCGAGTACGCCACGTTCCACGAACCACGCGTGCATCGCTTCGTGGCCATCAGCGGCTACATCCGGCGCCAGATGATCGAGCACTACGGCGTCGCGGACGCGCGCGTCCAGGTCATCCGCAACGCGTGCGAGGTCGAGCCGGTCACGGCGGACGAGCGCGTCGAGCGGCGCGCGGCCGCCCGGCAGCGTTACGGCTGGGACGACGGTGAGCACGTCGTGTTCTTTCCGGCCCTCGATGCGCGGCGCAAGGGACTCGCCCCCCTGCTCCGTGCGGCCGCGAGGCTCGCGCCGCGCGTCCCCGGGCTCCGGCTGGCGCTCGCCGGTCGCGTCCCGCCGTGGGGAGAACGCCTCGCCTCGTCGCTGGGTCTCGCCGATCGCATCGACACGCTGGGCGTCGTCGAGCACATGCGCGACGCGTACTGCGGCGCCGACGTCACCGCCATGCCGACCTACTACGATCCCGCCAGCCGGATCGTCATCGAGTCGATCGCGGCCGGGACGCCGGTGGTGACCACGCGGTTCGACGGCTCGGCGGATTGGATCGACGACGACGCGACGGCGGGCGTCGTCGTCAACGATCCCGACGACACCGAGCGCCTCGCGGCGGCGATCGGCGAGCTGCTCGAAGGCCCGTGGACACCGCCCGCGATCGATCCGCACGCCCTGGGCTGGGAGCGGCACGTCGACGAGCTGGAGCGCGTCCTCGTCGCCGCGGCCCGCTGACGTATCATCTCCGGCATGTGCGGGATCTTCGGCATCGCGGGTGAGCGCTGGCGCGCGGACATTGACCGGGCGCTCGACACGCTCGAGATGCGCGGGCCGGACGACCGCACGACGTTCGACGACGGCGCCGTCCACTTCGGGCACCGGCGTCTGGCGATCATCGACCGCGACGGAGGCCGGCAGCCGATGACCACGCCGGACGGGCGCTACACGCTCGTCTACAACGGCGAGGTCTACAACTTCCGCTCGCTCCGGCGCGAGCTGGAATCCGAAGGCGTCGTCTTCCGCACCCGAAGCGACACCGAGGTCGTGCTCATGGCGCTGGCCACGTGGGGACCGGAGCGCGCCCTGCCGAAGCTCGACGGGATCTTCGCGTTCGCGCTGCACGACGTGACGGAGCGCGAGATCTGGCTCGCCCGCGACCGCCTGGGCGTCAAGCCGTTGTACTGGTCGACGGAGGGCGGACTCGTCTTCGCGTCGACGATGGCCCCGTTCTGGGAACTGCGTGGTTTCCCGCGACGGCTCGATCCCCTCGCCGTGCGCGAGTACCTCGCGCAGAACTTCATCCCCGCCCCGCGCACGATCATTCGGGATGTCCGAGCCCTGCCCCCCGCCGGCTGGCTTCGCTGGCGCGAGGAAGCGGGCGTCGTGGGCGAGGATCGATACTGGGACATCCCCCCCGTCACTGACACGCCGCTGACGCTCGACGAGCTGGTGGAGGCGACCGACGCCGCCCTCGCGACGACCGTCGAGCAGCAGCTCGTCGCGGACGTGCCCCTCGGCGCATTCCTCTCCGGCGGGATCGACAGCTCGCTGCTCGTCTCGTACATGGCCGCCGCGTCGTCGCATGCGGTGCGCACGTTCACGGTGCGCTTCGACCAGTCCGAACGGCACGACGAGAGCTGGGCCGCCCGCGCCGTCGCCGAAGCCCTCGGCACGGAGCACCACGAGCTTGCCGCCAGCTCGCTCGACGCCGATGCCCTCGTGGCGGCCATCGAAGGACAGGACCAGCCCTTCGGCGACCCGTCGTTCCTGCCGCTCATCGAGCTGTGCCGGCTGGCGCGTCAGCACGTCACCGTCGCCATCGGCGGCGACGGCGGCGACGAGCTGTTCGGCGGCTACTACCGGTACGCCCGCCCGGCCAGCCACTACCCCGCTCGCGCCGGCCATCGCTGGCTGCTGCGCATGGTCGAGTCGGGCCTGCTTCCGGACTCCCTGCACCGGACCGGCCTGCGTGGCGAGGATCGGGTGAAGCGCAACTTCTCGCGCATGGGACACTACGGCGGCACCGGGGCGCGCTGTCTGTCGAGCATCCTCGATCCGGAAGCGGCTCGATCGTGGCGGCTGGAGGAGGCGATGCGGGAATGGGAGGACTCGGTGCGTCGCTTCACCGGTCGCCTGGACGCCGACAGCCTGATGCGCGCCGACGTCTGGCACTTCCTCTCGGAGAACGGGCTCGTCAAGACCGATCGCGCGAGCATGATGCACGCCCTCGAAGTCCGCGTTCCGTTCCTCGGCAACGACGTCGTGGACCTCGTCCTGCCGCAGCCGGCATCGGTGAAGATGCTGGGCGAGCGCAAGGCCGTACTCAAGCGGCTCGCGCGGCGCCGCCTGCCGGAGGCGGTCTGGAACCGGCCCAAGCAGGGGTTCGCCGTTCCGCTCTCGTACTACTTCCGCGACGCGTGGAAGACGCTCGGGGACGACCTGTTCGCGGACGCGGCGACGATCGCCCCCTTCTTCGACGCCGGGGAACTGCAACGACGCTGGGCGCGCGAGCAGGCGGGCCGAACGGTGGACTGGCCGCTGTACGCGGTGCTCGTCCTGCTCGCGTGGTTGCGCGACCATCCCCTGGAGATGGACGACGCGCCCGTCGAACCAGCGGCGGTGGCGGTCCCGTGAGCGATACTTCCCTTCCCCGAGATCTCGTGGACCGACCGCGTGCGCGGACGTACAAGGCCGACGAGCGAAGCGTCGTCTGGCTGGCGCGGGAGCCGGAAGGCGCGTGGGTGATCAAGCTCTACGAGTACGCCCCGATCCGGCAGACGCTCGCCCGCATGATCGGCATCCACCCGGCCCAACGGGAGACGAGGCTCAATCGCCGGCTGCGCGCCGACGGGCTCGCCGTCGTCCCCATCGCCGGCGACGGCGCCCGCGGCGGACGCGTCTGGCTCGCGACCCCGGAGTGCGGCGAGGCACTCCAGATCATGATCCAGCAGGGGCAGCCGGCGTCGCGCGCCGAGCGCAACCGTCTGATCGACGCAGCCGTCGATCTCTGGCTCGCGCTCGTGCAGGCCGGGTGGTTCTTCCGCGATTTCCAGGTCGCCAACATCCTCGTGGACGACGACGGTCGCCCGTGGCTCATCGACGTCGGCGCGACACGACGCTCTCCAAGCCGCGAGCACGCCCTGCGCATGCTACGGCAACTCCACGAGACGGCGGTGGTCGAGGGGCTGACCCGCACCGACGCGTGGCGTGGGGCGCGCCGGGTGGCGCGGAAATGGGGCATGCTGGCGAGCGCTCGAGACGTCGCGGCGGCTCTGGCGTAGCGCGACCGCGTCCGCGTCCTACCCGTGAAACCCGTGCCGGAGCACTTCGCCGTAGAAGCGCGGGTTCAGCCACCGGCTCATGACGTCCGCGAACGGCGGGTGCGCGTCGACGCGGTCCTTCATCCACATGGGATGCGTCCCGCGGAACTTCTTGAGGATCGGGTACCGATCGATGAAGCGGCCGAACTTGTCGGAGCGCCGCTTCTCCTTCTCCTCGCGGCTCAGCGTGCCCCACCAGAGCTTCTCGACGTTCTGGAACTTGTCTTCCAGCTCCTCGCCGGTCTTCACCCACCCGTAATGGAACACGCGGGCGGGCCCGCCGCCGCTCCAGTGCCGCGCCCAGCGGACGTGGCCGTCGAGGTGATGCTTGTCGAGGTAGCCATTGCCGTTGTTGACGGGTCCCTGGTAGTCCGGGATCCCGGGGCCGCACGCGTCGCCGAAGATCGTGCACGAGCGGTCGAGCCGGACGAGCCGCGAGGCCTTGTGGTACATCCACGGATCCGTGGTCACGTAGTCGAGCACGAAGTGGTGATACCAGAAGAGCAGTGCCTTGACGTCCTGGTTGTCCAGCCACCGGTCCGTCGATGCGCGGATCGCCGGGTGATCGTCCTCGTGAAGGACCTCGTCGGCCTGGATGTAGAGGCCCCAGTCGCAGCCGGTCTGCTCGGCGGCTTCCATGGCCTTGTTGGCCTCGATCGCGAGCACCTCGCCGTCGATGTGATGCGGCGGCCACTCGGTGTCGATGATCTCGATCTTCTCGTCGATGGCGGCGACCCGCTCACGCGTGTCGTCGTCGCTCTTGCCGACGGCGAAGATGAACCGATCGCACAGCGGCAGCACGCTTCGCACGGAGGCCTCGACGGGGAAGTTGAGGCTGGTCAGGTTCTTCCCGAAGCTGAAGCCGCAGATGGTGGCCTTGCCTGTGACGAATGGGTCCGTCATGATGCCGGGCATCGTATCAGGCCCGAAACAGCGGAGCATGAACCACACGCTGCTCGCCTTCGCGGCGGTGCTGTTCCTCGCCGGAACGGCCCTGGCCCGCGACGCGGACCCGACGCGACCGCCCAACGTCATCTACATCCTCGCCGACGACCTCGGCTATCACGAGCTGGGTTGTTACGGCCAGGCGAAGATCCGCACGCCGAACCTCGATCGGCTTGCCCGGGAGGGCATGCGGTTCACCCGCCATTACTCCGGCAGCCCCGTCTGCGCTCCGTCGCGGTGCGTCCTGCTCACCGGCCGGCACACCGGCCACGCGGCCATCCGCGGCAACAAGGAGGTGGGGGGATGGGGCCCGGAGGAGCCGGAGGGCCAGCTCCCGCTTCCGGCGGGCGAGGTCACGATCGCCGAGTTGCTCCGCGATCGCGGCTACGCGACCGGCGTGTTCGGCAAGTGGGGACTGGGCGGCCCCGGCTCGGTCGGGCATCCGCGCGCCCAGGGATTCGATCACTTCTACGGCTACCTCTGCCAGCGTGTCGCCCACAACTACTACCCGACGCATCTCTGGCGCGATCACGACGTCGACGTTCTGCACGGCAACCGACACTTCCGGGCGCACCAGAAACTGGCCGAGCCGTTGCCCGATGAGGGCGAGTACGCGCGCCACCGTGGGAGCGACTACGCGCCGGAACACATCGCCGACGAGGCGGTCGCGTTCATCCGCGGGCACGCCGATGAGCCGTTCTTCCTCTACTACGCGTCGATCATCCCGCACGTCGCGCTCCAGGCCCCGCCCGACGAGGTGGATCGCTACCCGCGCGACTGGGACCCGGAGCCGTATCTCGGCGATCGAGGCTACCTGCCCCACCCGCGCCCCCGCGCCGCGTACGCGGCGATGATCAGCTATCTCGACCGAAACGTCGGCCGTCTCCTCGACGCCCTCGACGAGCTTGGCATCGCCGACGAGACGATCGTGATGTTCTCGTCGGACAACGGAACGACGTTCGCCGGGGGATGCGACCGGGAGTTCTTCGACTCCCTCGGCGCCCTGCGCGGCACCAAGTGCACGGTCTTCGAGGGCGGGTTGCGTATCCCGATGATCGCGCGGTGGCCGGGCCGCATCGTCGCGGGGTCGATCACCGATCACGTCTCCGGCTTCCAGGACGTTCTCCCCACGATCATGGAGCTGACCGGTCACACGCCGCCGGTGGGGCTCGACGGCATCAGCATCGCCCCGACGCTGCTCTCGAGCGGAACGCAACGCCGGCACGATCACCTCTACTGGGAATACCCCGAGCGCGACCAGCAGCAGGCGGTGATGATCGGGGCCTTCAAGGGCGTCCGCACGAACCTGCGCTCCGGTGACCTCACCATTCGTCTGTACGATCTCGACACCGACGGGTCCGAACGGCACGACGTCGCCGGCGAGCACCCCCAGCTCGTCGAGCGTATGCGGTCGATCATGACCACGGGCCGCACTGCGTCGGCCGATTTCCCCATCCCGGCCCTCGACGCCGATCGGAGGACACCGTGACGGAGCTGATGCATCACGAACGCCGCGTCCAGACGGTCTGCCTGCTCATTCTCGCCGCGGGGACGATTGGCGTGGCGTTGTACTGGTTGCGTCCGGTCATGCTGCCGTTCGTGCTCGCGATCCTCTTCACGCTCACGCTCACGGCACTCGTCGATCTCCAGATGCACTACCTGCGCTTGCCGCGCTGGCTCGCGCTGCTGTTCACGGTCCTCCTCGGCGCCGTCCTCGCGGGGGCGCTGTACACGCTCGTCTCCGCCTCGGTGACCCAGCTCGCGGACAGCGCGGGGTCCTACCAGGAGAAGCTGCGGGAGATGATCGAGAAGTTCGAGGCGATGCTGCCCGTCGATCCCGACGTGGTCGTCGATCCCCTCTCGTTCGTGCCCGAGGGCACGATCCAGGGCATGCTGCTGGGGACGACGAAGTCGATCATGGACGTGCTCGCGCAGGGCGTGCTCGTGATGGTCTTCGTGCTGTTCCTCCTGCTCGGCAAGGAGCCGCACGCGAAGAGCCGCGTGCGGTGGGAGATCGAGGTCAAGGTCAAGCGCTATCTCGCCACGAAGATGTTCACGTCGAGCATCACCGGCGTGCTCGTCGGCGTCACGCTCTGGTTGCTCGGGATCGATCTCGCGCTCGTCTTCGGACTCTTCGCGTTCCTCCTGAACTTCATCCCGAGCCTCGGCTCGATCATCGCCACGCTCCTGCCGCTGCCGATCGTGCTCGTGACGAAGGACCTCTCGCCCACCAGCGCGATCCTGGCGATCGCGATCCCCGGGGCGATCCAGTTCTCGATGGGGAACCTCATCGAGCCCAAGATCATGGGGCATTCCCTGGACCTGCACCCGATCGTCGTGCTGATGTCGCTGATCATCTGGGGCATGATCTGGGGCATCATCGGCATGGTGCTCGCCGCGCCGATCACCGCCGTGCTCAAGATCATGTTCGAGCGGATCGACATCACGCGCCCGGTCGCCGACCTGATGGCCGGCCATCTGCCGGGAACCGCGCCGGTGCCCGAGACGGAGACGTGATCCGCCCTCAGCGCTTGACCACCTCGACCACCTCGCCCTCCGCCAGCACGCGCATGTCCGTGCACGCGGGATCGAAGTCGTCGACGATGTGGTTCAGGCGGATCCGCGCCCGCAACTCGTCGGGCAGCGCGTTCAGCGAACTGATAGGCGTGTGCACGTTGCTGATGTTCACCTCGTGCACGATGAGATCGGCGTCGCTCAGCCACTCGATGTGCCGAGGGTCGTAGGCGGTGTCGCCCGACCAGCCGAGCGTGACCTCGCCGTTGGAGACGCGCAGGCCGATCGTTGGCACGGGGTGCTTGGTGAAGCGGGACTCGACCGTCAGGCCGGCGATCGACGCCGGCGTTCCCGGCTCGATGATGCGCACGTCGTAGTAGTCCTCGAGCGTGGAGTTCTCGGCGTCGGTGAACGGCGCGTCCATCGCGGGAGCGAGACGCTCCCAGAGGCGCTCGGCAACGGGCGCGGTCGTATGGATGCGGGGACGCTGCGCGGGGTCGTTCTGACCGAAGATCCGGCGGAGGAAGCCGAAGGCCTCCAGGCCGTTGCAGTGATCGCCGTGCAGGTGGGTGAGGATGATGTCGTCGATCGCCCGGACCTCGACCGGCCAGCCCGAGGCTTCCTTCGCCTCGCGCAGCGCCCGGTTGATCAGGTCCGGGCAGTCGATGAGCACGTAGCCCTCCGGCGCGTCGAGAACCGCGCTCGAGCCGAAGTGCCGGCTGGTGAAAGCGTCGCCAATACCGGTGATGAGCAGTCGCATCGCCATATATGGTCGTCTCAATCGCGCGCGTTCGCCACTTCGCGAGTGTTATCGGAAGGTGATTGACATGCGCGGGCCTCTCTGTCATCTTACCTACCGGCTTCATCGCCCCGGAACGGACGGCGACCGCGTCGGGTGGTCGCCCCGAATCGGCGCGAGTAGCCTCGTGCACAACGTGCAGAAACGACCGGTCGCACGGTGAGAAGGCACTCGAAACTCCGAGCGATGATCGCGGTGGCGGCATGCGCGGCGACGACCTCCCCCGCGATCGCACAGCAACGCCCCGACGCCGATCTCGTGCGCCGGCTCCAGCGCCAGATGCTGGAGTTCGACCAGGAGTTCCGGCTCATGGTCCCCACGGATCAGCCGATCTCCGAACGCGCATTCATCGATTACGGTGGATCCGCTCGGTTCGGCATCCTCGGCGTCGACAACTCGTTCGGCACAACGCGCGTCCTGCGCCAGACCGAGGGGATCTTCTACCTCCGCGCCGAGCTCGACGGGGCGCATCGATTCTTCGGTCGCCTCCGTCTCACGTACAACGACTTCAACTCCGGCGACTCGTTCGACGGTGACGGCGACGAGCTCGATCAGCCGATCGGCGATCGCTACTGGTACCAGTTCGACCTGCGGGGCGCGAGGCTCGCGGAGACGGGCGAGTACCTCGACGACAACCTGAACATCAAGGTCGGTCGCCAGTTCCTCGAATGGGGCGCCGGCCTCACGCTCTCTGACGGGATGTACGCGGCGCTCGTCGACGTCGAGCTTGGCGACATCGGCATCAAGGGACTCGCCGCCCTCACGCCGTCGTCCGGCACCGTGGACTGGGATGGCTCGCGTCCCGGGTTCGATCGCGACACCGACCGCTGGTTCTACGGCGCCGCCCTCGAGTACCGCGGCATGGCGACCCACACGCCGTACGTCTCCTACCTCGTCCAGCGCGACGAGAACGACCAGAGCTTCGGCGTGATCGCGGGGATCCCGACCCGCTTCGACTACGACTCGGAATACCTGATCATCGGCTCCCGCGGCTCACTGGGGCCGCAGCTCGGCTACAAGGCCGAGGTCGTCTACCAGACCGGCGAGACGTTGAGCAACTCCTTCAACATCCTGGGCCTGCCGGTGACGCAGACGAAGGACGACGTGAAGGCGTGGGCCGGCGTGCTCGGCGTGAACTACCTCTTCCGCGACGACAACGACACGCGTCTGGACGTCGAGTTCGCCGGGGCCAGCGGCGACGACGACCGGATCACCGCCAACGACACGTTCGGCGGCAACCGGCGAAACACGGACGATCACTCGTTCAACAGCCTCGGCTACGTCGACACCGGCCTCGCCCTCGCCCCGGAGCTGGCGAACCTCCTGTCGCTGCGGGTGGGCCTCAGCACCTCGTCCAAGCGCTCCGTGCTCAGTTCGGACTGGGTCCGCGCCGGCGTGGCGGGGTTCCTCTTCGCCAAGGCCGACCAGAACGCTCCCGTGAGCTTCCCCTCGACCACTGACACGTTCATCGGGGGCGAGGTCAACCTGTTCGTGGACTGGAGCATCACGTCCGACATCCGCGCCACGGTTCGCTACGGCGTGTTCATACCCGGGGACGCCTTGCCTCGGGGGCAGGATGATCCGCGTCACTTCGTGTACGGAGGGGTGACGTATGACTTCTGAATGGCGACGAAGAGGTGTCGGGTTGGCGGCGCTGGTTCCGCTGCTGCTGCTCGTGCTGATGGCGGGTGGGTGCACGATCGAGCGGATGGTGCACGACGATTCGGCCGCGGACGCACTCGGAGCCCTCGACGACGAACTGGACTTCTGGGACGAGGTCGCAACCCGTCACTCGGTGACGAACAACGACGCGCTGCACGGCCTGCTGCTGCTCGCCGGTGTATCCGAGGAAAACGAAACCGAGAACGACGACATCAGCTTCTCCCGGCGGCTCCGGCTCGCGCGTGAGCGAGGGTGGATCGCCGAGGACCGGGAGCTGCCCCCCAACGAGACCGCGACGGTCGGCCTGATGGCGATGGCGGTGTGCGAGATCCTCGAGATCCCCGGCGGCCTGTCGGCGCGAGTGTTCGGGCCCTCGCCCCGCTCCTGCACGCGAGAGCTGATCCATCGCCGGATGATCCCGCCAAGGACCGATAATCAGGCCCTCTCCGGCCTGGAGTTCATCGATCTCGTCGGTCGCTCAGAAGATCATCTCGGTTTTCGGGCGGCCCAGCAGTAGACTCGACGCACGCGGCATCGCTCTTGCTCCCCGTTTGGGAAGACGATCGCCCGGGAGACAAAGACGATGCGACGGACCTCTTTCACGCTATCACTGACCGTTGTCGGCGTCCTCGCCGGCATCCTCAGCTCCCCCAGCCTCGCCGTCACGACGGCCAACGAGGCGCGGGCCGAAGCCCTGCGCCAGGCCGCCGAGGAACTCCGCGAGGAGACCGAGAAACAGGTCCAGCCGCTGGCCGAGGGGCAGACGAAGGTGCTCAAGGCGGTGGTCATGCAGGTCAAGGGCCGCGCGCAGTGGCGCACGGACGCCAAGGCCAAGTGGAAGAAGGCCGCGGTCAAGGACGTGCTGGAGCCGGGGGCGATGATCCGTACCGGCAGCAAGTCGTACCTCGCGCTTCGCGTCGGACACAACGCCTCCGTGCTCGTCGATCGCTCCTCGCGCGTCACCCTGCCGGAGATCGTGCACGCCGGCGAGACGCTCAGGACCACGGTGCAGATCAAGCGCGGCCGCGCCGACTTCAAGGTCGATCGCGTGGGCCTGACCAACGACTTCTCGGTCGTGACGCCCTCCACCACGCTCGCCGTGCGCGGCACCGCGATGGGTGTCGACTACGGCGGCTTCGGCGGCACGAAGATCACCGCCGCGCGAACGAACGCGCTCAAGTCGATCGAGGTCACGTTCCTGCTGAACCAGGCGACGTTCTCGATGTCCGGTGGCGGAACATCGAGCGACGACAAGCAGAATCCCGTCGAGTCCGGGCTCGGCGATACCGGTGGGCCAGATGACCCCGGTTCCGAGGGCGGCACCGATCCGACCGACACGGGGATGAACCCCGAGAACCGAGGCACGCGTCAGGTCGACACCAGCGTGCAGACGATGATGGCCGTCGAGAACCTGCCGATCTTCGAGGAGGACCCGGTCATCCCGCCGGACGTGCCGGACTTCGAGTTCCCCGATTTTCCCGGGCTGAGCTTCGGAGAGGCCGCGGAGTTCATCTGCGACGCCGACGAGACCTTCTCGATCTTCAGCGAGTACGACTTCCTGCTGAACGAGGACTTCCCGTCCGAAGGTGAGGGCTTCTCCTTCCCCGGGCTCGACCAGCTCTACTTCGACGTCGATACGTTCTGCTTTGAGCACCAGGGGCCCTGGCTCGACCAGGACCTCGTCGAGATCGTCTCCATGGTCCAGGCCTTCTGCGAGACCCACTTCACGGTGCAGGAGGACGTCAACCTCTGCGTCTCCGACTTCGCCGAAGCGGTCATTTCGACGTACGAGGGCGGTCAGTCGCCGCCGTGAATCCCCGTATCATGCCCGCGTGAAGCGAACGACCCTCTTCGGACTTCTGCTGGGCCTCGCCGTCACCGCCGCGGTGACGGGCATCGACGTGCTCGGCGGCTTCACGCGCTGGGAGCGGCTGAGCGTCGACTACCGGTTCACGGGCGCGTTCCGCCCCGCGGAGCCGATGACCGATCAGATCGTCCACGTGGACATCGACGACATGTCGCTCGACCTGATCGGCTGGTGGCCCTGGCCACGCACGCGGATCGCCGACGCGGTCGACGAACTCCAGGCGGCCGGCGCCAAGACGATCGCCCTGGACATCATGTGGTCGGAGCCGTCCGTTGACCCGGCCGAGGATCGGCACTTCGCCGCGGCGCTGAGCCGCCTCCAGAGTGTGCTGGCCGTGGACATCGACGCGGGTACGTACGATCCCCTCTGGCTCACGGAGACCGGGCGGGCGGAGCTGGAGCGCCTGCTCGACGTGCTCGGGGAGAACATCCGGCTCGAGGAGCGCGAGGCGCTCGACGAGGCGCAGGTCACCGGGCAACGCCGAACGCTCTTCCGCGGTCGCCCCTGGCGGTACAAGAACGCGGCGGCCTGGAAGGTGCTGCGAACCGCCGATCCGCCGTTCTCGTCGTTCCAGGCGTTCGAGCGCGCGATCGCGCCGGACCTCACCGAGATCACGCGAAGCTACGCCGAGCAGGATCTGCTTCGGTCGACGTGGCGACAGGATGAAGCCTGGCGCATCGTGCGCGACCACCTGCAACCGACCGATCACCTCGGCGATTACTGCGACCGACCGCCCATCAGCGCGCTGGCCGAGGCGGCAAGTGGTGTCGGGTCCGTCACGGTCACGAAACACGTCCACGGCGACGGCGCGGTTCGCGAAGTGCCGATGGACGAGGATGCTCCCGGCGGCACGGCGCTCCAGTTCGGTCTCGCGGCGGCGATGGTGCACGGCGACATCGAGCCGGTGGACGTCACGTTCGAATCCGACCGCATCACCGTCGGCGACGAGGTGACGCTCCCGCTGAACGACGGCAACCTCTGGATTCGGTGGCCGACGAGCACCACGGCGGATCGTTGGGTGGGCCTGCTGCGCCAGACCGAGGCCGACGCGGAGGGCGCGGGTCATCTCGCGATCCGCGAGGTCGTCGAGTTGGCGGATTCGCGGCGCACGATGGAGAAGAACACCGAGCTGTTCCGCGAACTCACCGCCGACGTGCTCACGGCCGCGAACATTCCGTTCGAGCCGGGAAGCGAGCTGGACCCGGAGATGATCGAGGAGGCGGCCGACGACATCGAGTTCATGCTCGAGGAGGTCGATCCCGAAACGCCCGCCGAGGAGCTCACCGAGAAGCAGCGGGTCGGGCGCGTCTGGCGGCAGCTCCGGACGGTGGTCGACGAGGACGCTGCGAAGATCGCGCGGGCTTCCGCCCACATCCGCGAGCGGGTCGAGGGCAAGCTGGTCTTCGTCGGCATGACGGCTACGGGTTCCGCCGCGGACTTCGTGCAGACGCCGCTGGACGCCAAGACCCCGGGCGTCATCGTGCACGCGGTCGTGGCGCACCAGGCGATGACCGGCCAGGCCATTCACTTCGTGCCCGGCCGCGTCTCTCCCATCCTCGTGGTCCTGTTGGGCCTGCTCTGCACGCTCGCGGGTGCTCGCTTTTCCGCGTGGGTCTCGGCGATGCTCGTCGGCGTCATGATCGCGGCGCTCATCGGCGCCGGCTTGTGGCTCTTCGCCTCCAGCGACCTGCTCATCCCGCTCGTCGCCCCGTCCACCGCGGGCGTTTCCTCCTGGGTCGCGTGCACCGCGCTCCAGGCGGTGATCTCGCAGCAGGAGCGCAACCGCGTCACGCGGCAGTTCCGGGCACGCGTCTCCGCGCAGCTCGTGGATCACCTCGCCGAGCACCCCGGCGCGCTGTCGGTCTCGGGCGAGGAGCGCGAGCTGACGGTGATGTTCGCCGATCTCGCGGGCTTCACCTCGATCAGCGAATCTCTCGGCGGGGCGAAGACGGTCTCGACGCTCAACACGTACATGTCGGCCCTGACCGACATCCTCATCGAGGAGGACGCCTACGTGAACAAGTTCCTCGGGGACGGGTTCATGGCGTTCTGGTCGGCGTTCGAGCTGGACGGGGACCAGGCGGCAAAGGCGTGCCGCTCGGCGCTGCGGTGCCAGGACGTGGTGCGCGATCTGAACGGCACCGGCGACCTGACCGACGTGCCCGACCTCGGCCTGCGCATCGGCATCGCGACCGGCCATGTCGTCGTCGGCGACTGCGGCGCGCCGCCGGAGTTGAACGACTACACCGTCATCGGCGATGCGGTCAACCTCGCCGCGCGGCTCGAGTCGGCGAACAAGCAGTTCGGCACGCAGATCCTCGTCAACGGGCGGACGCAGGAGTTGGCCGACGGCTCGTCGACGCTCCGCCCGATCGGGCGCGTGGTCGTGGTCGGCCAGTCGGCGCCGTCGGAGGTCTTCGAGATCCTGCCCGCGGATGCCCCGAGCGAGATCGTCGACGCCACCGCCCGCGCCGTCGCCGCGTTCCAGGAAGGCCGCTTCGACGAAGCGTCCGCCGCGTTCGACGAGCTGGCGAAGGTCGACGATCGCACGCACGTCGCCAAGCTCTACAAGGAGGCGATGGAAGAGGTCCCCAAGGACTTCGACGGCGTGATCCGGCTTCAGCTGAAGTAGACGCCCCAAAATGGTGACAGTCACCATTTTCTGCGCCTTATCTACGTGGCATTCGCCTCAGGTTCTCTTCTTGATGATCAGCACCGTCCGGTCGTCGTCGGCCGGCTGCGCGCCGGCGAAGGCGTCGACGGCGTCGCGGATCGCGTTGGCGATGTCGTCGGCGCTGCCGTCGTGGCTGGCGCGGATGACGGCCTCGACGCGCTCGTTGCCGAACTGCTCGCCGGCGGTGTTGAACGCTTCGTAGATACCGTCGGAGAGGATCGCGAAGAGATCGCCGGCTGCCATCTCGAACCGGTTCGGCGCCGGCAGATCCAGTTGCGGCAGGATGCCCGCCGGCAGCGCGTCCGACGAGCGCATCTCGATGAGGTCGTCCGCCGCCACGTAGCGGAGGATCGGGGCCTGGCCGGCGCTGAGGTACTCCATCACCGACGTCGTCGCGTCGAGCCGTCCGAACCACGCCGTGATGAACCGTCCGCCGGGCAGGTCGCGGTTGAGCTGCTCGTTGGACATGCTCGCGACCTCGGGCACCGACGCGCCGAGACGCGCGGCCATGCGCACCATCGAGCGGAGCTGGGTAACGGACAACGCGGGCCCGACGCCGTGACCGACCGCGTCAGCGACGAGCAAGACCGCGCCGACGCAGTCGCCATCGGGGTCGGCGGCGGTCGCGGTCCCGCCGATACCGATGACGTCGAGGGCGTCACCGCCGGTCTCCTCGGCGGGTTCGCACCACGCGGCGAGGTCGAAGCCGGGCAGCGACGGCAGGCGCTTGGGCAGCGTCGCCGTCTGGATGTCCTTGGCCAACTCCAGCTCGCGCTCCATCCGCTGCCGCACGAGGCTCTCCTCGATGAGGCGCCCGCGCCGGATCGCCACCGCCGCCTGCGCCGCGAGCGCCGCGGCGAGGGCTTCGTCGTCGTCGTCGAAGCTCCCCTCGCGCTTGTTGAGCACCTGGGCGACACCGACCCGCCGGCCGTCGTCTCCGACGAGCGGGATCGTCAGCAGCGACTTCGTTCGGAACCCGCTCGACCGATCGACCTCGCGGTTGAAGCGATCGTCCTCGTACGCGTCGGGCACGTTGATGATCTTGCCGGTCTGGAACGCCTCGCCCGCCAACCCCTGGGCGCTGGAGAACCGGATCTCGGCGAGCTCGACGGAGGCGGTGAGCCCGTGGGCGACGGTGCTGAACAGCTCGTCTCGCTCCGGGTCCAGCTCGAACACCGTCGCGCGATCCGCCTGGAGCAAATCGCGCATGGCATCGATGATCACCGAGAGGATCGCCGTCAGGTCCGCCGAGCCACTCAGGGCCTGGGCGACGTCGAGCAGCCGATGCAGCGCTTCCTCGGCGAGCAGTTCACGCTTGCGGGGCATGGGGGGCTCCATCAGCTCGGAGTCAGATCAAGATCCGGTGTTATCCTAATCGAGGCCCGATCGGCGCGCATAACGACGGGCGCCCCGGAGGCGCCCGTCGTGGAGGAGTCGTGTCGTCGGCGGCGACTCAGTGCCGGCGACGACGTCGACGGGATCCGATGAGGCCGCCGATCGCGGCGACCGCGAGGGCCCCAGGCCCCGGAAGGGCGAGCGGTTTCGTCCCGGAGATACCCTGGCCGGTGCCGGGCAGCCCGAAGAAGCGGTTGTCGAAGCCCTGCGTGAAGTCGCCGGAGTAGCTGACGCCGACGTCCATGACCACGCCGACCTTCGCGCCGACGCCGCCGTAGTCGGTGCTCAGCGGTCCGGCGGTCACTTCGAAGATGAACTCGATCCGCGAGCCACCCCCGTCCATGAACCCGAAGTCGAGCAGCTCGGCGGTCAGCAGCGCCGGGCCGAAGCCGATGACGTTGCCGATGATCTCGAGCGTGCCGCCATGGGCGTCGCCGGTCTCGTCGATGTTCGCCGTGATGTGGAACCCGCCGGAGCTGATCGGGTTGAGCGGTCCTCCGCTCTCGCGGGCGTAGTCCATCGCGAATCCATCAGCCACGAAGGTGTCGCTCCCGGCGTCGTAGACCGCGTCGATGAACCGCGAGCCGACGTCCGGGTACTCCTGAAGCTCGAAGTCGATGAGCGCTCCCTGCGCCGGTGCCGACAGCACCACGACCACGAACGCGCACGATGCGAGGACTGCTTTGTGCAACATAGCTCTCTCTCTCTTCTACCTCTGCGGGCGCGATCGGCGCCCTTTGCCACTCTTCCCGTCGCGCGGCGTACACGCGCCGGCGCGATCGTGGCGCCGGGCGCAAGCAAGTCGTCTTTCCCAAACTACCCCGAATGCGGGGGCGGGCCAGAATGCATCGCTGGATTTGGATGCTTTCGCCGGTTGCGGGCGGGGAGAACGGGTGTGCGCGGGATTATCGGTCGGTTGGGAATTGGGAATGGAGAGTTGAGGCGGACCGGTTGTGCGCAAAAGAGCGCGGCCGGCAGTGATTGCCGGCCGCGCGGTTGGGTTTGGGATCGGTGGCTTGGTCCGCCTCAGCACGGGCCCCAGACGCCGATGACGATGAGGATGTCGCCGAAGCCGACGTCACCGCTCGTGTCGAGATCCTCGGGGCATCCGACGCAGGGACCCCACGCGCCGATGATGTCGAGGATGTCGCCGAAGCCGATGTCGCCGCTGCCGTCGAGGTCGCCGAAGCAGGTGGCATTGCAGTCGGGGGCCACGGAATGGTCGGTCTCGACGTAGTCCGTCGGGACACCATTGCCGGCGGAGAGACCGGTGATGCCGTCACTGGCGTCGACGTTCAGCCACGAGATGTCGATCCGACCGTTGAAGAACATCTCGATCTGGAACGTGTTCGCGTTGGACGACGAGTACTCCGGCACGGCATCCCACGTCACCGCGATGCCCTCAGCGTCCTGCTTCCAACTGACCGTGCCCCCGGTAGCGGGGTTGAGATCGTCGAAGAGGCCGGAGACCCGCGGCAGATCGAAGTGGTCGGCGAGCGTTTCGGTGTAGTCGTTGTCACCGGCGGTGAACGTGACGTAGCCGTTGCTCCCGACGTGCGCCGTGGTGTACGGCTGCCCGTACAGCAGCACGGGCTGGAAGCCGGTTCCGAACGACGCCGAGCTGTCGTCGGTCAGCGTGAGCACGTTGCCGCCCGCCGGATCGGTGGGCAGCGCGGTGATCTCGGTCAGGCAAGGCTCGTAGTAGTCGCCCGTGCCGTCCGGGATGAACGCCACGCTGAGACCGTCGAGGTCGTTGGAGGCGTCGTTGAAGTCCTCGGTGAAGTAGTCGGGCTGCTCGAGCGTCTGGAAGCTGAAGACCGGTGAGTCGTTGCCGGATCCGCAGCCGTTGTTCGCCCGCACCCGCCAGTAGTAGGTGGTGAGCGACAGGAGGTTGGTGGCGACGGTGTGGCTGTTGCCGGTCACGTTCGCGCTGTAGGCCAGCCCCGAGAAGCCCGGGTTGGTCGAGATCTCCAGGTCGTACGACGTGCCCTGCGTCGAGGCGGTCCAGATCATGTCCGGCATCCGCCCGACCTCGGTCTCGCCGTTGGTCGGATCCACGAGCGCCACGTCACCGGGGATCGCCGTGGAGAGATCCAGCGTCACGAAGTTGGACTTCGTCAGGGAGGGCGTGGTGCCCACGATCTCGATCACATGCTGCCCCGGCGTGGCGAGGTCCGTGTCGGAGATGATCAGCGACGTCGAGCCCGGGGGCACGACGTTCTTCGCCGTGAACGTGGCGGTCGCTCCCGCGGGCAAGCCGTTCGTCGTGAACAAGACCGGCTCCACGAAGCCCTCGAACTGCGTGATCCCGATGTCGAACTGGGCGTTGTCCGGCGCGCAGACCTCCGCGAGACCGGGCGTGGCGGACAGGGCGAAGCCCGGCCCGAGCGTTCCGCCGGTGACCACGAGTGCGAAGTCCGCGTCGAGGGACGGCGTCTCGACGTGGCTGTCCTGGTTGATCTCCGAGGCGATCACCTCGACCGTCCAGGAGCCGGGCGTCGGATTCTCGATGAACACGTTCTCGACGGTGTCGACGGTGTTGGCCGCGCCGCCGGGCGTGGACCACATGTTCTCCACGAGACCGTTGTTGCCCCAGTAGACGGTACCGCCCGGGTCGGTGACCTTGAGCGTGAGGTCGTTGATCCGGTGCTGCGACGAGGACGGAACGCCCGGCGGGTCGGCATAGACGAGCGTCGCCTTGAGCTTCGCCTGGCCCGCGTTCACGCCGACGTTGTACGACGCGGACGAGAGGTTCGTCAGCACGTCCGTCTCGTCGATGACGAGCATCTTCTCGCGGATGTCGTACATGTACTGCATGTCCGGCATGCCCCAGCCCTGGTGATGACGTCCCAGGTCGTGGCCGGCGCCGGAGAACGGGTACTGGGTCGACGTGTTGATCATCGCCGCCTTGGCCGTCGTCATGTGCGGACGGTTGTCGAAGACGGTGCCGGGCACGATGTCGTTGTTGAAGATGCCGTCGGCCCACATCTCGTGGAAGAGACCGGTGTAGCCGCAGATGTTCGGCGTCGCGCCGCTCGTGCCGCCGAAGCTGGTCGTGTAGGAAGTCGACGAGCCGGTGGTGGTGGTCAGCGTGTCGTCGTAGAAGTGACACATGTCGGGCTTGATCCGGCCGTCGGTCGCCGGGCCCGTCGAGCCGCCGCTGCACCAGCAGTCGTCGTCCTTGGTCAGCGTGTCATAATGGTTGACGCCGCCGCCGGAGATCATGTTCTTCGCCCACGCCTGCGGACGCGACTGCTGGTTGCCCGCATTGCTCTGCGACTGGCAGTGGACGATGTCGAAGTCGAACAGGGCCGCGTCGGCGTCGGCCGAGATCGTCGTGTACTCGCTCGTGCGCGGGCTGCCCACGCTCGAGGTCTGGAAGACGGCCTCGTACGGCGGCGTGAGCAGCTCGCCGGTGTGGTTGTAGCGGCTCGTCGTGTACTCGAGACCGACCGTGCTGTAGTCGGCGATGATGCCCTGGCCGCTGGGCAGGATGCCGCGGGCGGCGGGGTTACCGGTGCCGTCACCGAAGCAGATGCCCGACGTGGCCGCACCGTGGGAGTCGACGCCGACCGTGTTGTGCACGATGAGCGGACGCGACGCGAAGTCGACGTGCCCCTGGTTGAAGCCCGCGTCGAAGACCTCGCCGCGGACGCCGGTGCCGGTGTATCCGGCCACGGTCTCGACGTAGTCGGCGCCGCTCAGGATGCGGCTCTTGTCCATGTCCTTCTCGTAGGGGCCCCAACGATCGACGAAGAGCACTTCGTCCCAGCGCGCCAGCTCGAAGAGCTGATCGGCGGTGAGCGTGGCGGTCACGAGGAACTTGCCGGCGTCGGCCTTGTCGACGACGCCGCCCATCTCCGCGATGCGCCCGGCCACGTCGTCCTTCAGCTCCGGATCCATCACCATGATGTTGTAGCGCAGGATCGGGAAGAGCTGATCGGCGCGATCGACGTTGTCGCGCATCAGCTTCTCGACCCGGTAGCCCGGCTCGTACGGACCGATCCAGCGCACGTACGGCAGCTCGGCCACCGCGGCGCGGGTCTCCGGCGACATCTGCACGATGTGGCTGTGGTTGGCGAGGAAGAAGCGGACCGTGCCGCCGAGGTCGCGGATCTGCTCGCGGAAGGCCTCGAGCGGCTGGGTCACAAACTGCACGACATAGAGGTTGACGTCGGCGCCGGCGCTGAGAACGGGATGCACGGCCGGTCCCTGTTCGGCGGCAAGCGGGTCGAAGTCACCGGCGACGAGCTTCAGGTCATAGCTCGTGGCCCGCGCGGCGCTGAACGACTCCCCGTTGAAGCTGATGGAGTAGTGCGGCACGACCTGGCCGTTGACCGGGTGCGCCGCCTCCCAGAGCTTCAGTTGGATCGACGTGTCGGGGACGGCGACGACACGCGTCTCCGGAGTCTTGTCCACGGAGCGCTTCGCGCTACGCTGCGCGCCGGTGGGCTCGGCCGCAAGGGCGAGCATCGTGGCAAGACCGGTGACGCACGCTGCCGATACGACAAGCGTTCGGCGCGGAATTCGGGTGGCAAAAATCGACATTTGAGCTGGCCTCCTCGGCGCCGGAAATGGCGCGACCTCTCAGCGGGGATCCAAGGGTGGAGACGTCCGACGGACTCTCCATACCGCAACCATCCGCCCCGCCCGGAGCGGCGGTGACGACCCCCCGAATCCACGCCCCTACCTTAGTGGATCTCCCGTCCCAACCCAAGCACCGCCCGGCGAAACGGCGGCGGGTCCCCTATTCTGGTGACATGCCCCGTCTTACCACTCTTGCCACCGCCGCCGTCGCCTTCGTGCTGACCGCGTGCAGCACGCCTCCGGCGGCCCGTCTGCACCACGTCGTGCTCTTCAAGCTCGACGATCCCGGCGCCGCCGGCGCGCTCATCCACGACTCGCGCGCGATGCTCGCGGAGATCCCCGGTGTCGTATCGATGTCCGCGGGCCCACCCGCCGGCATCGACCTCCCGATCGTCGACGACGACTTCGACGTCGCCCTCGTGGTCGGCTTCGCGACCAAGGCCGACTACCTCGCGTACGTGGATCACCCGGCCCACGAAGCGACCTCGCGCGCCTGGCGTCCACGTCTGGAGTGGGTGCGCGTGCATGATGTCGTGACGGAGTGACCGCCGCGCGATACCGGAAGGTCACGCGCGCTCTCAGGGTTCGATCGCCGCCACCACGGTCCCGTCCACGCTCCGCACGACGAACGCGTCGTTCGACCAGACCGCGGCGCCCATCTCCACGTCATGCGTGCGCTCCAGCACGACGTATGCGGCGCCGGTCCACGCGACGAGCGCGTGGCCGCCGCGCTCCAGCGCCGCCTGGTACGCGCGCCGGCTGAGGTGCAGGCTCCGCGCGGACGCGGCCGCGGGCTCCGCGAGACGGAACGACGGCTCCATGCCGAGTTGCCGCATGCGATGAGCCCAGCCAAGCGCCGGTTCGCCCGCATAGAAGAGGAGCCCGCCGTCCTTGACCTCGCCGAAGGTGGGCCGGTGCGAATCGACGCGCCAGCCCGACAAGTACGGAGGCGTCAGGAACAGCGTGCCCGGCGCGCTGGCATTCCGCGCCCAGCGTTGGGTCTCGCCCCATGCGGTGTCCTGGCCGGAGGCCAGCCACGGATACGGTCGCTGCTCGAAGTGCACGATGCCGAGCGCCCCGACGACCGCCAGCGCGGTGACGGCGCCCGCGCACACGCGACGCCGCGCGGGCGTCGACAACCCCGCGTCCGGCCACGACGGCGCCGGGTTGAGCGCGAGCAGCGCGAGCACGAGCCCGAGCCCGGCGGCAACCACCGGCAGCGGCACCTGAGCGACCGGCCACGCCACGACGAGCACCAGGCAGACGACGGCGGCGACGGCTCGGCGCCTTCCCGCGGCAAGGGCGCGCATCGTCCAGACCGAGAACACCACGAGCGCCGCGATCTGCGGCAGCATGAGCGAGCGCCCGATCATCAGGCGCCAGAGCAAGGCTTCGTCGGCGCCAAACTCGAGCAGGGTCAGCCCGGCGAGGGGGAACGCCGCCGACGCCGCCCACCACACGAGCAAGCGCCGCTCGGGAGCCGGCCGCGCGCGGACCACACGGCGGGCGGCGGGCACGAGGCCGAGCAGCAGGATCGTCGCGACCGCGCACCACGCGGTGAGCGGTCCGGTTCGGGGGTCGATCAACTCCGCGTAGAGCCCGCGTCCCACTTCCTCCAGGGCGAGCACCTGTTCGTCGGCGAGGGCGACGGCGCCGCGTTCCAGCGCGACCGCGCCCGCGCCGATCGCTCCGATGAGCGCGACCGCCGCGAGACGGACCGGGCTCGACCGCCCGTCCCACGCGGCGGCGACCCACCACGCGGTGAGCAGGTAGGCGCCGGTCTGACCGTGCACGGGCAGGGCCGCTGCCGCGAGCAGGAGGCTGATCCACGGCCGGCCGCGCACCCACGCGAGCATCGAGGCAAAGACGAGCGGAAGGACCGCGAGCGTCGCCGTCAGCTCCACGTCGCCGAGCGACACGAGACCGAACCAGTTCTGCTCCTTCGGCACGACGAGCACGAGCGCCGGGGCGAGGACGGCGAGCAGCACGGTCAGCGGCGCCGCGCGGCTGGCGGCGCCGCTCGCGTCGAGCAGCGCTCGCCCCAGCGCCGACAGCAGCAGCACGTTCGCGACGGTCACGGCGAGCGCGATGAGCAGGCAGAACAGCGGACGCGAGGCTTCGTCGGTGGCGGCGGCGACGATCGGCCACAGCACGCTGCGCAGCGCGCCGAACGCGCCGAGGTACGGATCGTCACCGAGCGCGCCCGGATCCTGCATGCCGACGACGCCGACGAGATACTGCGCCTGGTCGAAGATCCCGTATCGGTACTGGCAGACGGCCAGAGCGCAGAGCGCCGTCGCCGTGGCCAGCGCAACCGACAGCCCGGGCATCCCTTCTCTTCTCAACGCGCTCCTGTCGCGTCGAGACTCCTCCATGGCGGGCACAGTGTACCGGCGGAGCGGCCCGGCGTTAACAAGAACGCGGCGACCGTGGCCGCCGCGCTCCAACCCCTCCGGGACCGCGCGGGTCAGGGGCAAGGCCCCCATGACTCGAAGACCGCCATGACGTCGGCGAAACCGACGTCGCCGCTGTCGTCCACGTCCCAGGGGCTGTACCCGGTGGTCCCCCACGCCGACAGCACGGCGGCAAGGTCGATGATCCCCGCCTCGCCGCTGCCGTTGACATCGCCCGGGCACTTGGTCGGCACGTAGCCCGTGAGCGTGACGGTGGGCGGCGCGGCGTCGTAGTCGTATACGACGGCGAAACGGCCTGGTCCCTCGACGTCCACGAACGACAACGCGTTGGCGAACACGCCGTCGAGCTCTTCGGCCGTGACGATCGTGAAGACGTCGTCGTGATCGGGCGCGACGCCGGGGAGCAGGTGCACCCTCAACCAGCCGCCGAGCACCGCCGCGTCGAACGCCTCGATGGCCTCGACGTCCTCCGGCTCCGTGCCTGAGACCGCCAGCTCCAGCGTTCCGGCGCCTTGCACGTAGTCGCCAAGCACCACGACGCGTCCCCAGTAGGTGCTTGGGTCGACGCCGCCGAGGCGGAGCGTACCGCCCGCGTTGATCAGGTCGCCGTCGAAGCTGTTCAGCAGCAGCGTGCCACCGATGAAGTGGAACAGGCCGTAGTCGGTGCGCTCGATGGAATCGACCCGGAGCCACCCCGACTCGAGCCGCACCACGCCGTCGCCCCAGATGCGCATCCACCCGTCGATCTCGACGGCACCGCCCTGCGCGATCTCGAGCAGGCCGACACCGCCGGCGCCCCGCGACCATCCGCCGACGAACACCGCCCCGCTGTTGAGCCACGTCGAGCCGGCCCCGTTGACGACGACCGCGCCGTCGCCGTCCGGCTCGGCGCCGAGAAGAGCGTCGACGTTGGAGACCGTCGCGCCGTTGGCGACGACCAGCACGCCGCGGCCTGCGTGGCCGACGGTGAGATCGCCGGCGCTGCTCCAGTGGCTGCGGGGATCGCGCACCGCCACCGTCCCCGCGGACGCGGCGTACTTCCCGATGCAGGCGTCGACGTTGGACGCGAACGCCCCCCCGCTGACATCCAGGGCGCCGGAGCCGAAGTAGCCGACGTTCAACTCGTCGGTTCCGATCCAGCGCGACGACAGGCCGTCGATGTGCACGACGCCGTCACCGCCGGGGCCGGAGCCCACGAAGCCGGTCGAGTTCAGGACCGTGCCGCCCCCGGTGATTTCCAGCAGCGCCGGTCCACGCCCCCCGACGCTCAGCGTGCCGAGGTTCGCCCAGAGGGCGTCGGTTCCGCCGACGTGGGCGAACCCGTAGGAGTCGCCCCAGACGCCAAGCTCCGCGTGGGTACTCCACGCGCTCGCGCCGCCGACGATCGTCAGCGCGCCGGCCCCGTGCCACCCGATCGCGAGATCGCCGCCGGCGGTGGTGGCCATCCACGTCGCGTTGTCGAGGATGATCGCGCCGGAGGCATCCGCGTCCAGTCCGACGACGGCGCCCCCGCTGTGCATCGAGCCCTCCTCCTCGACGCGCACCGTGCCTGCTCCCAGGTCACCGACCGTGAGCAGGCCGCCGACCGCGATCGTGCCGGCGGGGCAGGCGCGGTCGGGATCGGCAACCACGGACAGCTCCGCGTCGTCGTCGACGACGAACGCGTGACCGGCCGACAGGTCGAGTCCCATCAATCCCAGCCCGTCTCCGCGAACGTCGGCACGGCCGGTGAGCGTGTAGTGACGCATGCCCAGGCCGTCGTCGGCGCTGCGGAACAGCGCCCCCGCGCCGTCGATCATCATGTTGACGTTGATCGGCTCGAAGTCGAAGTCGACGGTGGTGAGGGTCGCGAGGTTGATGACCACGCCGTCCCCCGGAACGGGCACGGGATCGGGGAACCAGTTGAGCAGACTCGAGAACAGGTCGTCGGATGCCTGGCCGGACCAGTAGCAGTCGCCGGCCAGGGTTGCTCCGGTCATCGAGAAAACGATGGCGGTGGCCGCCACCGTCGTGAGTACGGTCGCTGAGCGTCTTCGCATCGGAGTGCCTCCCGGTCCGCGCACGGGACCCGTGTCTCATCTGTCAAAGAACGGACACATGATCACGCGCCGAGCGCGCATTCCAATGAGGATCAGACCCCGAAACTCGACGAATGGAGAACCTCCACGCACCCCTGCCCGCGCAAGAACGACCTCGTTGTCCGGAATCCCCCCCCCCGACGCGTGGGCGCCGCCCCGGCCGTCAAACGAACGAGCCCCGATCACGGATCGGGGCTCGTTCGCATCTCGGGCTCATTCGCCGGGCTCAGTGCCACCCGCCCTTCTTCCTCGCCCCGCCGCGTCGCTTCCGCGATCCCACGATCTCCATGTTGCGAACCCACGAGTCGCCGTCCTTCTGGTGCATCTCGAAGATCGTCCGCTCGTCGTTGACGACGCGCGACACGGACTTGAACTCCATCGTGCCGCCGGTCATCGGGTTCGGGATCGTGCTGTAGTACGTGATCACCTTGCCGGTGGCGTCGGCGGTGCCCTCGCCGTTCATGATCATCGTGCCGTGGTTGTCCACCCAGGAGAAGACGTGCTTCTCCTTGAGGTTGTCGTAGCCGAAGATCCCCATCGCCTCGAACTTACTCACCTCGCCGTTCATCTCGAACTCGCCGTGCACCTTCTCCACCATGAACCGGCCGCCCATGATCGGGGCGAACGTCGCGACCGACTCGGAGACCATCGGCTCGGCGCCGGGCGCCGGCCAGTGCGTGTTCTTCTGGTGCCAGGTGCCGGCGAGGCTGGCCAACTCGGCGTGCTCCGGACCCGGCTCGGCGAGCTTCATCCACGTCTCCCACATCTCCTCCATGTTCATCTCGCCGTCGTGCTGGCGCGAGACGACCTCACCGGTGATCAGCGTGGTCGCGCCCACGAGCACCGCGGCGCCGAGAAGGGGCCGTATCTGCATCTTCATGACTGTCGCTCCTGCTTTCGTTGGTTCCCCGGCGTCGCACCCACGCGGGCGAGACCGAGGCATCGTCGATTCCGTCGCCCATCGTCGCTTGGCGGGGCCGCGCGGGCAACCGCGACCCCTCTTCGGACAGTGCGTCGCCCCGGACCCGGACCCTCAACGATCGTGGAATCCGTCCCTGATACCATGGCATCCGGGCCACCACCGATGGATCGCTACGAACTGTACGAGTTGTGCGTGCAATCCCCGGATGACCTCGCCGGGCTCCTGCGAGCGATCCACGGGGGCGATGCGCGGATCCTCGGCGAGGACTTCTCGGGAACGGCGGCCCTGTCGCGGGCGTGGGTGCGGCGGGTCGACGGGGGGCGCGCGATCGCGGTCGATCACGATCCCGAGCCGCGTTCGCGGGCCCGGCCCCACGACGCGATCACGCTCGTCACCGGCGACGTGCGAGCCGCCACCGACCCGCGGCACCACCGCGTGGACGTGCTGCACGTGGGCAACTTCTCGATCGGCGAGTGGCACACGCGGCCGGACCTCGTGGACTACCTCCGCCACGCCCGCGCCCGCCTCGCCGACGGCGGCGTGCTGGTGTGCGATCTCTACGGCGGCGAGACGGCGTTCGCGGCCGGGACCGTCGAATGCGAGCACCCGGCGCCGGACGGTCGCACGGTGCTCTACACGTGGGAGCAGCGCGAGGCGAACCCGGTCACGGGCATGGTCGTGAACGCGATGCACTTCCAGGTACGCCGCGGGGAGACCATCGAACAGGACCTGCCCGACGCCTTCGTTTATCGCTGGCGGCTCTGGGGCGCGCCGGAGCTGCGCGACGCCATGGCCGACGCGGGGTTCACGACGACCGAGGTCTACGCGAAGGTGCCGGCGGCGGTTGATGACGAGGGGCGGGTGTACCCGCATCTGGTGCACGGCCCCGAGGACCTGGACGAGAGCTTCGACGTGCTCGTAGTGGGACGAACCTAACCCACCCACCAGGGATTCACACTCCACAATCCGCACTCCGCATTCCGCACTCCGCAGTTCCAAGTCCTTGATCCTCAATCCTCAATCCCCCGCCGACTTTCCGCCCCCCCTCCCGCCCCTCGATCAAACCACGCCTACCCTCCGCCCTCCGGAGGGACCAAATGAGCCGCAACGAGAAAGCGCGGGAACTCACAACAAGGCTCGTCAGATTCGCATCCGACACCTTCGTGCTGACCACCAGCCTGCCCAAGGAGCCGGCCGGAAGACACGTTGGCGGCCAGTTGGTTCGGTCCTCCAGCGCCATCGGTGCCAGCTACCAAGAAGCATGCGGCGCCGAGAGTCGCCGCGACTTCATCCACAAACTCAGAGTCGCCGACAAGGAGGCACGCGAATCGCGATACTGGCTCGAACTCATCGGGGAACGCTGGCGCGAGCATGCCAAACCGGCGGGCCGGCTGGCAGACGAGGCCGGTGAACTCAGTGCAATCCTGTCTGCCTCGATCGGAACGGCCCTGCGACGAGGGGGGAAGAGATTCGGCAATGAAGGATTGTGAATCAAGGACTTGGACTTGCGGATTTTGGACTGTGGGTTTCGAATTCCGCATTCTGACCTTGCCATGATCGGGAGTCTTGCATGCCACTCGACCACTACGTAACCCTCGGCCGCTCCGGACTTCGTGTCAGCCCCTTCTGCCTCGGCGCCATGACCTTTGGCGAGGACTGGGGATGGGGCGCGACGCCGGAGGATTCGGCGCGCATCATCGACACGTACCTTGACCGGGGCGGCAACTTCATCGACACGGCGAACATCTACACGAAGGGCCACTCCGAGGCGATCCTCGGGGACTACTTCGCGTCCGGTCCGGGGCGCGGGCGGCGCGACCGCGTGGTCATCGCGACGAAGTTCATGGGCAACCTCTTCCCCGGCGACCCCAACGCCGGCGGGGCGCACCGGAAGAACATCCATGCGTCGCTCGACGAATCGCTGCGCCGACTCCGCACCGACTACGTCGACCTGCTCTGGATGCACTGGCACGATCCGCACACGCCGATCGAGGAAACGATGCGCACGCTCGACGATCTCGTGCGCGGGGGCAAGGTGCGATACATCGGCTTCTCCGACACGCCGGCGTGGCTCTGCGCCACCGCGCAGTCCGAGGCGATCTTCCGCAACTGGTCGCCGCTCGTCGCACTCCAGATCGAGTACTCGCTCGCGGAACGCACCGTCGAGCACGAGCTGCTTCCGATGGCCCGGCACCTCGGGCTGGGCGTCACGCCGTGGAGCCCGCTCAAGGGCGGCATCCTGACCGGTAAGTACCGGCGCGGGCAGGAGATCGCCCAGCCGGAGGGGCGCGGCTCGACCGAGTGGGTCGGCAAGGTGCTCGACGATCGCCTGCTCGATCTCGTCGAGGTGCTGGTGGCCGTTGCCGACGAAGCGGGCATGACGCCGGCCCAGGCCGCGCTTGCGTGGGTGCAAGGCCGTGACGGTGTCGCCTCGACCATCATCGGCGCCCGCACCATGGAGCAACTCGACGCCAACCTCGCGGCGCTCGACTTCACGCTCGACGACACGCATCGCGCCCGGCTCGACGAGGCGTCCGCGCCACCGCCGCACTTCCCGAACGCGTTCCTGCCGTACATGGCCAGCCCGTCGCAGGGCGGCACGACGATCAACGGGTGCGAATCGAGCGTGTGGCACATGTCGCCGCAGAGCGACGACGAACGGTGGTAGACATCGCTAGTTGATGAACCGCCAAGAAAACGGGTAGCGGTACGCACGCCCGGTGTTCGCCTGCACGCCCGCGATGATCGTGAGCACGAGGACGACGATGCCGAGGGCCGCGATCAGCGGGATCGTCACGCAGAAGACGAGCGGGATGATCGACATCACGCCGAGGACGATGAACACGATCAGGGCCGTGATCTGGAAGTTCAGCGCCTCCTTGCCCTGATCGTCCACGTACGGCATCTCGTCCTTCTTGATGAGCCAGACCACGAGCGGCCCGATGATGTTGCCGAACGGGACGCCGATGAACCCCGACAACGCGGTGAGGTGCGCCGCCATCGCCCAGCCGCGAGCCTCCTTCGAGGGCAGGTCCGGTGGAATCTCGTTCTCGGCGGGCGGCCCGGTGGGAATCTCGTGCGATGGGCTCATGGTCAGTCGCTCCTGCGGACCGGCGCCGACCGCGGCGCTCAGAACTCGAGGGTGTAGGTAATGCCGAGGATGTGGATGAAGCCGGGATCGTACTCGCCGTTGAGCACGGCGCCGTTCGGCAGCGCGACGTTGGTCACATCCATCGGCTGCCACAAGAGCGTGTAGCTCACGCCGAAGATCTTCCCGTCGCCGAAGTCGTGCTGGTAGCCCCCGGAGAAGCGCCACTGCTCGCCCACGGGAATGTCGGGCAGGCGTTTGTCATCATCGACGGGCGACGAATCGTAGGAGATGCCGCCGCGCAGCCGGCCGCCGTTCTCGAAGCTGTACTGGACGCCGCCGCCCAGCCGCCACGTGTCGTCCCATCCCCGCGGGATCGCGCCCGCGACCGCGCCGACGCTCGTGGGCATCCTGTCGAATGTGCTCCATTCGGACCAGCCCGCGTCGGCGAGGATCGCCCACGTGTCGTTGAACTCGTGGTAGACGCTCGCGTTGATGCCGCGCGGGAACTTCATCTTGCTATCGAAGGTAATGGGCAGGCCAATGATGGTGTCGATGTCGCCGCTCAGCTTGAACTCGAGTTCCTCGCGGTAGGTGAGACCGAAGCGCGTGCCCTCCTGAGGCTCGTAGAGCAGGCCGAGCGTGTATCCGAACGCGAAGTCATCGGCGTCGTCGATCTCGATGGTCGGCGCCATGAGCATGTCGCTCGCCACCAACTGCTGATCGAGCGACATGTACACGACGTTCAGCCCCACCCCGACCGAGAACTGCTCGCTGAGGCGGTAGGCCATCGTGGGCTGGAAGTTCATGGCGACGAACTGGTTCTCGATGATGAACGTTCGGCCCACCCAGCTCCGGTTGTACTCCACGCCGTTGGCGGCGAGGGCGTTGAAGGCGAGGCCGAGCTTGAAGTCGTCGGTGATGCTGAATGAGTTGAAGTTGCCCAGGCCCGGCGCGAACTGGTCGAGATCACCGCCGCCGTTGAAGGACCCCGGCGGGACGCTCACCGTCCCCGCCCCCAGCTCCAGCTCGATGTCGGTGAAGATCATCATCGTGCCGAGCTGGATGTTGTTGCCTTCCAGCCGCGTCATGCCGGCGGGGTTGGTGTACACGGTGCCGGCATCCTGCGCGCGGGCGCCGGCGCCGGCGTAGGAGCTGCCCATGTCCGGGGATCCGTTCTCGTAGAGGATCAGGCCGCCGCCCTGCGCGAGGGCGTGGGGCGCGAAGACGAGCACGGCCGCCGTGACGGCCAGGACCAGGACGGAGCGCACGCGCATCGGGACCTCCTTCGACGTTCGTCGGTGTGCGAACGCCGCGTAAGGTACCCGAAAACAGGAGCGCCGATCAGCGGCGGCCGCCGAGCCGCGATCGATTCCGCGCCGGGTGGAGTTCGCCGCGCGTGCTGCGGTACTTCTGGTACTGGGAGCGTCGGTTCACGCCCCAGTGTCGGCCGCGCGAAGCCCGCACGAGCGAGGCGTGCCGCGCCCGGGCCGGGGCGGCGCGAGACCAGCCACCGCCACCGTACTGCTGCCAGCCGGTGTCCGCGCGTCGGTACACCTGGCCCTCGCGCGTCGCGTACAGATCGTGGCGAGCCTCTCTCGCGGAGCCGGCGAACATCGGTCGCCCGGTGCGGTGCTGCTCACCGCCGACCGCGTTGAAGCGGCTCCGCTGGACGCCGCGCGTCTCTCCCCAGGATTCGTACGGACCGCCGAAGATCTCCCGCGCGGCCTGGTGCTCGCGCGCCTCGCGGCTGCGACGGTACCGCCCGCTCAGGTGGTCGTAGTAGTAGCCGTGGCCGTACGTGTCGCGGAGCCGGAGGTAGCGGTAGTGCCCGTCCGTCCACGCCGTGTGGCGATGGCGGTAGTACGCCATCGGCAGGTTGTAATCGAGCCCGAGCCCGTACACGTAGACGCCGTCGGCGATGTACAGATCCTCGTATCCCGGGAGGTAGCCGACGGTCACGTCGTCGGCCGTGGAGTCGTATACGAACACGTTCGTCACCGCGTAATGCGGGCTGCTCGACGGGATCTCGTACAGTTCATCGGGCACCTCGTCGCAGACGGCCCACGGTCCGTGCGGCGAGTCCGACTCGAACCACACCGCCCGCTGGCAGGCGTAGTAGTGGTCGTTGACGCGGAAGATCTCCTGGCTCGTGTTCACCACGTACTCGACGACGCAGCCGGGAATGGAGGCGAACTCCGGCTCGCCCCCGAGATAGCTGGCCTCGAACGTCGCCTCCAGCCGGTCTACCTTCGCCGTGTGCGGGATCTGCGAGGCGATCATCGCCTCCCGCGCCTGGTCCGTGCCGGGGATGGACACGAGCACGCGTCCCGCGGCGTGGTCGGGTGCGATCTGCGCGAAGTCCTCGGGCAGGTCGTTCGTGCAGAACTCCAGCGGGGCTCCCGATCCGGGGGTGCGGAACCACCGCCCGGAGAACAAAGCGTAGAAGAGGCGATCGGGCTCGTAGCGAAAGATGTCGCTTTCGGAGTTCGCCACGTAGCTGAGCTTGGTGCCGGGGATCTTCTCGAACTCCGGCCGACCGTGCATGACGATCAACTCGGTCGGCTCGCTCACCACGTGGACGTCCGGCGGGTGGCGCATGGCGTCGGGGGAGCGCCCACGCACGCCGGCCCGCACCTTGCGCAACCGCGTGTCGTCCGGCAGACCGAAGAACCCCTTGGGAAGCAGGCGGTTCGGCGTCCACGGCCCCTCCAGCGTCGGCGCCTCCAGCCAGTGCTTGCCGCGCATCAGGTAGAAGTGACCGGTCGCGTCGTCCCGGAAGAGATCGGAGATCGTGTTGACCACGATGGACACGCCGGTCTTGCCGATCGGCTCGAACAGCGGCTCGCCGTGCACGCGAACGAGGATCGCGTCCTTCTCGCTCAGGATGATCTTCGGCGGGTCGTTTCGGACCTCGACTTCGGTGGGCTGGACCTCGTGCCGCTGGAGGTTCGCGACGATGCGATCGAGGGAGACCGCCACGGACTTGCTGGGGAACCCGCGTCGCACGACGTCCTCGGCCTTCTGCGCGTCCGCAGCATTCGCGGAGGGAAAGCTGATCCTGGTGAACACGGGGTCGCGCAAGGTCACGAGCCGGCGCTGGTGGTCGGTCGCGGTCGTCATCGACACCTCGAGGGCGCCGATCATCTCCGCCTCGCGCGGAAGCGTGACGATGACCGCGGCGAGCGCGTCCAGACGCCGAAAATCCTCCCAGCGCTCCACCTGGGGCTGGTAGACGAGGAGCGTGCTTCCGTCGGCAAGCTCGAACTCGCGCGGCCACCCGGCATTGTCGTCGGAGTCCGCGTCCTGGGCGGAGGCGACGGGGACGAGGATCAGCGCCGCCAACAGGGCGAACGCCGGGATGATCCGGTGGCGAAAGCGCAGGAAGACCTCTCGATCGAGCATGCTCAGCTCCTTCTCGGGGAAGGGTCCAACGCCCCAGGAACCCCGGCCATTGCCCCGTTCCCGGACCCCTCGGCCTGGAATGGGACGCTAGTCTAGACACGATTCGGCCAAACGGAGTCCCCTCATCATGAGGAAGGTGAACGTCCGGAAAAAGCTCTCATCGTTCGATGAGGCGTGGGTGCCCAAGGTGATCGCCGCCCTGAACGGCCAGCTCGTCAAGGTGGCCAGGTTCGACGGCGAGTACGTGTGGCACCACCACGAAGCCGAGGACGAGATGTTCCTCGTCCTCGAAGGACACGTGGACATCCACCTGCGCGACGGCGTCGTCGGCCTCGACGCCGGCGAGCTGCTCGTCGTACCCCGCGGCGTCGAGCACAAGCCCGTCGCCCGCGAGGTCGCGCAGGTGCTGCTCTTCGAGCCGGCGTCGACTCGGAACACCGGCAACGTCGATCACGAGGACACGATCGAGGCGGATGACCTCGATCGGATCTGACGACGCGCTAGCAGGGACCCCACGCCGCGATCACGACGAGGATGTCGGCGAAGTCCACCGCGCCGTTCCCGCTGAGATCCTCGTCGCACGGGACGCCGCACGGTCCCCACGCGCCGATGATCTGGAGGATGTCGCCGAAGCCCACGTCGCCGCTGCCGTCGAGATCGGCGGGGCACGCCGCCGCCGCGAACGTGACGCTGAGCACGGGCCGGCGCGCGGTGATCGGGTGCGTGCGCGTGTCGAACCGCTTGGCGGTGAACGAGGTCGCCTCGTTGCCGGCGAGCAGCCACCCGTGGCATGACGCCGGGTCGTCGAGCCAGGCCTGCACGTCGGCGATCATCTGCGGCGACGACCAGGAGTAGAAGCCGATGCCGGAGATGGTCGAGGTTGCGCTCGGCGCGGCCACGAAGTCACCGCCGTCGGTGCCCCACGGCGTCGACGACGCGGGCGCCGCCTCGTCGTAGAAGCGGTACGGCCAGGTCGCATCGTCGTCGAGGGCCGCGGCGCCGCCGCCTTCCTCGCCCCCCGCGTCCGAGACGCCCTCGCCCCACGAGTTCGTGAGCCGATGCAGGTTGACGCCCTGCCCCGTCGGCTGGAGCGTCCGCGACATCGACAGCGTGAGCGTGACGCCGGTAATCGTCGAGCCCGCGGGCAGAACCGCGGCGACATCGAACGTGATCAGGCCGCGGCGGGGATCACCTCCGCCGTTGCTCCCGGCGAAGAAGTAGTCCCCGGCGCCGTTGCTGACGTCGGTCGCGCCCGCGTAGAGCGTGTTGTCCGCGACGGCCGCGAGGTTCACGGGGCCGGCCGAGGCGGTCGCGGCGAGACCCAGAACGGCCACGGCCAACGTCGCGGAGCGGTGCATCGTGCGCATCATGGGATCTTCCTCCTTGGTTCCTGCAGAATCGAACGTCAACACGATCCCCACGCGCCGATCACCAGGAGCACATCGGCGAAGTCCACGGCGCCGTTGCCGCTGAGATCCTCGGCGCACGCGCCGCACGGACCCCACGCCGCGATGATCGCAAGAATGTCGCCGAAGCCCACGTCGCCGCTGCCGTCGAGATCTTCAGGGCACGGCGGCGCGTCGTACGTCACCGAGAGCACGGGCCGGAACTGCGCAAGTGGGTGCGTGCGGCTGTCGAAGCGCTTCGCCGTGTGCTCGATCGACTCGCTGCCGATGACGATCCAGCCGCGGTTCGTCACCGGATCGTCCTGCCACCCGCGCACGTCTTCGAGCAACGCCGCCGACGACCACGTGTACCAGCCGAAGTCGGCGACGGTCGTCGTCGCGCTGGCGGGCGTCGAGAAGTCGCCGCCGGGTGACGCCCACGGAGGCGAGAGGAACGGTTGCCCGGCGTCGTAGAAGCGGTACTGCCACGTCGCGTCGCCCGCCATCGCGCCCGTCCCCCACCTTCGGCGTCCGGCGCGTCCGACGCGCCCTCGCCCCACGGCTGCGTGACGGGAAAGAGGCTGACCGGCGTGGTCCCGGCGGTCGTGCGCGACATGTACAGGGTGAGCGTCGCCGCCGTGATCTCCGCTCCCGCGGGAAGCGCCCCCGCCACGTCGAAGCGGATGAGCCCGCGCCGCGCAAAGTCGCCGTTGTTGGTGCCGCAGAAGAAGTGATCGCCGGCGCCGTTGCTGAAATGGTTGGCACCCTCGTACATCGTGTTGTCGGCGGC
>JAAELP010000099.1 GCA_024226535.1 Planctomycetota bacterium | reverse complement strand
GGCCCTCCGGGCCGACACTCGCTTTCGCGCGGCGGGAGACCTTCCGCTCGTACGGCCCTCCGGGCCGACACTCGCTTTCGCGCGGCGGGAGACCTTCCGCTCGTACGGCCCTCCGGGCCGACACTCGCTTTCGCGCGGCGGGAGACCTTCCGCTCGTACGGCCCTCCGGGCCGACACTCGCTCTCGGGCGGCGGGCGCCGGCGCTTCGTATCATGACGGTGCCATGCGGCTGATCCGGCTCATGCCGATGTTGCTCGCGATCGCGCTCGGCGCGGCCGTCGTTGCGGATTCACCCCTGCACGAGGCGGCCCGCCAGGGCAACGTGCGCGAGGTCGAGGCGCTCATCGCGGGGGGGGCGACGATCGACGCCACGATCAAGCACGGACGCACCGCCCTCCACGAGGCGGCCGCCTTCGACCAGGGCGAAGCGGCGCGGGTGCTGCTCAACGCGGGCGCCAACGTCGATGCGACGACACAGGACGGCATGACGCCGCTGCACCTGGCGGTGACGCATGATCGAAGAGAAATCGTGATCCTGCTGCTCGATCGTGGGGCCACGATCGATGAGCGGACCGGCTACGGGCGCACCCCGTTGCTCCTTGCCGCCGGCGCCGGTCGGCCCGATATCGCGAGCGACCTGATCGATCGGGGGGCCGATATCCGGACGCGCGTGGGGCGGGGCGACACCGCGCTGCACGTCGCCTCGACGGTCGGTCACGCCGAGGTCGTCGCCGTGCTGCTGGACCACGGTCTGCCCGCCGGCCTTGTCAACGAATACGGGCTCACCCCGCTGCACTACGCGGCGATGAACGGGCACCCGGACGTGACGAAGCTGCTGCTGGATCATGACGCCGACGTGAACGCGGTGAACCGGACCGGGCGTACGCCGTTGCACTTCGCCGCGCAGCGCGGGCACGTGGAGGTCGTCGTGTTGCTCCTCGCCAGCGGTGCACGCGTGGACGCTGTCACGGATCGCGGGGGAACGCCGCTCCACGACGCCGGCGTCGGTCGCTCCGTCGAGGTCGCCCGCGTGTTGATCGACAACGGGGCCGATCCGAACGCGCGGGGCGACGCCGGGCTCACCCCGCTGCACGGCGCCGCCCAGGGCGGCGACCCGCGGATCGTCGGCCTGTTGCTGGAGCGCCGGGCGGTCGTGGACATACGCGATCGCTTCCAACGCACGCCGTTGCACCTCGCCGCCAGCACCGGCCAGGTGGAGGCGGTCGCGCGCCTCATCGAGGCCGGCGCGGACGTGAACGCTGCGCTGAAGGACGGCGACCGCGTGCTCCATGTCGCGTCGAAGTACGGCCACGCGGACGTCGTGATGATCCTGCTGAACGGAGGCGCCGACATCGACGCGCGCAACCGCCTCGAACGTACTGCCCTGCACGAAGCGGTCCAGAACGGTTCGTGGCGCCTGGTGAAGACGCTGCTGGAGAAGAACGCCGACCTGAATGCGGGCGGCCGCCGTTCCGGCACGCCGCTGCACGTGGCGGTGGGCGCGAGACGCGTGGAGATGACGGACCTCCTGCTGTCGCGCGGTGCGACCGTGGACGCCGCGGGCCCGGAGGGTGACACGCCTCTCCACGTCGCCACGCGCCACGGTCATGGCGAGATCGTCGCGGTGCTCCTCGAGCACGACGCCGCCGTGAACGCGCGCCGTGACGATGGGCGCACCGCGCTGCACCTGGCCGCGTCGAAAGGGCGGTCGCCGATCGTCCAGCCGCTCATCGCGGCCGGAGCCGACGTGGACGCGGTGGCGTCGGACGGTACCACCCCCTTGCATCGAGCGACGCCGGACGCGATCAAGGTGCTCTGCAGAGGGGGGGCGGACGCCGACGCCCGTGACCAGCAGGGACGCACCGCGCTGCACCTCGCCGTCCGGCGCCTGAACACCGCGAGCGTGGGGGTGCTGCTGAGCTTCGGCGCGCCCGTCGACGCCCGCGATCACGAAGGCGCGACCGCCATGCACCACCTTGCCGCGCACCCGCGCGGCGACCCGAAGATCCTGGTCGTCGGCAAGAGCCTCCTCGCCGCCGGCGCCGACCGGACGATCACCGACGTTCGGGGGCGAACGGCGCACGACCTTGCGGTCAAGTACGGTCACATCGAACTCGTCGATGCCCTCGGGCGCGCGGTGGGGAAGTGAGCCGAAGGACCTATTCCTCGTCGGCGACCGCCGCGTGCTCCTCGGTGACGAAGCCGGGCAGGTAGCGGTAGTAGACCTCGAGGGTGAGCGTGCAGATCGCCGTCTGGTAGACGCGTCCTCCGCTGCGGGCCCACTTGTCGTCCGGCGGCCAGCTTCCCGCGGCCCGGCCGAGGGAGACCTGGTTGGCGAGCAGTTCCTCCTTGACCCGCTCGTTCCACTGCTTCCACTCGTCGCCCTGGTGCTGGAACAACGCGAGCGTCGCGTAGTACCAGTAGTACGTATTCGCGTGGCCCTGCCAGCTCGGCGGGTGATCGAGCACGTACGCGGCGGAGACGCCCTGGTGGGTCTCCTCAGGATCGTCCTTGAGCAACTGGTGCACGAACAGGCCCTCGGCGGTCATCGCCGGCGACGGCGGATGCCGTGGCTGGTACCCGTAGAGTCCCGGTCGCTGGCGCGCCTCGACGACGGTCAGCCACTCACGCGCCGCGTCGAAGCCTTCGGCGGGGACCTCGATGCCCGCGTGTCGCGCCGCCGACATCGCCATGACCTGCCACCCGAGCACGGACGTATCACCGACCTGGCCGGGCAGGTAACGCCATCCACCGACACGCCGGTTGCGCGCCGAGATGATCAGCCTGATCGCATCCTCGAGGGCGGGACGCAGCGTTTCGTCCTGCGTGATTCCGTACGCCTCGGCCAGCGCGATCGTCGCGATGCCGTGGCTGTACATCGACTCGCTCCCGATCAGCGCGCCGCTCGACTCCTGCTGCGAGATGAGCCAGCTCAGACCGCGCTCGACGGTCTCGCGGTACGGGCCCTCGCGGGTGTGCGTGTGGTTCGTGCCGAGGAAGCAGAGCAGTGAGAGACCGGTGGTGGCGATGTCCACCTGCACGGTGGAGCGCCCGACGCAGCGGCCGCACCGATCGTCGTAGTTGTCGCTGTCCCAGTGACCGTCGCTGCTCTGGTGCCGCGCCAGCCAGTCCAGGGCGAGCCCGACGGCGCGTTCCGTTTCGCGCCCGCCGCCCATCTCTTCGACGAGCTGCGCCCGGCGCTCGGGTCTCCGGTGCTCGAAGGGCACGGTGGCGACCTCCGCCGGGGGCAGCGGCAGCTCGAGCTCGACCGGCGCCGGCGGCAGGTCGGCGAGGAGCGGCGCGATCGCCGGCGGTACGGGGTCGGGATCCAGCAGGGGAAGCGGCGCGGCGAGGTCCTCGATTGCCGCGCCCCGGTCGGGCATGTCCACGACGACCCGCACCATCGACGCCGTCTGATCCAGCTCCACCGGTGCGCGGAGCGAGTCCGGCGCCGCGGCGACGATCTCGATCTCTGCGGAATCGTCTTCGCTGACCGGTCCGCCGAGGGTCGGCAGACGCACGTCGAGCGTCTCCGGCGTCTGGGCAAGCTCGACGACCTCAGGGATGGTGGGCGTGAGCGGGGCCGCCGCGGAGAGCGCGGGCGGGAGGTCCAGCGGCAGCGCGGCCGGCGGCGGCGCGGCCGAACCGGTCGGGGCCGTCTCGACCTGGAGGGACGAGGTCGGCGTCTTCGTGGCGGTCATGACCGGCTCGCTTCGGTGCGCGGCCATCTCGGTCGGAGCAATCTCGGTGTGCGCCTCGTTGGTCGCGCTCGGCGCCGCGGTGAGCTGCGGGGGCGCGATCTTCGCGTCGTCGGGATCCGGCAACGCCGGCGGGGCCGTGGCCACGATCGGCGCGACGGGTGCCGGTGCTTCGGCCACGGTGCTCGGCGCGCCGGCGGCGGGGGTCAGCGTCCGCCATGCCGGGGCGACGTTCGCGGTGACCGTCTCGGTGGTCGGGGGCGCCGTGGCGACGGCCGTCTCGGCGCGACCGGGGTTCGTGGTTCCCGTGACGACGGTGATCTCGGTGTCGGCCTCCGGCGCGTCGGAACGCTGGGCCTCGGCGAGCTGCGGGAGATCCGGCGTGTCGGCGCTCTGCGGCAACGCGTCGACCGTCGGCGCCTGGATGCTCGTCGGCGCCGGGACCGGGTCGGTCGTCTCGAGACGGGACGCCAGCGGCGCCGCCGTGGCGTCCGGGACCGGTTGCACGGTGACGGGCGTCATCTCGACGAACGTGGGCTGGGGCTGGCCGCTCGCGTCCGGCACCTGCGCGACGCGCTGCACGGCGGGCTCCTGGATGGCGGCCGTCGTCTGGACGGGCGTCTCCTCGGTGGTCATGGGCGTTGCATCTTGCGGCGTGGCGACCGCCATCTCGGTCGGTTCGGTGGGAGCCAGTTCCGGGTTCACCGGCGCCTGGTCCACGGGGGGGGCCGGGGCGTCGGTGGTGGTTTCGGTGACGAGCTTCTCGGTGGGCGCCTCGAACTGCGCACGCTCGACGGGCATCGTCATCTGGGCCTGGGCGATCTCGACGGCGATCGTCGGCTCGACACGCTCGGCCTGCACCTCCGCGGGCTGGAACTCCGCGGTCGTGAGGCTGCCGCGCACCTGGGAGGCCACGTCGTCGCCGTCGCGATGCGTGACCAGCGCGACCTGCATGCCGCGTCCCTTGTCGAGCCAGTCGGCGAGGGATGTGCTCACGCCCCAGACCGCCAGCCCCGCCATGAGCAGCATGTGGGCGACGACGGAGACGATCATGCACCGGGCGATCAGGCTGAGCTGGCGGAAGCGTTGCTCGGGCACGAAGCGCGCCAGCAGGAGCATCGTCAGTAGCAGGAGCAGCGCGGCCACGACCCACACCGCGATGGGGAGGATCGTGACCCAGTCGATCTGCGCGCGGTACGTCTGCTCCTCGAGCATCACCTCGCGTGACTGCGTTCGGTACAGCTCGTAGTGCGCGCCGGAATCCGCGCCGCCCTCGGGCGTGACGCGGTTCGTGCTGAAGTGCAGGCCGAAGCCGCCGAGATCGACGCCGGGGTCCAGCTCGTTGGCGGCGGAGTTCACGGTGGCGCCGAGGTTGCGCGGCGAAGCGTAGTCGTCGCCGAGGCGCCGCGCGCGGAAGACGTCGAAGCCGCCATGCCCGCCGGGACGGTCCGACGAGAAGTAGATGAAGTCGCCGCTGGGGCTGATCGCCGGGGAACTCTCGTTGTGCTCGGTGTTGAGCGCCTCGAGCGGCGTCGGCTCACCGACACCGTCGGCGCCGACCGGGGCCGCGAAGACGTCGAAATTCGGCGGGGTCCGGTCGTCGACCGGGCGGCTGGACGTGAAGTAGAGCCTTCGCCCGTCGGGGGCCAGGGCCGGTCCGACCTCGTGTCGATCGGTGTTGACCGCGGGGCCAAGGTTGACCGGGTTCCGCCACGCGCCGTCGTCGCGCCGCGCGACCCAGAGGTCGTAACCGCCCAGGCCGCCGTCGCGGTTGCTGTAGAAGTAGAGCGCCTGTCCGTCGGACGACGGCTCCGGGCCGAGTTCGTCCGCCTGCGTGTTGACGGCGTCCAGCGGCTCCGGCTCGCTCCAGCCGTCGATCGTGCGCGTGGACGTCCAGAGGTCGGCGTTCTCGCCGGCCCGGCCACGCACGAACAGGAGCGTCAGGCCGTCGGCGGTGACCCGCGGCTCGCGTTCGTCGTCGTTCGTGTTGATCGCGGTGGACAGGGCCTCCGCCGGTTGCCAGAGCACGTCGCGGGGCACCGTGCCCTCGGCCGGCGCTCGGATCGTCGAGCCGTCCGTGTAGAACCCTTCGCGACGCTCGCGCACGTGCCACGCCGCGGCGACCAGCGCGATCAGCGCCAGGGCCGCCGTGGCCAGGAGCACGGCGCGAACGGGGTGGGCTCTCATCATCCTCCTGCGCCGATCGTAACCGTGTCGAGGTAGGGCTCGCGCACGCCGCTGCCCTTGCAGGCGTCGAGCACGCGCACGATGTTCGCGTACGACGTTCCGCGGTCACCGCGGACGGTGACCTTCTGGTCCGGGTTCTGATCCACGGCCTCCGAGATGAGCGCGCTGAGCGCGTCGATCTCCAGCCGGCGCCCGCTCACGATCACCTGCCCCTCGGCATCGACGTTGACGATGATCTCGCGCAACGTGGTGGAGATGGGCGAGGCGGCGGCGGCGCTGGGCAGCGCGATCTGCATCTCGCGCTCGGTCTGGTGGAACGTCGTCGCGATGAGGAAGAAGATCAGGAGCAGAAACACCATGTCGATGATCGGTGTCAGCTCCACCGCAACCCCAGCATCGGGTTCGGGGTTCTGGATCATTTACCCGGCCTCCCGGTCCTGGGGCTGGAGCCGCGCGGCGACCGTCGGCCCTTCATCGTTGTTGGCGAGGTCCTCGACGAACTCGTAGCTCATGGCGTCGATCTCCATGACGAGCTTCTGGACCTTCGCGGAAAGCCAGTGGTAGCAGACGAGCGCGGGAATGGCGACGATCAACCCCGCGGCGGTGGTGATCATCGCCTCGTAGATGCCCTTGGCAAGAAGCTCGGTGCGTCCGAGGGCCTCGGCGGCGGTGGCCACGGTCTGGAAGGCGGTGATCATGCCGAAGATGGTGCCGAGAAGACCGAGCAGGGGGCTGACGGCGGCGATGACCGAGAGCACCCGCAGGTGCTTTCGGAGGCCGAGCACCTCGCGTTGTCCGGCCTCCTGGATGTTGCGCTCCACGACGTCGATGGGGCCGCCGAGCCGTCGGATACCGGCCTCGAACACGCGGGCGACGGAGCTGCCGTCCTTCTGACAGTAGGCGAGCGCCGCGTCGCGATCGCTGCCGTTGTCGAAGTGCTTACGCAGGCCCTCGATGAACTTCGAGGGGATGATCTTGCCGCGTTTCAGGGTGATCAGCCGCTCGATCACGACGGTCAGCGTCACGAGCGAGCAGAGGCCGATCGGGATCATCATGATCCCGCCCTTCATGACGAAGTCGAAGACGGAATCGATGCGCACAGCTTCGGCGGTCTCCGCCGCGGCGGCGCCGTCGGCCGCCTGGGCGGTCAGCATCGTGACGATGGGTGCGATGTGTTCGAGCACGGTGCTCTCCCTCCGGTGCGTGTGAGTTGATCAGTGGCCGGGAAGCAGCGGGGCGGTCGGCTGCTCGAGACGCTGGGTCGCGAGCTGCGCCCATCGCGTGTCCGGGTGTTCGGTGATGACGCGGTTCAGGTGGTCGCGCGCCTCGCTGTTGCGCCCGAGCGCCTGGAAGCAGCTCGCGGCCTCGTAGAGCGCCGCCGCCGTCCACTCGGGATAGGCGTAGAGGATGTCGACCTTGAGGAACTCGCTGACCGCGTCGCGGTTGTGACCCTGCGCGAACAGGCATTCGCCGATCTGGAACTGCGCCCGGGCCGCGGTCGGTCCCTGGTGCCGGGCGACGACGGAGCGATACGCCACGGCGGCCTCGTCGTATCGGGCCTGGTTCTCCTGCGCCCAGCCGAGACCGAACTGCGCCTGGAACCAGAGATCCGAATCCGGGAAGCGCTTCAGGTGCTCGGCGAACGCCGTCTCGCTCTCGTCCCACTGCTGGAGCGTGGCATGGCACTCGCCGAGACGAAGCAGCGCCGGGGCGCACGCGTCGCTGTGCGGATGCTCGGAGCACACGCGCTGGAGCCACTCCGCGGCGCGCTGATGCGCACCGGAGCGCAACAGCGCCTCGCCGCACACGAGCGCGCCGGACGCCGCCAGCTCGCTGCCGGGACGATCCGCGAGGTAGCGCTCCATGAGCGTTGCCGCCTCGGGGTAGTCTTCGATGGCGAAGGCGAAGACCGCCGAGCGGTAGATCGCCTCGGTGACGAGGTCGTTGGGCGGCGCAGGATTCACCTGGCCGTCCACGATCGGTTGCAGCAGCGAGATCGCCTCGGCGTGACGGCCGGCATCGGCCTCCAGCTCGGCAAGCTCCAACCGGGCGTAGTGGTGCAGATCACCGGTCGCGGGAAGCGCGAGGAGCGCGCGGTACGCGACGGCGGCCTCGTCCGGACGTGTCAGGCTGCGCAGGCACCATGCCTCTTCGTACGCGAGCGAGCCGGCCAGCCCGGTGTCGAGCTGATGGCGATCGGTGCCGAGGGTGGTGATCTCGCTCAGGGCGTCGGAGTGCCGGTCGAGACGGGCGAGGCAGATGGCCAGCCGCGCGCGGGCCTCGGTCACCATCGGGTCATCGCCGTGCTCGTCGAGCAGCAGCATCAGGGCCTTCGCGGCGGGGTCGAAGCTGCGGTCGGCCATGAGCGCCCGGCCCTTCTGGAGCAGGGCGGTGGCGTTGGCGGATCCGCCGGACGCGAGCTTGGCGGCACGGTCGTAACGACCGGCGGCGTTGGCGTACTCGCCGCGGCCGAGATCGATCGCCCCGAGATGGTTCAGGGCGTGCATCGCCAGCGGGGAGTCGGGCGCGTTCTGCACGACCGCCTCGAAGTCGCTGGCCGCCTCGTCGGAGCGATCAAGCTCGACGAGTGCCTGGCCACGCTCGAACATCGCCTGCACGCGGTGCGAGCTGTCCGGGAGCGTGTCGATCAGCGTCTGGTACGCCGCGAGCGCGCCGTCGGGATCGCCGCTGCGATGGCGGGCGAGACCCACCTTGAGCAACGCGTCGTCGGCGCCGGGCTGGTCCGCGCCGGCCGCGAGGTACGCGTCGAGGTGGAACTGCGCGTCGCCCCAGTTGCCTCGCTGGAAGTGCAGGTCGCCCATCGCGAGCAGCCCGGGACGGAACTCGGGTGCCGTGGACTCGCCCGCGAGGACTTCCATCAACGGAGTCTCGGCCTCGTCGCGCCGATCCATGCGGTACAGCGCCATGCCGAGGCGATAGGTGGCCTCGCGGTACTGGCGACCGTTCGGATAGGTGTCGAGGTACGCGCGGTACCTCACGGCGGCGTCGTCGAACGACTCGGCGCGGTAGGCGTTCTCCGCGGCGAGGTAGGCGACGGCCGGCGCGAGCGCGTGTCCCGGCTTGGATTCGAGGAACGTCCGGCACGTCGCGGCGCTGTCCTCCCATCGGCCAAGATCGTGCTGGGCCACCGCCGTGAGCTGGAGGGCGTCGACGGCGAGCGAGTGCTTCGGGAAGCGCTTCCGCATCGCGTCGAGGATCTCCAGCGCCTCGTCGGGCGCGTCGGAGCGTGTCAGGGCGACGGCGCGGTCGTACATCATCTCGGGCATCAGCGCGCTGGCCTGGTGACGCTGAATGGTGCGCCCCAGACGCGCGGCCGCGTCGGCGGCATTGCCGCGACGCATCTCGCACTTTGCCCGCCAGTACTCGGCCTCGTCGGCTCGACGGCCGGCGCCGGCGACGAGTTCGTCGAACGCGGTGGCCGCCTGGTCGTGCATGCCCTGGTCGAGCCAGATACGCCCGCGGAGGAGACGCGCCGACCACGTGCGGGCGTCGGTCCCCGGCGTCTGAAGGAGGCCGTCGAGCAGTCCGGCCGCCTCCTGCGGCTGGCCCTGTTCGTAGAGCACCGCGGCGAGCCCGTACCGGGCGTCGGCGGCGAAGCGTTCGTCGGCGGCTCCGGAAACCTGCCGGAAGAGATCCCCGGCCGCGACAAGGTCGCGCGCCTGGTGCAGGCACTGGGCGAGGAGCAGCGCCGTCTGGTCGGCGTGCGCGCCGCGCGGATAGCGATCCCGCATCGCCCGCAGACGCGTTGTGGCGACGGGGTAGTCGGCGCGCGCCATGTCCGAGAGCGTCCAGACCAGCTCCGCGCGCTCGCGCTGCGGGCTGTCCGGGGCGCGCTCCACGAGCATGCGGCACGGCGCCGCGACGCGGTCGTGCGCACCGGCGAGATAGAACGTCTCCGCCTGCAACGCGGCGGCGTCGTCGAAGAGATCGTGTTCGGAGTGTCGCTGGATCACGACGTCGAGCACCTGCGCCGCCTGCTCGTGGTTGCCCAGACGCAGGTAGCACTGGCCGAGGACCGTCGCCGTCTCCGCCACGTAGAGGTGGTCAGGCACGTCCTGGAGCTGGGCGAGTTGCTGGGCGGCGTCGGCGTAGCGCCCGAGGTGATAGAGGCTCACGCCCAGCGCATATCGCGCTTCGGCGGCCTTCTCATGGTCGGGGTTGCCGGCGAGGAACTTCTCGTACTCCACGGCGGCGAGGTCGTAGAGGCCCCGGTTCAGCAAACCGTTCGCCCCCGCGAGGCTCGCGGTGTTCTGCCCGGCGCCGAAAGCGACCGACGATGACACGAGAAGCGCGGCCCCGGCCGCGAGCACGTATTGATGCCTACGAATCATGATGCAGGATCTCCGGTCCATGGCGCACGCGGCGCCGTCCGCACCAGATGGCGCGGTCCGGCCGCCGTTCGACACGCTATGGGTATCGGATCGCGCGACGGGCCGGTTCCGGCAAGATCTCGCGGTTCCGAAGGTTCGGGTGTGCGGCGGAGAGTTATCGCGCCCGGGGAGCTTCGAGCCGAACGCTACTCCGCCACGAACCCCGGCAGGTACCGGTAATACACCTCGAGCGTCAGCGTGCAGATCGCCGTCTGGTAGACGCGACCGCCCACCCGCGACCACTGGTCCACGACCGGCCAGCTTCCGGCCTTGTTCCCGTCCGTCGCCTGGTGCGCGAGCAGTTCGTTCTTGACGCGCTCGTTCCAGGCCGTCCACGCGTCTCCCTGGTGCTGGTACATCGCGAGCGTCGCGTAGTACCAGTAGTACGTGTTCGCCGAGAGCTCCCAGTTCGGCGGGTGATCGAGCACGTAGTCGACGGCGGCGCTGCGCCCGGTGTCCTCGGCGCGGGCGCCGATGAGCTGGTTCACGAACGTCGCCTCGGCGGTCATCGCCGGTGACACCGGGTGCCGTGGCTGGTACGCGTAGAGACCGGGGCGACGGCGCGACGCGACGAGCCGGAGCCACTTGCGTCCCTCCTCGAAGCCGCGTTGCGGGACGGTGATGCCCGCGTGCCGCGCCGCCTTCAACGCCATGATCTGCCAGCCGAGCACGGAGGTGTCGCCGACCTGTCCCGGGGCGTATCGCCAGCCGCCGATCGACCGGTTGCGCGCCCCGATGATGTGCATGACCGCCAGTTCCACCGGCCGGCGGAGATCCGGATCGCGGGTCAGCCCGTACGCCTCGGCGAGGGCGATGGTCGCGATGCCGTGGCTGTACATCGACTCGCCGCCCATGATCGAACCGTCCGGGGCCTGCTGGGCGAGCAGCCACACGAGCCCGTCGAGCACCGCGTCGCGGTAGGGACCGGGCCGGACGTGGGTGTTGCTCGTGCCGAGGAAGCACAGCAACGCGAGGCCCGTGGTGGCGATGTCCACGTTCTCGGTCGCCGCGCCGACGCACCGCCCGCACCCGTCGTCGTAGCGGGTGCTCGCCCAGCGCCCGTCGTCGGCCTGGTGACGCACGAGCCAGTCGAGGGCGAGGGTGACGGCGCGCTCGGTCTCCGTGCTCCCGCCCATCTCCTCCACGAGACGCTCGCGTTGCTCCGGCTCGCGTTGGACGTACGGCCCTGATCTCGTCGGGGGCGTCGCCGCCGGAAGACGCAGGGCGAGTTCCACCGGCGCAAGCCGGATCGACGGCGCGGGGCGCTCGGCGCCGACGACGTCGGTCGGGCGCGCCTCGGTGGCGGTCAGCGCCGGGGGGGCGCCGTCGACGATGATCGTCGCGGCGGGCAACGTCTCGACCGGCACGGCCGAGGCGGGCGACGCGGTCGAGGTGAGCGCGCGGCGCGATGATCGCCGCTCCGGCGCGATGTGCGGCGCCCGCTCGCGCTCGGCCGACGTCTGCGCGGGCATCGGCGGCAGCGCGATGATCGCGTCCCGCGCGGGCAGGGCCGGGGTGTCGCGGGCGAGAAGGCCGGTGGCGGGAACGTCGGTCGCGCGCGCCTCGGTGGCGGTCAGCGCCGGCGGGGCGCCGTCGACGATCTCCGTCGTGCCGGGGGACGTTTCCACCGGCGCGGCCGGGGTGGCCGGCGCGGACGAGGTGAGCGTGCGTCGTGCTGGCCGAAGCTTCGGTGCGATGCGCGGCGCGCGTTCGGGCGCGGCCGAGGTCGCCGTCGGCATCGGCGGCGGCAGGACGGTCGCATTCAAGGCGGGCAGGGTCGGGGTGTCACGGGCGAGGAGGCCCGTGGCCGGCGGCGGCACCGGCGCGTCGTCCGGCGGCGGCGTGCGTCCGGTCGTCGTCTCGGGCTCGAACTCGGCGCGGGCCGGGGCGATGCGGCTGGAGACCGGGCGCGCCGTTATCGTCGACGCGGAGGCCGTATCGGCGCGGGCGCGGTGCGACGGGATGGCCCCGGCGCGCACGCGTGTTGCCGTTTCGGCGCCGCCATGACGCGCCGTGTCGGTCAACGCGGGCAGCGGGGGGAGGTCGCGGGTCTCGGGCAGGTCCGGCATCACCGGGGTCGCGCTCGCGACGACGGTGGGCGGATGGTCGCCGGCAGCCGTTGCCTGGGTCGGCATGGCGACGGGATCGGGCAACGTCTGTGTCGGCGCCGGCGCGACCTCGACGGCGGCCAACGGTGGCGCCGGGTCGCCCATGCCGGGTCGCGCCCGCGCGACGGTTGGTGTCACCGAGGCGGGGGCGGGGACGGCGGCCTCGCGCGTGGCGGCGCGCTCGGCCGCTTCGGGAAGCCGCACGCCGACGGTCTCCGGCCCCGGCGCCGTCAACGCGACGGACCACGGCTGCGCGTCGGGCGCCGGCGTCGGCGCGTCACCCGGCGCCGGCGTGCGCCCGGCCGCCGTCACCGGCACGGCCCGGATCGGGGCGACGGGGCTGACGACGGAGCGCGCCGTCGTCGTCGGCGCGGAGGTGGTGTCGGTCTTGGCGCGGTGTGACACGCGGGACGAGGCGAGCACGCGCGTGGTCGTCTCGGTGCCACCGCGGCGCACCGCTTCGTCCAGCGCGGGCAGCGCCGGGAGGTCGTGTGTCTCGGGCAGGTCCAGCGTCGCCGGCGTCGCGCTCGTGGCGATGGCGGGCGCGCGATCGCCGGCGGCCGCGACCTCGGTCGGCGCGGGGTTGGGGTCCGGCACCGGCTCCGTCGGCGCCGGCGCGATCCTGACGACGGCCGGCGGCGGTGCCGGCTCGCTCGGAGCGGGGCGCGCCCGCGCGAGCTTCACCGTCACCGATGTCGGGGCGGGGACGGGGGCCTCTCGCGCGGCGGCGCGTTCGGCCGCTTCGGGCAGCCGCACGTCGACGGCCTCCTGCCCCGCCGCCTCCAACGCGACGGTCGTCGCACTCGCCTCCACCGCGGGCAGCGGGGCGTCGTCCGGCGAGGGCATGCCGCTGATCGTCGCTTCGGGCTCGACGAGGACGGAACTGACGGAGTTGACGACGACGGGGCGCGCCGCGGTCGTCGGCGCCGAAGTGGTGTCGGTTCTGGCGCGGCGCGACGCCGGGGTCGCGAACCGCACCTGTGTCTCCGTCTCGCCGCCGCCCCGACGCGCCGTTTCGTGCAACGCGGGGAGCGTCGGAAGATCGCGTGCCGCGAGCACGTCCAGCGTGACCGGCGTCGCGCTCGTGGCGACGGCGGGCGCGTGATCGCCGGCGGCCGTGATCTCGGTCGGCGCGGAGTCGGTGTCCGGCACCGGCTCCGTTGGCGCCGGCGCGACCTCGACGACGGCGGACTCCGGCGCCGGCTCGCTCGGCGCTGAGCGCGTTCGCGCGCGGGCGGCCGTCATCGACGCGGGGGCGGGGACGGCGGCCTCTCGCATGTCGGCGCGTTCAGCGGCCTCGGGGACCCGTACGTCGACGGTCTCCGTCTCCGGCGCCGTCAACGCGACGGACGTCGGCTCCGGCTCGACCGTGGGCACCGGCGCGTCGTCCGGCGTCGCCGGCGGCGTTCGCGGCTCGATCTCGATGCGGGCGCGCTCGACGGCGATCTCGGTCGTCGGTACGGGATCCGGCTCGAGGTCGGGCGCCGTCTCCGCTCGCTCCGCGGGGGTCGTCTCCGGCTCGATGGGCGTGCTCGTCAGGTCTCCGCGGATCTGGGCCGCCACGTCCTCGCCGCCTCGATGCGTGACCAGCGCGACGCGCGTGCCGCGTCCCTCGGTCATCCACTCCGAGAGCGAACTGCTCACGCCCCAGAATGCGAGAACGACCATGAGCATGAGGTGCACGAGCATCGACGCGAGGAGGCACCGCGCGATCAGGCTGAGTCGCTGGAAGCCGCGGCTCCGGAGGAACCGCGCGAGCAGGAGAAGCAGGGCCAGGATGAGGAGTATCGCGAGCAGCCAGATGAAATACGGCAGCACCGCCATCCAGTCGATCGTCGCGCGGTACGACGTCTGCTCGAGGAACACCTCGCGCGACGTCGTGCGGTAGAGGTCGTAGCCGGCGGCGTTGCGGTTCGTGCTGAAATGCAGACCGAAGCCGCCAAGGTCGAGGCCGGGGTCCAGCTCGTTCGCCGTGGTGTTCACGGACGGGCCGAGGTTCTCCAGGTCGCCGTGCGTGTCGCGGAGTCTTCGAGCGCGGTACAGGTCGAAGCCGCCATGGCCGCCGGGGCGATCGGACGAGAGATAGACGAAGTCGCCGGCGGGGCTCAGCGCGGGCGAGCCGTCATTGAACGGGCTGTTCAGCTCGCGCACCGGCTCCGGGACCCCGACGCCGCGCGGCGTGACGGCCGCGCGGTACAGGTCGTAATCGCGCTGAGCGAGGTCCTCGCGCACCGTGGCCGTCCACGCGGCCGGGTCCGGCGTCGCTTCGTCGTCGTCCGGCGCCGGCCGGTTCGACGCGAAGTACAGCGACTTGCCGTCGGGCGTGATCGTGGCGCCGTACTCGTTGTGCGACGTATTGACGGGCGGCCCGAGGTTGGTGGGCGGGAGCCACGCGTCGTCCACGAGGTGGGTGACCCAGAGGTCGTAGCCGCCCAGGCCGCCGTCGCGGTTGCTGTAGAAGTAGAGGGTGCCGCCGTCGAGTGACGGCTCGGGCCCCAACTCGTCGGTGGGGGTGTTCACCGCCGCCAGAGGCTCCGGATCGCTCCAGCCATCGGGCGTGCGGGTCGCCCACCAGATGTCGGCGTTCTCGCCCGCCTTGCCGCGGACGAACAGGAGCGTGTGGCCGTCGGCGGTCACGCGCGGTTCGTACTCGTCGCCCGCGGTGTTGACGACGCCGTCGAGTGGGCGCGCCGGGCGCCAGAGCACGTCGCGCGGCGACGTGGCGCCGGTCGGACGCCGGATCGTATCCGCGTCCGTGTACACGCTCGAATGACGCTCGCGCACGTGCCACGCCACGGCCACGGCCCCGACCACCGCGAGCGCGGCGGCGACGATCAGGACGGCGCGGAAGGGGTGCTTCCTCATGGGCTCGCGGAGCCGATCACCACGGTGTCGAGGTACGGCTCGCGGATGCCGCTGCCCTTGCACACGTCGAGCACGCGCACGATGTTGGCGTAGCTCGTGTTCCGGTCGCCACGGACGGTGACCTTCTGTTCGGGGTTGTTCGCGACGGCCTCCGTGATCATCGCGCCGAGGGCGTCGGGTTCGACGCTGCGACCGCTGACGACGATGTTGCCCTCTGCATCGACGTTGATGATGATCTCGCGCAACGTGGTGGAGATGGGCGAGGCGGCGGCGGCGCTGGGCAGCGCGATCTGCATCTCGCGCTCGGTCTGGTGGAACGTCGTCGCGATGAGGAAGAAGATCAGGAGCAGGAACACCATGTCGATGATCGGTGTCAGCTCCACCGCGACGCCATTCTCGGGCTCGGGGTTCCTGATCATCGGGTGATCCTCGATCAGGTGGCCATCTTTGGTCGGGTCGCGCCGATACCGTCCGCCGCGTCGGCGCGCTTCGTTGCCGCGGCGCGCCGGGGTCCGCCGGTGGCGCGATCCTCGACGAACTCGTAGCTCATGGCGTCGATCTCCATGACGAGCTTCTGGACCTTCGCGGAAAGCCAGTGGTAGCAGACGAGCGCCGGGATCGCGACGATCAGGCCGGCGGCGGTGGTGATCATCGCCTCGTAGATGCCCTTGGCGAGAAGCTCGGTGCGTCCGAGGGCCTCGGCGGCGGTGGCCACGGTCTGGAAGGCGGTGATCATGCCGAAGATGGTGCCGAGAAGCCCGAGCAGGGGACTGACGGCGGCGATGACCGAGAGCACCCGCAGGTGCTTTCGAAGGCCGAGCACCTCGCGTTGTCCGGCCTCCTGGATGTTGCGCTCGACGACGTCGATGGGGCCGCCGAGCCGTCGGATGCCGGCCTCGAACACGCGGGCGACGGAGCTGCCGTCCTTCCGGCAGTACGCGAGGGCGCCGGGGAGGTCTCCGGCACCATCGAGCCGCTTCTGCAACCCGGGCAGGAAGCCGGCGGGAATGATGCGGCGTCGCCGCAGGCTCACGAGCCGTTCGATGACGACGGTCAGCGTCACGAGCGAGCAGAGGCCGATGGGGATCATCATGATCCCGCCCTTCATGACGAAGTCGAAGACGGAGTCGATGCGCACCGCCTCGGCGGCCTCGGCCGCGCCGGCGGCGTCGCCCGCGGGGGCGGTCGTCAGCATCGCGCCGATGGTGTCGAGCAGTTCGAGCACGTTCTCGTCTCCCTTTCTCAGTGCCCGGGCAGCAGCGGGGCCGTGGGCTGCGCGAGCCGCGTGGTGGCCAGCTCCGCCCACCGGCTGCCTTCATGTTCCTGCACGACACGCTGGAGGTGCGCTCGCGCGTCGCTGTTGCGTCCGAGCACCTGGAAACAGGACGCCGCCTCGTAGAGGGCCGCCGCGCTCCACTCCGGATAGTCGTAGAGGATGTCCACCTTGAGGAACTCGCGTACCGCGTCGGCGTGCTTCTTCGTTGCGAAGAGGCACTCGCCGATCTGGAACTGGGCTCGGGCCGCGGTCGGCCCCTGGTGGCGGGCGATGACCGGGCCGTAGGCGGCGATGGCGTCGTCGTAGCGTGCCTGGTTCTCTTGCGCCCAGCCGAGCCCGAACTGTGACTGGAACCACAGCCCGGAGTCGGGGTAACGACGCCGGTGTTCGGTGAACGCCGCCTCGCTCTTGGCCCATTGCTGGAGGGTTGCCTGGCACTCGCCGAGTCGCAGCAGCGCCGAGCCGCACGACTCGTCGTCGACGCAGTCGGAGATCGCGCGCTCCAGCCACGCGATCGCGCGCTGGTGCGCCCCGATCCGGAACAGCGACTCGCCGCAGAGCAGGAACGCCGAGGCGCCGAGCGCACCGTCGGCGTGATCCTGAAGATAACGCTCCAACAGCCTCGCCGCCTCGTCGAAGTCCTCGACCTGGTACGCGCAGACGGCGAGACGGTACATCGCCTCGGCGGCGAGATCGGCGGGCGGCGCGTCGGCGCCGGCGGCGTCGACCATCGGTCGAAGCAACGCCGCCGCGTCCGCGTACCGGCCGGCGTCGGCTTCGAGCTCCGCCAGCTCCAGCCGGGCGTGATGGGTGACCTCGCCGGTCACGGGCAGCGCGAGGATGCGCCGGTACGCCCCGCGCGCCTCGTCGCGCCGGTCGAGCGCCCGCAGGCACCAGGCCTGCTCGTAGGCGAGCGAGGCGGCGAGCTGCGGGTCGAGGCCGGCGACGTCGGTGACGTCGACCTCGGCGATCGCGGCGAGCGCGGGCGCGTGCCGGTCCTGCCGGGCGAGACAGATGCCGAGCCGCGCCCGCGCCTCCAGCGCGGCGGTGATTCGCGCGGGACGCACGAGCAGCTTCGACAACGCCTCGCCGGCCTCCGTGAACTGCCGCGCCGACATCAACGCGCGTCCCTGGTGTAGCAACGCCGCGGCGATCGCCTCGTCGCTGGTCGCGAACGCGGCGGCTCGCCCGTAGCGCCGCGCGGCTTCGGCGTAGCGCTGCCGGGTGACGTCGATCGCGCCGAGGTGGTTCAACGCGTGCAGGGCGAGCGCCGAGTCGGGGGAGGCTTCGACGACGGCCTCGAAGTCCGCGACGGATTCGTCGGCGCGGTCGAGCTCGACGAGCGCCTGGCCGCGCTCGAACCTCGCCTGCACGTGGTGCGGGCTCGACGGCATCGTTTCGATGAGCGTCTCGTAGTACGGGATCGCCGCGTCGGGATGGCCCTCGCGGTGATGGGTGAGGCCGAGCTTGAGCAGGGCGTCGTCGGCGCCCGGGGCGTCGGCGTTTCCGTCGAGATACCGGCTGAAGAGGCGGCGCGCCTCGGCCCAGCGACCATCCTGGAAGTAGAGGTCGCCGAGCGCGAGCAGGGCCGGGTGGAACTCGTCCGGTGTTCCGTTGCCGCCGGTGACCGCCTCGAGCAACGCGGTGGAAGCGTCGTGCCGATCGAGGCGGTACAGCGTCATGCCGAGGCGGAACGTGGCCGCTTCGCGCCGGGCCGCGCCGGGGTAGGTGTCGAGGTATGTGCGGTAGCGATCGATGGCGTCCTCGTAGGTGCCCGCGCGATAGGCGTTCTCGGCGTGCAGAAAGGCGGCCGACGACGCGAGTTGATGCCCCCCGTGCTTCTGAAGGAACGCGCGGCAGTGCGTCGAGCTTTCTTCCCAGCGCTCGCGATCGTGCTCGGCGAGGGCCAGCAGGTGCAGCGCGTCCACGGCGAGCGCGTGTCGGACGTACTGCGTAAGCAAACGCTCGAGGGTGGCGACCGCCTCGGCCGGCGCCTCGCTCCGGGTGAGGGCGACGGCGAGGTCGTAGAGCATCTCGGGCATGAGCCGGCTCTTCGGGAACCGCTCGACCGCGCCGGTGAGACGCCGCGCGGCCTCCGCCGGGTCGTCTCGGCGGAGATCGCACTTGGCCCGCCAGTAGGTCGCCTCGTCGAGGTACGGGCCGCCGGCGGCGAGCGCGCGATCGAAGATCTTCACGGCCGGGTCGTACTTCTTCTGGTCGAGCCAGACCCGGCCGCGGAGCAGGGCGGCGGGGCGGGCGCGCTCGTCGTCGGGGAAGCGCTCGAGCAGTTCGTCGAGCACGTCTCCGGCGGGCGCGATCTGCTTCTGATCGTAGAGCACGGTGGCGAGGCCGTACAACGCGTCGGGCACGTACTCGTCGCGGGCGACGCGCGCGACGGAGCGATAGACGTCGAGGGCCGCGGGCAGGTCGCGGAGGTGGTGCAGGGATTGCGCGAGCAGCAGGGCGGTCTGATCCGCGTGGGCGCCGTCGGGGAAGCGCTGCTGCATCTCGCGCAGGCGGCCGCTCGCGGCGCGGTAATCGCCGCGCGCGATGTCGGACAGGCACCAGATCAGCTCGACACGCTCGCGGCGCGGGCTGTTCGGCGCTCCGTCCGCGAGAAGCTGCGCGGGCCGGCCGACGCGATCGTGAGCGCCGGCGAGATACAGCGCCTCGGCCTGGAGCGCGGCGGCGTCGTCGAAGAGCTCGTGAGCGCGGTGCGAGACGACCACGATCTCGAGCGCGTCGGCTGCCTGCGTGTAGCGACCGAGGTTCAGCTTGCACTGGCCGAGGACGGTTGTGGCCTCGGCCGCGTAGGCGTGATCCGCGGGGAGCTGCTCGAGGTTCACGATGGCTTCGTCGTAGCGCCGGAGGTGATAGAGGCACACGCCGAATCCGTACCGCGCCTCGGCGATCTTGGGGTGGTCGGCATGCCACGCGATGAAGCGCTCGTACTCAGTGGCGGCGAGGTCGTAGAGCCCGCGGTTGAGCAGGCCGTTGCCGGCGGCCAGCGCGGCGGTCTCGTCGATGCCACCGTCGGCCGAGGCCGAGGCCGTGGCCGAGGCCGTGGAGAAGATCAACGCGGCGCAGGCGGCCACGAACACGCATGAGAAGTGGCGTGGGGTCATCAACTGGTCTCCCCGGGCTCGAGGGCTCCGGTCCGTGCGAGCCGACCGCCAAGAACCCACCGGCGGTTCGGTCGCGTCCACCATGGTAGATACCGTGCGATCCGCACGCTGGCAGGAAACCGGCGCGGGCGTCCGGGGCCGTCGGAAGCGCCCGCACCGGTCCTACGACGTCGTCATCGCCACCCGCCGCTCATCGCGCGGTGCCTCCGCCGCCGGGGGTCCGGCGGGTCTTCCGCGTCTGCTCACGCTTCTCCATCAGCTCCTCGATGAGCTGCTCGATGCGCTCCATCCGTGTCTCGAGGGCCTCCGCCTGCTCCTCGGTCGACTCGTTCTCCACCTCCACCGCGTGCGCCTGGGCTTCGAGGTAGCGGCACTGATTCTCCAACTGCCGCACGTTGAGCAGGAGCTGGTTGAGACGCTGCACCGCCCGGAGCCGCGTCTGGCCCTCGGCCTCGTCGCACTCATCCTCGAGGCGATCCGCCTCGTCCTCGATCCGCTCGGCCTCGTCGGCGACACGCTCGGCCTGCTCCATCAGGTCCTCGGCGCGGCGCTCGCGTTGACGCATGAGCCGCTCCAGCGTGTGCAGGTTCGCGCGAAGCGACTCGAACTCCGCGCGACGCGTGGCGATCTGGTGGTTCCCGGCGATGCTCCCCGCTGCCTGGGCGGCGGTGACGGCCTCGGCGATCTTCGGCGCGGTGGTCCAGCCCACGGCGCGCGGAGCGTTCGTCTTGCCGCTGATCATGTCCACGAACGCGCCGAAGATACGTTGCTCGAGAGCGGAACCGACGATGGTGATGCCGTCATCGGAGGGTCGGATCTTCGTGGGTACGTCGGAGTCGATCATCAGCGCGGTCAGCGCCTCTCGCTTGCCGTCGGCGACCGTGAAGTCATGCTCGCCCTTGTCGCCGTCGATCATGTCCACGAACACGCGGAACACCATGTGCTGCGGCGGCGTGGCGTGAACGTCGATCCGATCGTCGTGCGGCGTGACGTAGATCGGCACGTCCGAGCGGACCATGAGCTCCGTGAGCGCGTCGAGCTTGCGCTTGGAGAGGGTGTAGGAGCGCGTCACCTGCTGGTCGCAGTCGGCGGTGCCGACGGTGACGGTGGTGACATCGGGAACGCCGCGGGCGCTCCCGATCGCCGAGAGCGCGGCGCGGTACGCCGACTGGGCGTCGGTGACCAGGGAGCGCTGCTTGCCGATGTAGGCTCCGAGCGCGTTGGTGTCGATCGCTCCGCCTTCCTTGATGATGCGGCTGAGGCCGCCGGTCCCGAGGTTCTGCCGGAGCTTGTCCATGAGCTTCTCGATGCGCTCCAGGCGCTCCTGGAGGGATGCGTCGGGCTCACCGGCCGGCGGGCGGTTGCGCATGAACCGCTCAAAGGTGCTGGTGTCATCCGCGGCTGGGGCCGTGCGCGGCTTGGCCTTCTCGAGCTTGTAGAACGTGCGGGCCTTGGGGACCTTCGCCGTCTTCGCATCGGCGGGAGGGCACGCGAGCGCGGGCGCGGCGAGCCATCCGCCGACGGCGAGCACGCTCGCGAGCAGGATGCCGCCGATGGTGAGCCTCGGTGCGATCTGCTTGGACATGACCATCGTGAGTCTCCTTGAGAATCTCCGGGCGCGTACGGTCGAGACGCCGAGCCCGACGGCGAACTCCGTCGATGGCTGAACGCTCGTGTACTTCTTCGTTTCGAGCAGCGCCGTCGCGTACGCGCGACGCGCGTCGGGCAACAGGGTGGTCACCCACGCGTCGCAGCAGAGGTCCGCTTCCTCGCGGATGCGGCGACGCAGCCACCAGACGACGGGGTGCCACCAGTAGAGGCAGCCGACGATCGCGGCGAGCCAGCAGACCCAGTGATCGCGGCGTCGCAGGTGGGCGAGTTCGTGCAGGACGACCGCGCGGCGTCCGGTGTCGTCGAGCCGGCTCCACAATCCGCGCGGGAGGATGAGGCACGGCTGCGCGCCGCACCAGACGAGCGGTGAGATGTGCTCTTCGACGAACCGGGTCACCGGCGCGCGGGTCAGGTTCAACGAGGCGGCTCCGTCGCTGACGAGCCGCACCGTGGCCGGGTCGGCGGCCGTCGCCGTGGCCAGCAATCGGCGGAAGACGATCACCCGGCCGACGAGCATGATGATGACGAGGACCGCGCCACCGCCCCAGACGGTCGTCGGTATGGGCGGAAGCGTCATGACGGCGTCGCGGACGTCGCGAAGACGGGCGACCCAGAGGCCGACGGTGGCGATCTCGGCGGGGGGTGGGGTGGTGCGCGGGTGCGTGTCGGTGGCGGGGGGACGCGGCCTTGGCTGCGCCAAGACCACGGCACCCGGGATTGGAGCCACGGCACCGGTGGTTGGGATCGTGGAACGCGCAGTTGGGATCGTGGGCGCGGTTGGAATCGTGACGACTGGGTGCCGTGGTCTTGCCGAAGGCAAGGCCGCGTCCGTGTCCGTGACCGTGTCCGTGACCGCGTCCGTGACCGTGCCCGCGTCCGTGACCGTGTCCGCTTCCGTGCCCGTGCTCGCCATTCCGATCACCGTCTCCAGCGCCGGTGGCGTGATCTGCGGGAGGAACGGCGCAAGGATGAGCAACCCCAGCACGGTGACAAGAATCGCGTGGCGCGTGCTCGGTCGGCAGGGGAAGAGCCGGCAGAGAAGGGCCGCTGCCGCCGCGACGGGGATGGCCGCCAGGGCGAACCGCCAGAGCTGATCGATCGGCAGCTCGGTCATGATCGCCCCTTTCGGCGGGGGCGCGGCGTGTCCAACTCGTCGATGAGCTTCTGAAGCTCGGCGACTTCGTCGGAGCTGAGACGCTCCTCGCGCACGAGCTGGAGGATCAGCGGTGCGGCGGCGCCGTCGTAGAGTTCGCGGATGAGCGACTTGAGGCGTGAGCTGGAGACCTTCTCGCGTGTGACCTTGGGGCGGTAGACGTACGCGAGGCCGGACTTGTCGCTCCGGACGAAGCCCTTCTGCTCCAGACGCGTGAGGAAGGTGAGGACGGTGGTGTACGCGACCTTGCGACCCGCCTCGTGGAGCTGGTTCATGACCTCCCGGACGGTCGCGGGGCCGTGATCCCAGAGGGTCCGGAGGACCTCCAGTTCCGCGGTTCCGAGATCGGACTCGTGCGGGGGCATGCGGGCTCCGGGCGAGCGGTCCATCCTGTCGATCCTACTACACGTGTCGTAGGTTCGCGGTCGCAACCTACTACAGGTGTCGTGGGGTGTCAACGGTGTGTTGCAGGGAATCGCCGCGGCGATGTTGCAGATCCCGGCGAAAGAGCCCTCCGGGGAGCGGAAACGAATGGCTGCGAACGACGACGAGCCCGGCGCGGGGCCGGGCTCGTCAGGGGAGTGTTCGGATGGATGCGGGTCAGATGGTCGGCTCGCGGTCGCCGCGGCGTCGCTGACGCTCCTGGTGGGCGGCCTCGCGTTCGGCTTCGTCGAGCGTGCCGTCGCCGTTGGCGTCGAACCGCTCGAGCATGCGCTCGCGGTGAGCGCCGCCGCGTCGGCCTCCGCGCCGACCGCGGCCCATGCCGTCGCCCATGCCGTCGCGCTCACCGCCGCGTCTCGCGCCACGCCGGCCGCCGCGGCGCCCGGCCTTCTCGCGCTGCGCCGTCATCTCGTCGAACGCCACCTGCTGGTCTGCATCGAGGAGCATGCGGACGTCACGGTGGAAGGCGTCGCGAATGGTCTTCATCTGGGCGCGTTGCTCTTCGGTGAGCTGTGGCCCGCGTCCGGAGCGCCGCGCGCCACGACCCTTGCGGCCGGCGTTCTCGCCGAGGCCTTTCCCGCGGGCATTCTCGCCGCGGCCCTTCCGACCGCCGGTGTTTGCCTCGCGGCCGGGCCGCTTCTCGCCGTGCACCTTCCGCATCTCGCTGCGCATCTGCTCGCGAAGCTGCCTGATCGCCGTCTTCTGCTCATCGGTGGCGTTGAGCTTCTCGAAGAGCCGCTGGCCCCGGGCTTCGCCCCGGGCGTGTCTCCGGCCGTGCCTGGGCCGGTCGCCCCTGGCCTTCTGTTCGATCTTCGGGCCTCGGAGCATCGCATCATCGGTCGTCGTGGTGTCCTGGCCCTGGGCCGGCGCTCCCAGAAGCATCAGGCCGAGCGCCGAGGTGAGCATCATCGTCATCGCGTGTCGCATGGTGGGGTCCTTTCGAGCCGGCCGACATCGGCCTTGCTACCACGCTCTACGTGCCGGGGCCGCGCAACATCCCCGCTCATCGCACGAAGTGCGTGCGAAGATAGGCAAGCCGTATGGATCGTCGGGGCCGCGGGGCGCGCGTCTCTCAGTACCCCACGCGGTTCACGAGCGCCTCGTACACCTCCGCCTGCGCATCGCGATCGCCGAACGGTCCCACGAACACCAGCACGTGCGTCGAGTTCTCGCCCCACCGGTAGGTCTCGACGCGAACCGTGTTGTTGCGTGCGGTTCGGGCCCGGAGGATGCCCTCGCGCGCGTCCACCGCGTCGTCCGTGACCTCGAAGAGCATGTCCTCCTCGAGCACGCGGCGGGCGGCGGGATGCACCACGCTGATGTCGCCGGGCAGGGTGGCCGCGAGCTTCCGATCGGCGCGGATCACGAACTCGTTGCCGCTGGCGGTCGCGCCCTTGCAGCCTCCGAGGAAGGCAGCCGCGAGCAGGGTCAGCAGGCCGATGCGGATCAGTGAGCGGGGCATGTGCGTGTCCTTTCTCCCGGGGAGCAACGGCACACAGGATACCGACTCGTTCAGGGCTGGACGAACGAAGCGGGCGCCCCCGGAGGGCGCCCGCTTCGCGGGGGTCTGAAAATGCTGCGACCGGACCGAGGGGAGGTGGGGAAGGGTCCTCGGCGCCCCGGACGCAGCAGAACGTTGGCCGACTGGTCAGCCCGACCAGTGGGCAAGGATGAAGAGGATGTCGGAGAAGTTCACGCCCCCGTCGTTGTTCACGTCGGCCGGACAGAGGTTCACGCACGTACCCCACTGCCCGACGACCACGAGGATGTCGCCGAAGTTCACCTGGCCGTCGCCGTTGACGTCGCCGGGCACGTCGGGGAACGGCTCGCACGCTCCCGTGCCCATGACGATCAGGGCGGGCCCGACCGCCGGCGCGCACACCGACGACTCGGGGATGACCACGCCCGCGACGTCGACCTCGTCACCGAGCCCGGCGCCGCCGAGGTCGCCGATGACGTAGTAGGACTCGTCCTCAGCCACGAGCGTCGTGCAACCTTGCGGTCCCGGGGCCACGGTCGCGCACCCCTCGAAGTAGGGTTCGATCGTGTTGTTCACGATGGCGGGCTCCTCGACGGTCGGACAGATGTCCGACAGGGCCTGGAGACGCCCGGTGACGAAGACGCGCGACCCGCTGCCGAACGCGCCGAGGTTGTCCAACTCGTACGACCCGCCGCTGTCGGCGACGAGCCGCGGGCAGATCTGAGCGCCGAACTGCACCGTGCCCGGACCGACGAAGCCCGCGCTGATCGAGTTGTTGATGATGCAGCCGATGGCGGCGCCGGCGCAACTGAGGACGCAGTCCGCGGTCGAGACGGCCTGGCCGAGCACGCACACGCGATCGCCGTGCCCGAAGCTGCCGGTGAACTCGATCGTGTAGACGCCGCCGTTGTGCGTCTCGAAGTACCAGCACCCGTCATCCACGTCGTTCCGCAGGGTGCCGCACAGGTTGATCGGGAGGATCTCGCCGGGTGGGATCGGCACCGGATCTCCGGTGGTCGCGAGGGCCGCCGGGGCGCCGAGCAGCGCCGCGAGCAACATCGCCGTGATGATCCGGACGGTCGGTCGTTGACTGCGCACGCGCATGTCACCGCGCTCCTTTCCCGCCGGTTTGCGCGTCCCGCTCGGATGCGCCGTTCGACGGCATGGCCACGGAGCGTCGCGGCTGGTGCCGCGTGTGGGTGTCCCACATGACGCGAGGGTCCTCGACCGCCGCGTGCCGCTCGTGATGGGTTCCGGGTGTTCCCCGCGCGTCCGTCCTTCGGGCCGCGCCACCTCCGACTTCCTCGGTCCCGTTCATTTCTTCCGCCTCGTTGGGGCCTTGCGGACGCAGCCATGCGGACTCGGCGGGCCGTCACTGGCCCTGGGCGCCGCCATCCTACCGCGCCCCTAAAAAGGGGGGTAGTCGTTTCCAGAAACTTCTCCAAATCTGATGCCAAGTACTCCTGGACGTGCTATCTTCCTTATTGTGATGGAGTTACGTGTCGGCGCCCCGGCCGTATACTGCGTAACGCCAGGATCATCCGGGATTCGAAACGTGGGGACCAAGGCCTGACCTCGGCACCGACCAACCCGACGAGCGGCTCTTTCGACGAGGACGCCCGGGCCACGCTGCGCAGCGTGGCCGACGCCCTCGCGGACATCGTCGAGGCGGCCGCGGGCGGCATTCCCCGGCCCGCGGAGCTGTGCCGGATCCTCACCATCGACAAGAAGCTGGGCTGGAAGATCTCCAAGGTCGTCCAGGCACGCGATCCGCTCGCGGCGGTGGAGCACATCCCCGGCGCCGCGGGCGTCGAGATCTTCCTGACGGCCGCCTCCCGGCGCGGCGCGTCCGACGACCTGCTCGATCGCGCGCGGGCGGCGATGCGTCGCTTCGACCGGCTCATCGAGGTCCACGCCGGCGACCGCGGGTCGTTCGAGATGATGGCCCGCGGCATCGCCGAGGAGTCGTCGGATCAGTCCGAGTTCAACCATCGCCGCGCCGCGTTCCGCGGCAACAGCTACACGTGGGGCGTGCAGGCGCGCACGCAGCTTTCCACGAACATCGTGTACCCCTCGAAGGAGCCGGGCCGCCTGGACATCGCGCTGGTGGGGGGGCTCATCGAGCTACGCCGGTTGCGGCCGAAGGTCGCGTGGGTCGTCGCGCGCCTCGGGTTCGTCGGCGACAGCGACGAGCCTCACTCCGACGCGTCGATCGAGAACACGCCGGTGCCGCTGCTCACCGAGTTCTGCACGGAGCCGCCGTCGGCGCTCCAGACCGTGCGCTCGCCGTCGGGCTTCATCGAGGTGGAGCTGGCGGAGGGGCCGGTCGGTGACACCGGGGCGATGACGTTCATCTTCTGCGGCGAACCGTTCCGCAACGCGGGCCGCGCGTACCGAACCGACGACGACCCCGTCGCCAACCTGAACGTGCACGTCCGCACGCCGTCGAAGGTGCTCATTCACGACCTGCTCGTGCACGCGTCGCTCTTCGATCGACTCCACCCGCAGGCGAACATCTACAGCGAGGTGCACCACGAGGTCCGCTCGTCGCGAACGCGTCTGGAGAAGTACCGGCTGCCCGTCGGCCTGACGGTGGACTACCTCGGCCGCGGTTCGTCGGTCCTGCGGACGCCCGACGTGCCCCGCTACCCGGAGATGGCGCGGCACGTGCTCGAGCGTGTCGGCCAGGACGCCGAGGAGTTCGACGCCTACCGGCTCCGCATGCAGTACCCGATCGTGCCGACCGCGGTGACGATGGGGTTCGATCTTCCCGAGGAGTAGCTCAGTACACCTCGAGCATGCACCGCTTCGTCGAGCGCACGTACCGCTTGATCTTGTCCCACGGCCAGTCGTCCGGGGACATCGCGGCCATCTCCTCGTCCTTGATGTTCAGGTAGCCGTCGCCGACGCCGTTGCGGGCGAGCACCTTGAACAGGCCGACCTGCATGCCGGCGAGACCGCAGACGTAGACGAGCGTCCGTGGGTTCTCGAGCAGGTCGCGGAACGTGGAATCCATCATGCGATCGATCATCGCATCCACGTAGATCCCGCGGTGGTTTTCGCCGGGCGCTCCCGACTCGCGGCTGATGGCCGTGTGGTACGTGAAGTTGTCGAAGCGCTCGGCGTAGTCGCGGAACAGGTCGTCGTACAGCAGGTCGGTCGTGTACGGCGCGCCCATGACCAGGTCGATGCGACTCGTGCATCCGCCGGGAGCGTCGAGCATCTCCATGACCATGCCGCGGAACGGCGCGATCCCGGTGCCGGTAGCCACGAACAGGTAGTCGTGCTCGTTCGGATCCGCCGGGAGCAGGAAGCTCTTGCCGTTGGGCCCCGTGACCTGCACCTCGTCGCCCTCGCGCAGATCGCAGATGTAGTTGGAGCAGACGCCGAGGAACAGCTCGTGCCGATTCGGATCGTCGCCTTCCTTCTGCGGCGCCCACTCCTCGATCACGCGCTTCGGCGTGGTGGACAGGACGTTGCCGTGACCGTCCTCGCCCTGGCTGGGCGAGGCGATCGAGTAGAGCCTCACCTTGTGCGGCTTGCCGTCGGCATCCACGCCCGGGGCGACCACGCCGAAGGACTGCCCGACGCGGAAGTTCCCCGCCAGGGGCGTGCCTGACACGTCGATCGCCACGTGGCGGATGTAGCTGTTGGACTTGCCGCGCAGGCAGACCCGCGTGGAGACCACCTTGCCGGTGACCGGCTCCTTGGGCTTGACCAGGGACATCTTCGCATCCGGGAGAACCGGATCGCCGACTTTGGTTTCGCTCGTCATGCCCGGAGTGTAACGGCCGGCGGGGCGTGCGAAAACCGGCCCGGCGCTAGGAGGGTGCGCCGGGCCGGCTGAGTCATGCTCTCTTCACGGGGCGGATCGCGGAGGCGCCCGCCCGTCATCCAGCACTCAGTCGTAGGCCTTGGTGACCGCGGAGATGCCACCGGTCGCCAGCGGGATGTTGGTCTCGATGCGGAAGTTCGACTCGGTGCGGTGACGCTCGGCGAAGAAGAAGTGAATCGGGTACCGCTCGCCGTCGGTCAGCTCCAGCCGGTTCAGCTCGACGTGCTGCTCCATCGCCGAGTGCACGCCACCGAGATCGATGACCAGCTTGCCGTCGATGAAGACCCACACGTCGTCGTCGCCGATGAACCGGAAGAACTGCTCGGCGCCGGCGCTGTAGTCGAATTCCATCGCCAGCTCGAAGGTGAAGTGGAAGTTGTGGTCGGGCGTTCCACCGGAGTTCCCGTACAGCTCGTCGTCGATCGGGAAGAAGCCGCCGCGGGCCTGGTACTCGGGATCCAGCGTGTCGTCGAAGACGTACGTGCCGTCCTCCTGGAGGTGGAACGTGATCGGCAGCAGCGCCGACAGGTTCACGCCGGGCTCGTCCCTGTACCACTGGTTGAACGACGCGGCGGAGGTGATCGCGCCGGCGTCCGCCTGGCCGAGGACACCCGGGGTGTCACCCTGGCTGGGGCGGAACATGCGGTAGCAGATCGCCCGGCCGTCGGGGTCACGCCACGGCTCGGTGATCTTGTGTCCCTGGCCGGTGAACACGGGCTTGCTGTCGGAGCCGAGGGCCGGCAGGACGTTGCCCACGTACAGGCCGAAGCCGTGCTCGGGGCGGTGCTCGAAGTCCGGGTGTCCATCGGCGGCGGTCGCCTCGTTGAAGTCGCGGACGATCCCCATCACGCGGACTTCCTCGGGCATCACCGGGGGCGCCTGCGGCTGGGGTTGGGAGACGAGGCCACCCAGGTCCTGGCCGCGAGGGCCTTGCCGATGGTCCTCCCCGCCGCTCATGCCGCCGGGGCCGGCGGCGACGATGAGGCTCATGGTCGAGGTCAGGGCAAACTGCGCGGTCAAGCTCATGCTCGGATTCCTTCCTGCACTCCAGGGTCGCGAACACCCGAAAACTACGATTCCGGGGGTCCGGGTGAAGTCGGAAGACGAGGAAAGCCACGGGGCCCGGTTAAGCGGGTCCGATCATGCGGTCTGGCCAAACCCATCGCCGCTCGTGGATGCGTACAGCGCCCCAAAACGCAAACGACCTTCGTGCTCACACGAAGGCGTCCCGTCGAGCCTGTCTTGCTTGTCGTTCGATCCCAGGCAGGCACCCCGGCGCCGCTCTCGCGCCCCGCCGGTGTCCTGCATCACGGTGCTCAGTCGAACGCCGCGGTCATGGTCGGAAGCTCATTGTCCGGTCCGGGAGCGAGCCCGAGGTTCGTCTCGATCCGGACGTTGCACTGGTTCCGGTGACGCTCGGCGAAGAAGAAGTCGAGCGTGTAGGTCTGACCGTCCTCGAGGCAGAGGCGGTTCAACTCGACGAACTGCTCGCTCGCCCCGTGGCAGCCGCCAAGGTCGATCACGAGCTTTCCGTCGATGAACACCCAGACGTCATCGTCCCCGACGAACCGGAAGAACTGGTTGCACGCCTCCCGGTAGGTGAACTGGGCATTCAACTCGTAGGTGAAGTGGAAGTTCCGGTCGGGACTCCCGCCGGGGTTGCCGAAGAGCCGCCCCTCGATGGGGAAGAAGCCGCCCAACGGCGCGTACAGCGGGTCCGTCGCGTCGTCGAAGACGTACACGCCGTCGGCGCCACGCTCGAAGCGGAGCGTGAGCGGTGCCGAGGCATTCACCCCGAGCACGTCCCGATACCACTGGTTGAACGTGTCCTCGGACTGGATGGCACCGGGGTCCGAGTACGCCACCACCGCCGGCGTGTCGCCGAGGCTCGGGTCGTCCACGAGTCCGGGGCCGCCGTCGAGGGGGCTCGGCGCCGACGAGATCATGGTCGAGGGTGCGGTCATCGGCCCCGTGTCCGGGGTGTGACCACCCTTGGCGAGGACGCAGGCCGGGCCCGTCTCCGCCGCGTAGTGAGCGTCGAGGACGATCGTGAAGTCGCCTTCGCTGAAGTCCTCATCGACGTCCCACTTGATCCCGTAGAACCCGGTGGAGCCATCGATCCCGACCTCGTACCCCGACGTGGTGCCGCTGAGGACGGTGTGCGTCGAATCGAGCTTGAGGTTCCAGTGGCTCAGGTCCTTGCCACCGGGAAGCTCGCGCACGTGATAGGCCCAGGTACTCGAGCCGTCCACGTTGAACTCCGCCGTGACCAGGCAGATCTCGTAGGCGTCGACGCCGTCGCTGTCCTCGAGAACGACGCAGTCCGACACGGGCACCGCCACGCCGCACCGCTTGTTGGCGAGGTGTGGAGCGATCGGCCGTCCCGACGCGTCCCGCGCCGGTTCGGAGATCTTGTGCCCGAGCCCGGTGAACATCGGCTTCCCGTCGCCACCCAGCAGGTAGGCGACGTTGCCGCTGTACTGCCCGAACCCGTGTGCGGGCAACTGCTCGAAGTCGGGGTGGCCGTCGGCGTGCGTCCGCTCCTGGAAGTCGCGTACGACCCCCGTCAGCCAGATCTCCTGCGGGAGATCGTCGTCGCATGCCGCGGACGCCTCACGGAAGGCGCCCAGCACCACAACCGACGAGAGCAAGCCCGCGTCGATGTTGTAGCCCGCATTTCCCAGATGACCTCGGCGTTCTTGAACAACCGACATGGCGTTCACCCTGTAGATTGCGGTGAGTCTGCACCTCGAAGCACCGAATAAGCGAGGAACCCAATGGGTGAAGCACGCAGGGACGCGTTGCGGGTAG